>CAYGKN010000001.1:0-47923 GCA_964350565.1 uncultured Gammaproteobacteria bacterium
ATCACCCAGATGGAACAAGAATTGTCGTCAGCGGGTTGAGGTGAACCAAAGCGGGCACGCCTCTGCAGCTCCTTGTCACCCTTGTCACCCTCGCGAAAGCGAGGGGCTTACTTGCTTAGGGAAATTCCCGCTTTCTCCGAGCCTGCCCTCGCGCACGCCTGTCTCTTGGTCATAAGCCAATTGCGCAACCCCTTGTTTTTTATATCAACGACCACTTAATCCCGCTTGCCGTGCGCGAAGCGCCGGGAGGGGTATTTTTGAGCAAAGTATTATTACCTGCTTGTTTTGAAAAACAAAAAAATCAAAAGGCCTGAAAAATGCACCCAAATATTTTTAATGGAACAGCCCTGGGACTCAGGTGCTTATCAATGTATAGAAAATTTATGGTAGAATGGGATTTGCAAAGCAAATTAAATGGACAAGCATTTTATGTCAGATGTGGTCATATATAAAACCAAAGACGGGCATATTGAACTAAAAGTTAACCTATCGGAGGAAACCGTCTGGCTGACCCAAAAACAACTCTCTGATTTATTTGAAAAAAATATCAGGACCATCTCGGAGCATATCAATAATGTCTTTAAAGAAGGTGAATTGGAAGAAGATGCAGTTATCCGGAATTTCCGGATAACTGCTACTGATGGTAAAACCTACGATACCAAACATTACAATTTAGATCTCATTATTTCAGTTGGATATCGTGTTCACTCAAAGCGTGGTACTGAATTTAGACAGTGGGCAACGTCAGTATTAAATAAACACTTAATTAAAGGGTATACGCTAAATAAAAAGCGTTTAGCTGAACATGGAGTCAAAGAACTCCAGCAATCCATTGAGCTACTACAAAAAACACTCACACAAAATGATTTAACAAATGATATTGGCATTGAAACAATACAATTGATCATGAATTACACCAAAACGTGGCACTTACTACTGGCTTATGATGAGGATAAATTAATCCTACCTGCACAAGGTCGACAACCAGTTGAAAGATTAAGTTATAACGCAGCCATTCATGCCATCGAAACGTTAAAGTCAGATCTTGCTGCCAGAAACGAGACAACCGCCCTCTTTGGTAATGAACGTGAACAGGGTCTTCAAAGTATTTTAGGTAATATCGAGCAAACATTCGCTGGTGAACCGCTGTATAAAACCATCGAAGAACGTGCTGCACATTTATTGTATTTCATTATCAAAGATCATCCTTTCAGCGACGGCAATAAACGCATTGGCTGCCTTATTTTTTTGCTGTACCTTAGATTACAAAATACGGCGATTAAGCTAAATGACAAAGGACTTGTTGCGCTTGCCTTGCTGATTGCAGAAAGCGATCCAAAACAGAAAGATCTGATGGTTCGTCTTATTGTCAATTTATTAACGGATTAGACAATAGGCAGCTAAACGGAATTCACCATCACTTCAACCGGAAATTTCTATTTTGGTTTGACACCCCCTTGTTGTGTGCGCTGCGCGATGGGGCGCGAATTCATTTATCCAGCGGCTCCCCAAGCCTAACATTTCTTGGCGTTCCTGTTGCAATCCCTGACAGGTTCATGTACGACATACCTCCTTATCACCCACTGATACTCGCGACTCCCAGGGGGATAGTGCGCTGCCAAATGCTGCCAAGCTTCTTTTGCAGCCGCTTTGTTCTGTAATTTTTCATTCAACTGGGCCAGCAAGGCCCAAGCAGAAGTGGCATCCGGGTATTGCTCTACCAAAGCTTGCATCTCTGCAATGGAGGCCAAACAATCCTGCGAGTTCCCTGTTAACCAGGCTTGCTCTGCCAACAACAATTGCACGCGAGGCTCTTTGGGAGCCAAAGCGGCCGCTTTGGCAATATACGCATCGACATGGGGATCTCCCATTTGGCGTGCCAATTTAGCAAGCAATAACCAACCCGTTAAATCTTGGGGGTGTGCAGCCGCAGTTTGATGCAAGCGTGCAAACAAAGCACCTGGAGGTAGCGTTGACCACTGCCGCACCATTCTCTCTTGACGAAATGCCTGATAACGCTCAGGCCACTGCCCGAAATAACCAAGCCCCAACAAGGTGACCACAGCAATCGATAACAGGGAAGAAAAACGAGACCAGCGTTGCAGATGAGCCGTATAGAATAACCCCACAACCATCACCAAAAACAGTATAGCAATCATCCTTGATACTCACGCGTATCGTGGAACTTCAACTCAGGCCAACGCTCCTGAGTTAATTCGAGATTCACACGACTCGTGGCCATAAAGCATAAGGTCTCACTGCCATCACGCGCCAGCTGCGCGGCACACTTCTCCTCAAAGCGCTTTAGCATATCGTACTCACCCTCTATCCAGCGCACCAACTGCACGCGACTCGCTTCATAAGTACAATTCACCTGATATTCGGTTTCTAATCGATAAGCCACCACATCAAACTGCAATTGCCCGATGGCCCCAATTAAGACTTCATTGCCCATCAGAGGTCGAAATACCTGAACCGCCCCCTCTTGGGCCAACTGATCTAAGCCCTTATTCAATGCCTTGGCTTTTAATGGATCACTCAATACCACACGGCGAAACAATTCAGGGGCAAAAAAAGGAATGCCTGTGAATTGCAATGAAGACTTTTGCGTAAAACTATCTCCAATTTGAATGTTGCCGTGATTGTAAATCCCAATGATATCTCCAGGATAAGCTTCTTTGACTGCACTGCGCTCATTGGCCAACATCTGTAATCCTTGCTGAAACGTCATCTGCTTGCCCGTTCGCACTTGATGGACTTTCATGCCCTCCTGGAACTGCCCAGAACAAATGCGCGCAAACGCCAAACGATCGTGATGCTTGGGATCCATATTCGCCTGTATCTTAAACACAAAGGCTGAAAATTCTTTCTCATCTGGAGACACCAAGCGCGTGTGAGAGGCTCTAGGCAAAGGCGGCGGGCTCATCTCTGCCAAACCTTCTATCAACTCTCCCACCCCCATTTGATTCATTGCAGATCCAAAAAATACTGGTGTTTGCTGGCCTGATAAATACCCCTCTCTGTCAAAGCTTCCTTGAGCGGCCATCACCAATTCCAAAGTTTCTTTCCAAACGGGATACTGTTCAGGGATCCACTCCGCGACTGATTCTATGCCTTTTCGCACTTCATGCACCCGCTTGCATTCCCTATCACTACTAGCAGGATAATAATGCACCTCATTTCTGAGCACATGATAAACGCCGACAAATTCACTGCCCAAACCAATTGGCCAAGTGACAATGACTGGATGCAACCCCAATTCCAGATGTAATTCATCTAATAAATCCAAAGGCTCACGACAGGCCCTATCGCATTTATTGATAAACGTGATGATGGGTGTCTCACGCCTTTGACACACCGCAAACAATTGCTTGGTTCTCGACTCTACGCCTTTAACCGCATCAATCACCATCAACGCAGAATCCACAGCCGTCAAGGTACGATACGTATCCTCAGAGAAATCTGCATGTCCGGGAGTATCCAATAAATTAAAACGTCTCCCGCCATAATCAAATTGCATCACAGAGGTCGTTACCGAAATCCCTCGGGCCTTCTCTAAAGCCAACCAATCTGAGGTGGCATGCCGAGCACTTTTTCTGGCTTTCACACTGCCCGCTAAATGAATGGCTCCAGAATGCAACAACAGTTTTTCTGTCACCGTGGTTTTACCGGCATCCGGGTGAGAAATAATAGCAAAGGTGGCTCGTGTATTCATGCAATCATCATAGCATTTAGCGGGACTGACTCAAGTCTTTTATGCGCATAGCCAATGCATACCATTCAGCACGCTCCCCCCCAAAGAGTTGATGGGCCACTTTCGCCGCTTTAGAAACCGACAATTCCTTCAGCAATACTTTGAGCGCCTCCTCTGATGAAGGAGAATGCATCTCCAACTGCTCCGGTGCACCACTTACAATGAGTACAAATTCCCCCCGCGTGCGTGCAGACTCTGCCATTAACCATTGCTCTACCCCTGACAGAGAATCACGAATGGTATGCTCATGACGCTTCGTCAACTCCTTACTCAAGCTTGCCAATCGGTCCCCACCAAAAACGGCTTTCATATCTTTGAGTGTTTCTAGAATGCGATGCGGGGCTTCATAAAACACCATGGTTCTCCTCTCACTGGCCAATAACGCCAATTGCGAGCGACGCCGAGAAGGCTCGGCTCCCAAAAAACCCACAAAAATAAAAGGGACTACTGGCAACCCACTCACACTCAATGCCGCAGTCAGTGCACTGGGGCCCGCAATCGTTTTCACCACAATACCTGCCGCATGGCAAGCACTCACCAATGCTCCTCCAGGATCATGGATCCCCGGCGTGCCCGCATCACTGACCAAGGCCACACGCTTACCCTGTTGCAATTGCTCCACCCAGCGTGTGAGTGCATGGGCTTCATTGTGTCGATGCAAAGCATGTACTGAACCTTCAATCCCCAGGTGCTGTAGTAAATGCCCGGTTACCCGAGTATCCTCTGCCAAAATCACATCGACTTCAGACAATACGGCACAGGCATGCCCACTACAATCTCCCAAATGCCCAATGGGCGTTGCAACGACATAACACACTCCCGGCTCAACCAATAACATCGCTAAACCTGCAACAAAGACTTTTGCAACTGCGCTTTCTCAGACATGAGTTTTAATAATTCTTCTCTATCGTCATTGGTCAATTCTCCACGACGCGCTTTATCCAATTTCCCCTCAATCACACGAGTTAATGCCAACTGCTCCACTTTTCTCATCAACCCCACCCAACTGTCTTTGGCCTCTTCTGGCTTCCAAGACGGAAAATCCATCCCAACCAATTGAGAGAGCAATTCATGGCCCTCTTCTCCCCTCCAGTGATTTAATAATCGCGCTGCTGTCCAATCTGGAGAGTTTCTCAGTTGTTCTAGAATCGAGAGCAACAATTCTCCATGCGGCAATTGTGACACCCTCTGCGCATCGTTGAAATGAAATGCGGTTGCCAATTCAGGCTGGCCCAATAAAATACCGATGGCAAACAATACCGGATCGTCAGGCAACTTGGTTCCGAATGCCTTCTCTGGAGTCGATTGCATCGGTTTCTCTCGATAACCTCTCAACTGTTCACGCGTAAATCCTGATAATAAACTTAATTTTTCCAAAAAACTTTCATACAGCAAGGGCACATCCAATCCCTCCACAGCTTGCAGCGCCGCACGCACCCACTGCACCCGCGCACTCAGACTGTGATCGTCGCCTCGCAATTGAGCCAGCAACCAATCTGGCCAATCCTCGGCCGCGTTAAAACGCTGCTGCATGGTTTCCAATCCGCCTTTGGCAATACAAGAATCTGGATCTTCCCCCTGGGGCAGTAACACCAATTTTAATAATCTATCTGGAGTGAGGGTCGGTAGGGCATGAGACAAGGCCCGCATCGCTGCACGCACCCCTGCTGCATCACCATCAAAACACAATACCAATTTATCCGTGTAACGCCACAACAAGCGAATATGTGATGCACTCGGCGCTGTGCCCAATGTGGCCAATGCCTGAAAGCATCCCACATTCGCAAGCGCCAATACATCCATATATCCTTCCACCAAATACAAAGGCTCATGGATATTGCGATGCTTGATACACTCGTATAACCCATACAAGACTTCACTTTTATGGAAAACTTCTGTAGTCGGAGAATTTAAATATTTGGGATGCTCATCCCCCATGGTGCGTCCACCAAAACCCAATACCTCTCCTTTAATATTGCGAATGGGAAACATCACGCGATCTGAAAACTTTGGCCAGCGACCAGACAATAAACCCGCTTTTTGCAAGACGCCATCAGGAATATTTAAAGCGCGACAATACTCACCACCGGGGGCATAGCCCAATGCGTAAGTACCACAGACTTCACCCGACATACCACGCCCCTTTAAATACTCGATCGCAGGCGCATGTTTGCGCAAAGCTCCCTGATAATAATGGCTCATCTGAGCGAGGGCTTCTAACAACACCTCCTTGAGCTTATCCTTGGCCTCTTGACGAGGACTATAGGAAGGCAATGTCATATTCACACTGCCAGCCAATTGAGAAATCGCCGTTTTAAAATCTACCCCCTGAATGGCTTGGATGAAGTGAATGACATCCCCCCCCACTCCACAGCCAAAACAATGATAACGTTGCTTTGTGGGGAACACATAAAATGAGGGGGTTTTTTCTTGATGAAATGGGCAACACGCCACAAAATACATACCGCGACGCTTTAACTGCAAATAAGGACGCACGCAATCGAGAATATCGATTCGAGATAGCAATTCATCAATGAATGCTCGGTAACTAGACTCAACCACCGCCAAGCTGCTGTTTGACTAACGCCGACAATGCAGACATGTCACATCGACCCGTCAAGGCAGTGCGCAAATGATTCATCACACGACCCATGTCTTTAATGCCATCGGCTTTCAACTCAGAAATGGCCTCTATAACGGCTGCTTTGACTGCAGCCTCATCCAGTGGAGTGGGTAGAAATCCCTCGATTACAGCCATTTCGAAACGCTCTTTGGCAATCAAATCTTCACGCGAGGCTTTTTCATACTGAACAATGGATTCTTCTCGCTGTTTTTTCATCTTCGCCAAAATACCAAACACATCTGCATCCAAGAGCTCTCGACGCTCATCCACTTCGATTTGCTTCATGGCAGCAGAAATCAAACGAATAGCATCACGACGCATAGAATCCCCTGATTTCATTGCAGATTTCAACGCCTCCTGAATCGATGTCTTGACTACTGACATGAGGATACTGCCCTAGCTCTTCTTGAAATACCGCGCTGCACGCTTATCTCTGGGTTGAGGCATCTCACGCTGCAATTTGCGCAAATGACGCTTCACGGCTGCGGCTCTATCGGCCTGACGCTGCACCGCACGCTTAATATAGTGCATGCGCTTTTTTCGCAATTCACTCAAAATACCGGCCCTCTCGCTCAGGCGCTTCAACCGACGGATGGCGCCCTCTACATCTTCAGAATTGACTCGTACACTAGGCATTCACACCTCTTCACAAAAACTCTATTCTAGCATGCTATTTTTAAAAGGCAACAAGTTAGCCACTCAACGAGCGGTTATTTTAGACCTTTTCCCCCAAAGTTTGTACAATGGCTATGAGTTTAACGTGTTTTCACCATGTCCATTAGCGGATTTACCTTTTTAAAGAACCCTGAAAAGCTCGGGTATCCCTTCTTACTTTCTATTCAATCTGCCCTGTCTTTATGTGATGAATTCATCATTGCGCTGGGGCCTTGCGACGACAATACCCTAGAAAAACTCCACACTCTGCCTCAGGAAAAACTCAAAATTCTTCACACCCACTGGAATCACCACATTCCCCACAAAGGATACACCTACGCCCAACAAAAAATGATAGCTCAATTCAACTGTCAGGGGGATTGGGTACTTTATCTGGAAGCTGATGAAATTCTTCATGAAAAAGATTTGCCCTCCATCAAAGCGGCTGCAGCACAAGCCGCTTTGAATGTGGAGGCCTTGGTATTTGACTATTATCACTTCTATGGCAATGTGGCTACCTACCTAGACTCTCCGGCTTGGTACCGACGTGCGCCTCGAATGCTACGCAATACCTTGCGCAGCTATGCCCCCGATGGCCTCTACTGGCTCATTCTTGATAAAAATAACCGACGCGCGCGTTACCCACGTGCTGCCTTGGCACATGCCCATATTTATCACTATGGTTGGGTGCGCACTGAAAAACAAATGCAAGAAAAACTCAATGAAGTCAAGCACCTATGGGGCAACCACACTCAAGATTACCATGCACTGCGCTATGCGAACATCGACCCCAGCATTCTGCGTCTTTTTCAAGGACAACACCCCAATGGGGTTCTTGAGCACTTCCCCGAAGCGGCTCATCTGTTCCCCAGTGATCCCCATTATCGACTCAATTCGAGAGACAAAAGACAACACCTTAAAATGTGGATAGAAAAATGGCTCCACGTCGACTTATCCAGAAAACATTTTCACTTGATATAGCTTGCACTTAAAATAGACTTGAAAAACCACCTGATTTCATGTCTAATGGCTACTGGAACCGCGAGAGTGGCGGAATTGGTAGACGCGCTGGATTTAGGTTCCAGTGGGGGAAACCCTGTGAGAGTTCGAGTCTCTCCCCTCGCACCAGATGTTCAAGTTGGAGTGTTAAGTTATGCAAGTGACCGTAAATCAAGATAATATTTCGATGGAATTCACCATCACCATCCCCCTAGGCACTATCGAGAAAGAAGTGGACAAACAACTCAAAGAAGCAGAAAAGAGTGTTAACATTCCAGGCTTTCGAAAAAACAGCAGCTTAAAGCTTCGTTACTTGCGCAAGCAGCATGGCGAACGGATCCGTGCAGACATCATCCAACGCTACCGAGAAACTGAATGGTTGAGAAAAGCCTGTGAGCAAGAAAATGCCACACCCATTACCCCTCCCGTTATCGATGATATCACCAATGAGCTCGATAAGGACTATGTATTTTCAGCGAAATTTGAAGTGGAGCCTGAGTTTGAATTGATCGATTTTTCAGATAAATCCTTTGAGAAAGCGGTCGGAAAAATCGAAGACTTAGATGTTGAAAAAGCACTCAAAGAAATGAGAAGAGAACATGCTTCGTGGGAATTGACTGAGGAACCAGCCAAAGAAGGCGATCGTGTGGGCATCGCCCTAGAAACCAAGGATCAAAACGGTGAGATAGTAGAAGAGCTCTGCACCATTGGTGAAGCGCCTTATCCTTTCACTGCCACTATAAATAGTGGAGGGGCCATTCCTGGTTTGCGTGCTCAGCTTATTGGTCTAAAGGCTGGGGATAAACACTCCGTTGAACTCACAATGCCTAAGAATTTCGCTCAGGAGCCAAAATACTCCGGTCAAACCTTAGTCTTCAATATCGAGGTAAAAGAAGTAAACCACCCCATATTACCTGCACTTGATGATGCCTTCGCCCAAGAATTGCTCGAAGAAGATTCCACCGTGCATGATTTGCGCGATGCGGTCAGAGAACAGCTCACAGCAACCTTAGATGAATTACTGCTGGATAAGCAAATGGAACTCTTAAGAATAACAATGGCCAAATGGCATGCTGACATCGCTCTGCCTCAGATGTTGTATCGCCAGTATTTAATCAATGCCTTTTCCTATCAGTTTTTCGAGAAAGGATTAGTAGACTTAGAAACGATCGAACTGAGTCAATTGGAAGACCTACTCACGGCGGAGGAAACAGCCTCTGTCCGCGATGAGATCAGGGGCGACTTGGTATTATCAAAAATCATCCGTACAGCAGAGTTAAAGGTTGAACAAAAGGATGTCTATGAAAACCTCGTAAATATGGCCCAAAAATTCCAGAATCCAGAAGCCGCCTTAAAAAGGCTCGCTGCTCAACAAGACACTGTTGCCAAAGCCCAAAAAAACGCTTGGAATCGAGCAGTGCTCAAGCATCTATTAGAGACCATAGAACATCAGGAAAAGACATATCGTTATAGTGAGCTGATGCAGAACCCCTAGATTCTTTGTATACTGAACGAATCAAGCAAATGTAAGGAGTATTGTGATGTCAACTTTGGATATTTCTCAAAATCTGGTCCCCATGGTGGTGGAACGCAGCCCCCAAGGTGAGCGTGCTTATGATATTTTCTCTCGCCTACTCAAAGAGCGTTTGATTTTCTTGGTTGGCCAAATAGAAGAGAATATGGCCAATCTCATTGTCGCGCAGCTGTTATTCCTAGAATCTGAAAATCCAGAGAAAGACATTAGCCTCTACATCAACTCTCCTGGGGGAGTGGTCACCGCTGGTATGGCCATTTATGATACCATGCAATTCATCAAACCCCATGTCTCTACGATTTGTATCGGTCAAGCCGCCAGCGCAGCCGCGCTGCTATTGGGAGCAGGAGAAAAAGGCAAACGCTATGCATTGCCTCATTCACGCGTGATGATTCACCAGCCACTGGGAGGATATCAAGGCCAGGCCACAGATATTGAAATTCATGCCAGAGAAACCATGTTAGTGAAAAAGACCATGAATGAAATTATGTCCAAACATACAGGAAAAACCCCAGATCAAGTTCGACAAGACACGGAGAGAGATAATTTTATGAGTAGTTATGAAGCCATGGAATATGGCTTGATCGATTCAGTGATTACTGAGCGAACGGCTATTCGCAAAGAAGAGACATAAGCGCGAGGTTATTACATGGCAAAAAAACGTCACTCTCAAGATTCAGGTCTGATTTGCTCCTTCTGTGGTAAAAACCAAAATGAGGTACGCAAATTAATTGCTGGGCCTACTGTCTATATTTGTGATGAGTGCATTAACCTTTGCAATGAAATCATTCAAGAAGAAGTCAAGCAATCCCCCACAGGGTCTAGCTTTTCTCCTGCGCAATTGCCAACTCCTGAAGAGATCCATGAAAAATTCAAGGAATATGTCATTCAGCAAGAAAAAGCCATTAAAATTTTATCGGTGGCTGTGTATAACCATTACAAACGCATCTACCACACCTTCAAAGAAGTAGAAGTCGCTAAAAGTAATATTTTGTTGATTGGTCCAACCGGGAGTGGAAAAACCTTACTCGCTCAAACCTTAGCACGCATGCTAAATGTGCCTTTGGCTATTGCCGATGCCACCACACTGACAGAGGCTGGCTATGTGGGAGAAGATGTAGAAAATATCATTCAAAAACTTTTACAAAAATGTGATTATGATGTAGAAAAAGCCCAGCGCGGCATCATCTACATTGATGAAATCGATAAAATCACAAGAAAATCTGAAAACCCCTCTATCACCAGAGACGTCTCTGGTGAGGGTGTTCAGCAAGCCTTGCTCAAACTCATCGAAGGCACGGTTGCCTCTGTGCCCCCCCAAGGAGGGCGCAAGCATCCTCAGCAAGACTGCTTACAGGTTGATACCAGCAATATCTTATTTATCTGTGGGGGCGCTTTTTCCGGTTTAGACAGAGTCATTCGTGCACGTCTGGATACCAGCAGCATTGGATTCACTGCAGACGTGATCAGTGGAAAAGACACGAAGAAACTGAGTACATTGTTTGAGTCTGTAGAGCCCGATGATCTGGTAAAGTTCGGTTTAATCCCTGAGTTGGTAGGACGATTGCCGGTAATTGCCACTCTGGAAGATTTAGATGAAGCCGCATTGGCCCGAATTTTAGTAGAGCCTAAAAATGCCTTGTTAAAACAATACATCGCCCTGATGGATCTTGAAGATGTGGAATTAATTTTCAAAGATGAAGCCATTGGCGCCATTGCCAAAAAAGGTTATGAACGCAAAACAGGAGCCCGTGGATTGCGATCCATCGTTGAGAACTTGTTGCTCGATGTCATGTACACAGCGCCTTCCCAACCCCACTTAAAACAAGTCATCATCGATGCGTCTACAGTGCTTGAAAACACCCCTCCATTGATGATTTTTGAAGAAGACACCCCTAAGCAAAAAACTAGAGAGTCCTAATGACGAGAAAAAAGATCACCCCTAAACCTAGTACCCTACCCATTCTACCTCTGCGAGACACCATTCCCTTCCCTGGTACCATCATTCCACTGTTTGTGGCCCGAGAGGCTTCTATGGCTGCCTTAAGGGTGGCTGAAGAAAATCGGGGATATATTTTTCTAGCCACGCAATTCGAACCCGAATTGCTAGATCCCACCTTATCCGATCTCTATCCTGTGGGCACCCGAGCCAAAATCCTTCAACTGCTCCAACTCCCTGATGAAACCTTAAAAGTGTTGGTGGATGTCGATCACCGCGGAGAAATTGCTTCAACACAACCTGAATCGACATCTGCAAATGGGTACTTGGCTGCTGAAATCACATTTTTTCAAGATGAGCCGGTTCGAGCCTCACATGAGCTGCGTGCCTTAATTAACAATATCCATGAGTGTTTCTCTATATTTCTAGATCTCTACAAAAAAATTCCTAATGAAATTAGTCGAACCCTAAAAAATATTGAGGATCTCACCCTGTTGATCGACAGCATTGCCACACAACTACCACTTTCCATTGAAAAAAAATACGACTTATTAAAAGAGGTGAATTTGAGTCAACGCGCGCGTTTACTTTTGATGATGTTGGCCGGAGAAATTGAACGATTAGAAATCGAGCAAAATATTCGACAAGATATTAAAAGCAAAGCAGAAAAACATCATCGAGATTATTATTTGCGCGAGCAAATTCATGCCCTCAAAAAAGAATTGGGTGAAGATGAAGAAATTGATGAAATTGAGAATTTTCATCAACGGATCATCAAAAAGAAATGTTCTCACGAAGCCAAAGAAAAATGTTTATCTGAGTTAAAAAAACTCAGACAAATGTCTCCTATTTCTGCAGAGGCTCACATCTGCCGCAATTATATCGAAACTCTTCTTGAGCTTCCCTGGTCGAAACATTCTCGCATCAATAAAGATCTCAACAAGGCAGAAGCGATTTTAGATGCTGAGCACTATGGCTTAGAAAAAGTAAAAGAACGCATTCTAGAATACCTAGCCGTTCAACAGCGGGTCAAGAAAGTAAAATCCCAACTTCTATGTCTTGTGGGTCCACCCGGTGTGGGAAAAACTTCTCTGGCAGCCTCCATTGCCAAAGCCACAGGGCGTCCTTATGTGCGTGTTGCTCTAGGTGGCGTGAGAGATGAAGCAGAAATTAGAGGTCATCGACGCACTTATCTTGGTGCCATGCCAGGGAAAATCATACAGAAACTCACTAAAGCAGGTGCGAATAATCCCTTATTTTTATTGGATGAAGTCGATAAAATGTCGATGGATTTTCGGGGCGATCCAGCCTCCGCTCTTTTAGAGGTTTTGGATCCAGAGCAAAACCACACTTTCAATGATCATTTTCTAGAGGTGGATTATGATCTCTCTCACGTCATGTTCTTAGCCACCGCCAATACCGAAAATCTTCCTCCTGCGCTTTTGGATCGCATGGAAATCATTCGCATTCCCGGCTACACCGAGCATGAAAAAAAACACATTGCCAAAGAGTATTTGATCAAGAAGCAATGTGAACTGAATGGCATCAAGAATAAAGAATTGTTCATCACCGATGATGCCCTCATTGAGCTCATCCGCACCTACACACGTGAGGCCGGTGTGAGAGCGCTTGATAGATCACTGGCGAAAATCGCTAGAAAAGTGGTCTATCGCCAGCAAAAAGATCCGCACCCTTTACCCATCACCATCGATAAAAATAATTTAAACACCTATTTGGGGATCCCTCCTTATCGTTATGGTCAGAAAAAAGGTGAGTCTCATATTGGGCAGGTCACCGGTCTCGCCTGGACTGGCAGTGGTGGAGAGTTGCTCACACTAGAGGTCGCCCTAATCGATGGCAAAGGTAAAATTGAGAGCACGGGTTCTTTGGGAGAGGTGATGCAAGAATCCATTAAAGCCGCTTGGACTGTGGCACGCAAGCATGCCAAAGAGTTTGGTCTTTCTCCTGGTTTTTATGAAAAGCATGATGTACATATTCATGTTCCTGAGGGAGCGATCCCCAAAGATGGTCCCAGTGCAGGCATTGGCATTTGCACCGCGTTAATTTCAGCCCTCACAGAAAAACCTGTGGCTAGCAATCTAGCCATGACCGGAGAGATTACGCTCAGTGGGGAGGTCCTTGCCATTGGGGGGCTTAAGGAAAAATTATTGGCTGCAGTGCGTGGAGAAATACGTAAGGTGTATATCCCTAAAGACAATGTCAAAGATTTATCGGAAATCCCCAAAGACATTACTGAGCAACTGCACATCACACCAGTAGAATCTATCGATGAAGTATTTCAGTCATTGTTTCCCAAAAAGAAAAAAGCAAAGCGGGTAGCAAAGGCGAAACCTTCCGTACAAGCTCACTAACCGATGAGAGATCTTCGGATCATTGGGCGCGACTGGTACGCCTCACTATTTGTGTTGTTGGCACAAACGCTGTTGGCATTGTTATTGTTTTTTATTCTCAACCAATGGATCCGTTATTTAAACGATGCCAGCAATGGCAAAGTGGCGCTGTTGTGGATCCTACAAGCACTCTGGTTAGAGCTCCCACATTTAACGGCATTATTATTGCCTCTGGCATGGTATTTGAGTTTGCTCATTTTACTCAACCGCCAGCAAATGCATGGAGAATTGGTGGCTTGGCAATCGTTTGGATTGTCTGGTCGAGATTTTCTAAAGATCCTCGCAAAGCCCACTTTGCTATTGGCCGCTCTTGTGGCTTGGTTGAATTTTTATGGAGTCCCCCATTGGATTTATCAACGTGATTTATTTCTCAAGCGCCAAGGCACTGAAACATGGCTCTCTCTCATTCGGGCCAAGCATTTTCAAACCCTACCCGGTCATCAAACCACTTTTTACGTTCGTGAAATCAACACCAAAAAAGACAGCTGGAAAGATATTTTCATTGCACTCCCCTCAAATCACCACAGCTGGCAAATCATCACCGCAAAAAGTGCAAAGTTCCACTACGATCAACACCATCATCACCACACGCTTATCTTAGCGCATGGCAATCGCTATGAAGGCTTCTCTCCTTCTACTCCGGTAGAGCTCCTACATTTTGATGCCTTGGGCATGCATTTATATCTCGACCCGCCCAACAATAAACGAGAAGCGAATGCCATTCCCACTTCACAACTGGGTCATCAACTCACCGACATTGCTCAATGGCACTGGCGTGCAGGGATCCCCATTTCTCTCGTCGTCTTAAGCATCACCGCTCTAGGTCTCATTCAAAAAAATAGGCGTGGCAGCTGGTTAGGCAATCTACCTCTGGCACTGTTGATTTATTTAGGTTATGCGAATGGATTATTCATGGCCCGCGCTTGGATCCAACACGGCACCATCCCCTCCATCCTGGGCTTTTGGTGGTTACACGCTTTCTTTCTTGGGCTGGCTTGTTGGTGCTATCGACGGCGATGGTAGGGGTGAAAAAAATTCACACCATCGCCCAAGGGGGCGCTTGATACTTCTGCCAAATACTCTGCCAGAGCACCCACAATGCTCCAGTAGAGATTGCGCTCGCCAAGGTATACCAAGACCAGTGCCAAGGGGGCAAACATTCATAGCCCACAGCAAGTAAGAACACCCACATGCCTTGCTGAATGGGGGCTATCATTTGCATTTGAGGTTTTTGCCAGCGACAAATAGCCAACGCCGAGATCAGAAACAAGCCATGCAAACCCAATATATTTCCACAAAACACATCCAGGAAAAATGCAAAAAGCACCCACAAGAACATGGTAAATTCCCCCGCATACCAACTCGATAACACCAATAGCCAAATGATGGGATTGGGAAATCCCAGTACATGATCAAAACGTGCAGAAAACACGGTCCAAAGCATCAAGAAACACCAACCCCATACGGGCAAAAATCGCTTCATCGCAACAACCTCATATTCTTTAACGCCTTATCATCTAAGAGTAACAAGAATCGACTGCGATCCAGATGTGCTGAGGGGAGAATATTGACATGTAGAAAATTCGCCCCAGGCTCCATGCGAATACTCAACACTTTTCCTAAAAGAAAACCGGAGGGAAATAGGCTATCCAAACCAGAGGTACGCACTTCATCTCCCACCTGAATATCACTGTGTTGAGCGAGATATAAGCCTTCCAACCAACCCATACGCCCTCGACCACTAGCAATAAACCTCAAGCCATTCCTGGAGAGGACCGCAGGTACCGCAATACTCGTCACCACGCTAATTTCACTGGTTTGAGGATAAACCCGTGTAACTTGACCAAACACCCCTCCCTCATCGAGCACCGGTGTTCCCAACACCACGCCCTCTTTAGATCCTTTATCGATAATCAGCTTTTGTTGCTCAAGCCCCGGCACCACTCCCAAAACATGAGCAATATGCACTTTGGAAACCTCACTGTTAAAGGCATGCACCAACCGTTTTAACGCCTCATATTCAGATAACAAAGCCTGCAACTGTTGCACTCTCGCATTCAATAACACAGACTGTAAGCGCAGACGCTGATTCTCCAGCGCCAGTAGATCGTGAGCCGCCCAGCTGTCTAATATCCAATCCCACATTTCTCCAGGCAATGCCAACGCACCTAAGACGGGCCTGGATATAGACTCTAGCGCTCTTCTAGCGGGATTTTGCCATTGCCAATGATATGTGAGCACCAAAAACATATTCAATAACAACCAAAAAGCCACGTGCTGAAAGTAACGCCAATCTTGGTTGAATAAACGACGCATTATTCAGTAGACAAGAATTCCCCACTGACTGAACCCACCATTTCTAAGGCGCGACCACCTCCTCTGGCAACACAAGTTAGGGGGTCTTCTGCAACAATCACGGGCAAACCGGTTTCTTCCATCAAGAGTTTGTCTAAGTGCTTGAGCAACGCTCCACCACCAGTCAATACCATACCACGCTCAGCAATGTCTCCAGCCAATTCTGGTGGAGCTTGCTCTAGTGCCGCGCGCACCGCGCCGACAATACCCGATAACGGCTCTTGTAAGGCTTCTAGAATTTCATTGCTATTGAGAATAAAACTACGTGGAATGCCTTCGGATAAATTACGCCCACGCACTTGGATTTCTTCTACCTCAGAACTGGGGAATGCACTACCAATTTCTCGCTTAATGCGCTCTGCCGTCGGTTCCCCAATGAGGGTGCCATAATGACGACGCACATAATTCACAATAGCTTCATCGAAACGATCACCACCAATGCGCACCGATTGAGAATACACAATACCACTCAAAGAAATAATCGCCACTTCCGTGGTTCCCCCACCGATATCCACCACCATCGAACCGCTGGCTTCATGCACCGGTAAGCCAGCCCCCATGGCGGCAGCCATAGGCTCTTCGATGAGATACACTTCTCGAGCACCTGCCCCCATCGCGGACTCACGAATGGCACGACGCTCTACTTGTGTAGAGCCACAAGGCACACAGACCAATACCCGAGGACTCGGTCGAAGAAAACGACTGCGATGTACTTTGTGAATAAAATGCTGCAGCATTTTTTCTGTGACATAGAAATCTGCAATCACCCCATCTTTCAATGGACGAATGGCCGTGATGTTGCTGGGCGTGCGCCCCAACATCGGCCAAGCATCGACCCCCACTGCAATCACACGGCGCTGAGAACCCTTGTCCTGAATTGCCGCCACAGAAGGTTCATTTAAACGCAATACCATCTGGCCCGTCTTGGGATCGCGAATGCTGATGAGTGTATTCGCCGTCCCCAAATCAATAGATAGATCGCTAGAGTATAATCCTCGGAATTTTTTTATCATTGACTCTTGCTCCAAATTTCAGTTAATGTAGCTCTAGGTCATATTAACCGATTGTAGAAGGCTAAACAATGCATCCTGACGACTTGGTGTCCAAAATGGCACAATTGGCAAAAATTCAGCTGGAGTCTCCCGAGCTTCGTTTAAAAATGGAGCAAAGCATCTCCGCTATTCTGGACATATTCACTCAACTGGAGAGTGCACCTGTTGGGGATCTACCTCCCCTCTTCCATCCACTGGATATCTCTCAACCCCTCAGAGCAGATGTCAGCGAAAGCGCTTCCATCGATCGCACGGCCAACCAGCAAAGTGCGCCTGAAGTCTTAGAGGGGCTCTACATGGTCCCTGAAGTCATTCAAGACGGAAATTAATCATGCTTCACGAACGCACCATCTCTGAACACTTATCCGCGCTCTCCCAAGGGGAATACGTGGTTAACACCCTCATTACTCATTATCTTGAAAGGATTGCGATACACAACCCCAAACTCAATGCCTTGATCACCACTTTTGAAGAAACAGCACATCAACAAGCACAACAAGCCCAAGAACGTTATGCATCTGGACACGCGCGCCCCCTAGAAGGGATCCCCATTCTACACAAAGATATTTTTTGTATGATCACCGGCCAGACCACTTGCGCCTCAAAAATGCTTTCTGCCTTTCAATCCCCCTATAATGCCCATATTGTAGAGCAACTGGAAGCAGCAGGCGCCATTTGCTTGGGCAAAACCAATATGGATGAATTTGCCATGGGTTCTTCCAACGAGCACAGTTTTTATGGAAGTGTCTCCAATCCTTGGAAATTGGATTGTGTACCGGGGGGATCTTCTGGGGGCTCTGCCGCCGCCATGGCCGCTCGTCTCTCTTGTGCCGCCACTGGCACAGACACCGGCGGCTCGATTCGACAACCCGCGGCATTTTGTGGGATCACCGGTCTTAAACCCACTTACGGATTAATTTCGCGTTATGGGCAAGTCGCCTTTGCTTCAAGTCTCGATCAAGCCGGCCCCATGACCGCCAATGCAGAAGATGCTGCCCATTTACTCAACCTGATGAGTACCTATGACCCTAGAGATTCGACCTGTGTGAAAAGAGATCGGCCCGATTATCTGAAAGGATTGACCCAATCGGTGAAGGATCAGAAAATTGGCATATTAGAGGGTTGGTTTGATGCCTGTCACACCAAAACCATTCATCAAGCGGCCCATGAAGCATTGAATGTGTTGAATACCCTGGGGATAAGCGCACAACCTGCCAACGTGGCTCACAATGAGTTGAGTGTGGCAACTTATTACGTCTTGGCCCCTGCAGAGGCCAGCAGTAACTTAGCGCGTTATGATGGCATTCGTTATACGTATCGCTGTAGCAATCCTGAAAATCTTGAAGATCTCTACACCCGTACGCGTTCAGAGGGTTTTGGAGATGAAGTCAAACGTCGCATTTTAATCGGCACCTACGTCCTCTCTGCAGGACACTTTGATGCCCACTATACCAAAGCCCAAAAAGTTCGCCGTTTGATTCAGCAGGCCTTTCTAAAGGCACTAGATACGCATGATTATTTGCTTGCTCCCACAACCCCCTCCAGTGCATTCCTGAAAGGAGCGGTTAAGGATCCCATTGCCATGTACTATCAAGACTGCTTCACGATCGGTGTGAATTTAGCAGGTCTGCCTGCAATCACCTTCCCTGCAGGCTTTGATGAAAAAGGCTTGCCGATTGGGTTGCAATTGATTGGTCGACATTTTAGTGAGGAGAAGCTCTTGGCACTGGTTCATCAATTTCAACAACACACCGACTGGCATCAACGTTTACCCACGGGAGTGAATGCATGAGTGAGTTTGAAACTGTCATTGGCTTGGAAGTCCATGTTCAATTAAATACCCAATCGAAGTTATTTTCCTCCTCCCCCACAACCTTCGGGGCCAAGCCCAATACCCAAGCCTCTGTCATTGATTTAGGCTTACCGGGAGTACTGCCAGTGCTCAATGAAGAGGCACTGAGAATGGCCGTGGCATTTGGATTAAGCATTGATGCGCAAATCAATCACGCCAGTGTATTTGCCAGAAAAAATTATTTTTATCCCGATCTTCCCAAAGGCTATCAAATCAGCCAGTTTGACGAACCCATTGTCAAAGAAGGCACGCTTTCCATTGTGGATGATGAAGGTGCCACTCATGTCATTCCGATTGTTCGAGCGCATTTAGAAGAAGATGCGGGTAAATCTTTGCATGAAGGATTTGTCGGTGCTTCAGGCATTGATTTAAATCGCGCGGGCATTCCATTGCTGGAAGTGGTCAGCGCCCCTGCACTCTCTAGCGCTAAAATGGCGGTGCGTTATTTAAAAACGCTACACGCACTCGTTAAATCTTTAAAAATTTGTACCGGTCATTTGCAGCAGGGCGCTTTTCGTGTCGATGCCAATGTCTCTGTACGCCCCACAGGTACTACCGTGTTGGGCACTCGAACAGAAATCAAAAACATCAATTCCTTTCGTTTTGTAGAACGTGCCATTCTCTATGAAGCCCAACGCCAAATTTTATGCATCAAAAATGGTGGCACCATCGTACAAGAAACGCGACTCTATGATCCAGCAAAAGATGAAACACGTAGCATGCGCAGCAAAGAAGATGCTCATGATTATCGTTACTTTTCTGATCCCGATTTATTGCCAGTGCATATTGAATCTGCCTGGATAGAAAACATTCGTTCTTCACTGCCAGAATTGCCCGCGGAGAAAAAACAGCGTTTTATCGATGAACATGAGTTAAATAATTATGATGCCTCCGTACTCACTGCAGATCCCGCACTCGCTGAATACTTTGAAAAGGTATTAGAACGCACCAGTGCACCGGCGAAAATAGTAAGCAATTGGGTGAGTACAGAAGTATTGGCTTGGCTGAATAAACACGCTTTGGCAATTGAAGAGTGCCCACTACCCTCTGATTGTTTATCGACTTTGCTCTCTCGCATTCAAGAAGGAAAGATTTCCGGAAAAATTGCAAAAGCGTTATTTGAGCAACTCTGGGAAACTCCTGGCGATGTCGATGCCTTGATTGAATCACAAGGCTTAAGCCAAGTCTCAGATACTTCGGAGTTGATGAGAGTGATTGATGAAATCATTGCACAACATCCCACTCAACAACACCAATATCGAGAAGGTAAAGAAAAACTATTCGGATTTTTTGTAGGACAAATCATGAAAGCCACCAAAGGACGGGCAAATCCTGAATTGGTCAACCGTTTGTTAAAGGAAAAATTGTGACAACACCAACCATTTTAAAACGTGGAATTTTCATCTGGATGCTGGGAACATTATTTTATTGTTACCAATTCTTTTTAAAGGTCTCCCCCAGTGTCATGGTTCCAGAATTAATGCGAACCTTTCAAGTAGATGCATTAACTCTTGGTCGCATTAGTGCCTTTTATTTTTATGCTTACGCTGGAATGCAAATCCCTGTGGGTCTGTTGCTCGATCGATTTGGTGCCAGACGTTTATTGTTTGTGTCTAGTCTATTGTGCACATTGGGTTGTTTGTGCTTTGCCAAGGCATTGACCATTCCCCTCGCCGAATTGGGACGTTTAATCATTGGGATGGGTGCTGCCTTCGCTCTCATTAGTACTCTCAAACTGATGTCCAATTGGCTGCCTGCCAAACGCATTGCCTTTTTCAGTGGACTCACCTTGGCCGCAGGCATGCTCGGTGCGATTTTAGGAGAAACGATATTATCGACGCTGGTAGACAATTTAGGCTGGAGATCCAGTTTGATGTTATTGTTTTTCATCGGGTTGGTACTCTGGAGTCAGATAGCACTCTGGGTCAGGGAATATCCCTCTGGACAATGCCAAAATACCCACAACAGCAGTTCTGTTGCCGAGGTACTGCGCGGATTAAATGTCATCATCCGCAATCCCTATGCATGGTCAACCGCATTATTCTCAGGATTAATGTACGCCCCCACAGAAGCGTTTGCTTCCCTATGGGGAACCTCATTTTTAGTCGAACACAGTCACTACACTCGACATGCTGCGGGTTTTCTCGTTTCTTTTATTTTTCTAGGTTATCTCATCGGGGCTCCCATATTTGGTGCATACTCTGATCGAACGGGCAGCCGAAAAAAACCAATGCTATTGGGCGCCATCGGTTCATTTGTTTCACTCACTGCTGTCATTTATGCTCCCTCATTGCCTCATACCATAGAAGCACTTTTCTTATTTGCTTATGGATTTTTTGGGAGTGCATTTTTTATCGCATTCACCTTAATCCGTGAAATTCATACTCCTGAAGTCACCGGAACCGCTCTGGGTTTCATCAATGGATTAAATATGATCGGGGGCGCCATTCTGCAACCCACCATTGGTCGCCTTTTAGATAAATTCTGGTTAGGAGATTGGGCCCTGGGTGCTAGAACTTATCACATCAATGCTTATCATCATGCTCTGGCTATTTTGCCCATTATTTTATTTGCGGCCATTTGCTTGTGGCCTTTTTTGCCGGATGGGGATTAACTGTACCATCCTTCCCAGTGATAAGCGGGAATCTTTCTAAACGTAAAAAGCCTCTTGCTTTCCCCGCGATAACAATATAAACGAATTAAAAATCCCAAGGAACGACCAAAAAACACACAAATCCTCCTTGGGAGCCGAGAAAGAAGGTCGATCCACCAAAGAAGGCATTACAATATGTTACGTTAAAAAGCATAATTCCTTCCGCCTGCCCCATTACAGGCGCAGAAATACTTTAAAAGGAGGTGCACGTGCCCATTCTTAACCAATTTCTAAGTCAAAACCAGCAAATTACTTTTTCAGAGCTTTCTGCACCACCAGAAATGAAGGAATTTAAAGACAGTGACTTTTTATGTGAGCATCAACCCACTTCCATTTTTTCATGGGGAAACTTGGATGAGCAGCAAAAAAAGACGATTTATCGATTTTTATTTCTATTTACTCAGATTCAAGCATTTTACCCACGACAGGCAAATGCCCTAGATCTCTATGCTGAACAATTACACGAGTCTAAAACGCCCACCAAATTACCATGGCCCTTACAGGGACTCTGGAAACAAGCCATCTGTTTCGAAAGCTCTTCTACGCTTAATATCGGCCCCAAAAAAGCAAAGGCCTTTTTGAAAAAGTTATTACATACACAAAATCAACACCCTCACTTGCAGGCACGCGCCTTCAATGGGGAACCGAAGTCTAAACGCAAATCCAAAAAAACTGTTTCTAAGCTAGATATCTCTGCTCCTATTCCTTATGCTGCTAGCAGTGCATTGGTACTGGAAAGTAAAGTTGCATTAGAATCATCCCCCGCCCCCACTGAAGGTATGGAAACCATTTTTGGATTACAAGACTATGCGCCAATCAGAGAAGATCAAAGTATGCTCAGTCCAGCGGCTTACTTTTTAGACTTGCTACGTATAGCAGATAACCTGACTGTGGCAATTCAAAAACAAAAAACTATAGCCTTTCGCTTATTGGAGCGCCGCACTGATTTGTATCAGATCTCATTAAATCAAGAATCCATAGATAAGCTTATTCCCACGTTACTCATTGTCAATCGCGCCCTCATTAAATTCTTGAATTTTGACTCGTTTACGAATAGCCAAATAGATCCTGATGCCGCCATAGAACAATACTTTAGAGACAGAGCAACACAACCCCATTTATTCCTCAACCCCATTTTCTTGCCTTGGGTAAAAATCCGATCTTGCTTTAAAAATAATAAAAATTTCTCGTACAGCGAGTTAATTGAATCCACCTTCCCAAAAATGACAAACAATTATTTGACTGGAAGTATCAGCTCCGCACAGCAACGGCTGCTATGGCTAGGAGACACAGACATCAGTCCAGAAGATTTGCTAGCATTTCAATTATCTCAAGCAACCAGTAAACTGCTAGAGGACCGCTATAAAAAATTGAATGTTGATGAAAAAAACTCCTCATCGGCACCAATAGCCAATCTGTTGAAACAATTTTCACTCAGCTATCCAGAATGGACAGACTTAATTATAAGACCACAAGCAGCTCAAATTTATCGAAATGCTTCAAAATTTTATGTTAATCATGATGGCAGCGGATTTCCGATGACTTTCACGCCAGGAGAAGATGATGAACTCATCACACAGTTTAGCTTCGAAAAGTTTCAACGTATTGCCACTTTTACCAGTGCAGCTCAAAAACTCTCCTGGAGTTATGAAACCCTAGATCAAATAATTAAGCTGATGCCAGATGCATTTGATGCCTATACCATCGGAAAATTCCCTATGACTTTACTTTGCGCTATGGCTTCCTTACAAAAACGTCTGCAAATCGATGACCCTTTGATCCTGGCATTCCCTTTTGCAGACATCCGTTTAGCCAGTCCAGAAATGACGATGCTGGACTCCTGTTATTTTGATGAAAAATTCAATAATCAGGCTGAAGATATTACCTTATTTAATGAAGATTTAGGACAACGCTTGAAAAATTTACTGGCGAAGCTGCAAACTCCTGACTCCTGCAATTTGGATCCTGCTGATTTACAATTAGCCATTAAATTATGTGCGGCGTTTAACTTGGATTTAGATGCCCTGTACTACCTGGCAAAACCACTATTCTTCTCCTGGGGGAGATTAGATGCTGGATTTGTCTTTCCTGAAATATTATTCACAAGACTACAATGGCTGTCCATTGCCGCAAAAAGCTTGGTTCTCTCCTCTTTGGAATGCTTAGAAGTTTATGGCTTCTTTTCTCGAATCACCGCAGATTTGCCTAACTCACCATCCTCAAACTCGGAAACACTGAACGATTACTACAACCGACTTGGAGAATCCTTCTTTTCATTTTCTGCAAGCACTATCGAAGCAGCAGAAACTTTGTATGCTCAGTTAGAGGCGTTTTTTGAGTATGCAGAGTCTTTAAAATCCTTAAACATAGATTTTTCAATATCAAGATTTCTTAGTCTTGGCATAGACTCTCAGCAAGCACTAGACCCAGCACTCGTTAAAGAAGTGCAAACCTCTCTACAGGAGATCAACACACCACAGCAAGGTGAAGAAAAATTACTTGCAAAAGAAGTTGCAGCATCAAATCCAACCTTACAAGAACAGATGATCAACATCCTCAAGCAATCTTTTCAACTCAATATAGATGTGCTTACAAAGTCATTTAATCAATTCTTTTCGAAACGGCCTGACATCGTGAAATTTTTAGAAAACGATGGAGAAACTTTGTCCTATCAAAGCCTTCAAGAAATTTACCGATTCTCAGACACCATCAAAAAACTAAACATCCCCTGCGATACACGCCCAGATCACCTAACCAGCGATGGGGTTTCTATGTTATTGCAAACCATTTCGAACCAGCAAACTCAAGATTCCCCAATTACGCTGTTTGTGGGAGATTTAATTGTGATAAAAAGAATTACTGAGTTGGCCGTGCAGTTGGGAGATAGTAACGGGAACATACTGGCCTGCTTAAAAGTGATATCTACTGAAAATTCAACGCCAGAAGCAGAAACTCAAGCACTAGATATACTGGCAAGTTTTTTATCCACTAATGTAGTCACACTCCAAGAATTATTTTCAGCATACGCCACAAGCACCCCACAGACCACTTTTATAGGAAAAGCAAGCTATTTTCTTGAAGCTTACACAACCATCCGTTTTATGCAAAAAATTCATAGTAATAATGTCAGTATGTTGCTGAAACACCGTCAAGCACTTGAAGATGTATACGCTTATGATTATACAAAACCTCCTTCCACCCCCCCCACTGACGATTATTATGGTCACTATTCAGATAGCGCTGACGTCATTTTGTCATTTTTTTATCGACAACTACCTGAAACTTACCGACAATCTTTTGGGGATATCCTGGAATTATCTCGAGATGCTCTCCTAAATGATGCCATCTCGACACTAGCCACTCCAGACCTGCCACTATACAATGCTGAGGCCTGGTCTGATTATTTGCTTCAAGATGTATTGGTTTCTGGCTCTGAAGACACATCGATTGTTAACGAAGGCACTCAAGCTATACGAGTATTTTTGCAGCGATGCCGACTCAACTTAGAAACAGCTTTTTATCTTTCTGGCATAAATGCCGACACAGTTAAAGAAGTGATCCCTGAATCTTGGTGGTCCTGGCTGGAGAACTATCGCGTTTGGCAAGCCAATCGCGAAGTGCTGTTATACCCTGAAAATTATTTAGATCCCCAGCTGCGCACTGATGCCTCTCCAGAATACCAGGAAATGATGAACGCCCTCAACAGCACACAAACGCTTGACAGTGCCAGTGTGCAGACCAATTTTGTGAACTATTTGGATAAATTGCAAACTCTTGCTCAATTAGTTCCAGTGGATATGTTTTTGGTTCCAGAAGATGGCATCTCTCCACAAAGTTACTTGATTGCCAGGACACAAGAATTCCCACACCAGTATTACTGCCGTAAATTTTTTGGACCGACCATTGGAGAAAACCCTCATAAGCTTCGTCCATTCTCAAGCAATAACTATTGGCAGAAAATTGATGCCAATATTCCATCTCCCTTTATAAGCACTGTATATGCGTTTAATCGCCTCTTTATTTTTTGGGTAAAGACACGTTTTGATACACAACAATCTATAAAAGATGGAGAAGCGAGTTCGAACGTTCTTCCCGTGTTTTCTATCTACTATGTTTATCAAAAAAACTCCAAAACCTGGTCTCCTCAACAAACTCTAATTGAAGAAAGCTCTTATAAGACAAACCTCTACCTCAGTTCTCCCGATAAATTTAATGGGGTTTCTGTTCCAAGGGGTAGTGATGATTATATCACCTATAGCCTCTACACTGTTCAAGCATTATATGAACCAAGAAAGAAACTGATTAACATAGAATACAATCCCATTGATTCTTTTTATGCAAAACCATCGTTTCCTGTTAGGATTGGCTATAAATCTTCAATCATTTTAAACTGGCAAATTAAAGAGGATTTATCTGTATCCTTTGTGAATTTTGATCAAAATCTCACATTTTCCCCTATCGCCCCTTTAATAAATTATTCTTCCTCCCTATTTATTAAAGTAGATGCAGGTCTATGGGGAAATTATTGGCAAAAATATTATGATGCCAAAAATCCATTGGGAATTAAAAATGGTGATAAAGATCCGCTCATTTATTACAGTCGAAAGCCTAAGGTGATTAGCATGGCCAATAGTTATGTGATGGACAATCATGCAGATGAGAAAAAAATCAATACACAAATAGGATTAAATATTCTAAAACCGCGCATCGACACCGATATTCCCAGTGCTGGCTCTGAACCCAAATGGATGGAAATGAATCAGGCAGTTCTGATTCTACCTCAAGATACTTTATTTGTAGATGTCATCAACGCAAAAGAGGCTGCAGTAGATAGCGGGAGAGATTTTCTGGCCAACTATAGTGGGGCTGTTTATTTAGGAGGTTTATCTCTTCTTGTTTTACCTAGAACTCCGCTAACCCTTCTGGCTGACAACATACCTGATTACAAAAGTGATTTCTCTGATTCTTCTTTTTATAGACAAGCTTATGTGGTGACCCCCATTAATTCTGATGCCATTCCTTCCTTATTAAATCTAGCAGAGACCAACAGTATAGATGCGCTATACCAACAAGTCACCTTAAGTCCTTCTTTAGCACAACCACCGATTGGTCCTGCAGTAGAAAATAATTTTCTTGAACAGTTTGATTATATGACACCATTGTACACAGTGGGGACAGGAAATAATGAAGTGAAATGTGACAATCCCATTGACGGCCTCAATCCCATTCCTGAAGCAAATGATCCCAGACGGGGAAGTACCAGCTATCTCAACCTTGATTTACCCCCTTACCGTTTAGATTCGATGACGAGCAGCGGTGGTGATTTTTCAGGTGCTCTTTATCTGAAAGACCACCTTCAAGGCAATTCTGAAAAGCTTCCGATTAACTATGCCAGTGGCTTTGCTTCCTATTATTGGGAGTTATTCTTTCACTTGCCATTACTATTATCAAAATTGCACTGTCAACAGAAAAATTTTAAAGAGGCTCGCTCCTGGATTCATCGAGTATACAACCCCATCAATCCGATCACGCTTCCTGCCTTTGCTGCACTCAAAGAAGAAAAAGTCACACCCTTTTTATTTCCTCCTTTGAATGCCGATCCAACAGAAAATCTGGAACAATATCTGAGTGACAAAGATGTACTTGACATCTATCATAACCACAGCTTTGAACCCTTCAGATTGGCTGAAGTGCACATCACTGCCTTTCAAAAATATGTGGTCACTCAATACATTAAATTGTTGCTTGCTTGGGGGGATTCTCTCTTCTCGCAAAATACTCGGGAGGGCATTGCTAGTGCAATGATTCAGTATCGATTGGCCGATGAGTTACTTGGACCTAAACCCCACCCGGTAATCTCGACTACAGATGAGCCCATCTTCCTCAATATATTGATGCTTGACACGCTCCCCACTCCACCTGCCCCTCCAGAGTTGCTATTAGTTCTCACTGCTGATATTGATTGGCATTTATTGGGTACCGATGGCAACGGAAACACCGTGAATGGCACCTTAAGCGATCTCATTGGGACAAGCACTGCACCTGGCCTCTATCCAGAGCTATCCGCGCTCAATGATTTCATCACTCACCTCTGCGGTAATGGTATTCAGGGTTACAGTGATGTTCAACTCTTGCAGCAACGTAAGCCTTTACAGGAGCGCGCACTGGCTCTACTAAAAACAGGGTTAAACATCGTCGACCGTACATTTACGACAGCACAGTTGCTTCACCTCAATCCCAACAGGAATCCCTCTGAAGATGATGACGAAGTCATCATCCCTATCCCCGGTCAAAAACCAGCGCAACCTTCATATCCTTACAATTACATTACTGGCACCTACTTTAAAGTACCTGCCAATCGTCAATTGACCCGGTTATGGGATGAGGTCGCTGATAGACTTTATAAAGTTCGTCACGGCTTGAGTATTTTGGGGCAATCTCAACAACTGCCACTCTTGTCTGCACCTATTTCTCCCAAAGATTTAGTGAGCAATAAAGCGCAAGGCGGTATAGGAAATGCTGTTTCCATGCTGTCCGCTTATCGCTTTGAGGTACTCATTAATTACGCCAAAGAATTTACTTCAGATTTATCAGCCTTAAATTCTCGATTGCTCTCTACACTGGAAAATCAAGATGCCAGCCAATTGGCTAACTTGCAGGCTGAATATCAAATTACTGCCAGTGCCTGGTCAAGCAATTTAACTCAAATGGAAATTGACGCGTTGAATACGGAATCCAAATCATTGAGCATACAGCTGGAGAATGCACACAGCCAAGTAGACTACTATAATAGTTTATTGAAGGATGGGTTAAATTCTCAAGAAAGGGATTCTTTGAGTCTCACGAAATCTAGTCTAGCTTTTATGAGTCTTGGTGTAGTGGCAAGCACTGTGGCAGCTGTTGCGGCTGCAGCTCCTGAAGTCAATGCCCCTTGGTCAGTAAGTTTTGGTGGAAAAGAGCTTTCCGCTGTAGCCGGCTTCACTGCATCCACCAGTCAATCTGTCGCTCAAATTTTACAGACTGGAGCGGGATTGGCCAGTCAAATTGGGATGAATAGGCGTCGTGAACAAGAGTGGAAAAATCAACTCAGCATCATGAACTCTCAAGTTGAAGAATTACAAATCAGACAGGAATCTCTCAACAATCAACGCCAATTGCTCACTGAGCGACAAGCGATGCAAAAAGCCGACGAAGCCTTCCAGAAAAAAGTATTGGCTTTTTATCAGAATCGATTCACCTCCCTGCAACTTTACCATTGGATGAGTAATGAATTATTAAAGCATGCTCAATCAGCATTTGCAGTGGCGAAATCGTTTGCTTATTATGCCGAACAGGCTAAAAATAGAGAAATTTCCTTATTAAGCAGCAACCCCACTGCCAGTATAGTGCAGGGGATTTCTTGGGACTCGTCCAACAATGGATTGACATCCAGTGAGGTTTTGAAATCGGCCCTTAGGAGCATTGAACATGATTATGTCTCTAAAAATAATCGCCTTTTGATTTCGAGACAGTCAATTTCTTTAGCAAAAGACTGTAACGTTACTGCCGAAGATTTTTCTAAACTAGCCACGAATGCAATTACTACAGAGAAATTGACAATTACCTCATCTGAGTCTCAACTCACTAGCCTTACTGTGGACATTCTTGGACTTTCCAATCCCTTCCAGAATTATGCGTTAAGGCTCTCACTCTCAGAGGCAGAGGCTTCATCAGCTTGGGGGTTAACTCAAATGTCTATCAGTGCCGGGCGAAGTGAAACAGGAGTGATGAAAATGCAAGATGACACACGACGCTATCTGCCTTTTGAGGGATTGTCTCTAGATAAAGAATATAAATGGACACTCGAGCATGACCCCATTGTCAACCCTAAGTACAGCAAGGTAGATTATAGTAAAATTAAGGATGTGGTTCTCACTTTTGAATTTGCGCACCCTGCCTCTACTCAGAAGGCTTCCGTGAGACCCTCAGTTGCTTCCAACTTTTTTACTGGCTCACGGCGACCTCCGGCAGCATCCAGCACTCCCCCTGCTGCTGATGCTTCCTCCCTTGAAATGAAAACACCAGGAGTCTGATATGTCTTCTCCTTTGAGAGATAGCTCAGGCTCTATCCCCAACCTGTTTCTCTATCCCTTACATTTTACGCAAGCGCGGGCCCTTACCCCTACCCTAGCCTTAATTTATGCGACTTCAAGCGCCACAACTCTCTGGGGAAGAGGATTTGAGATCAATGCCACGGTATACATTCAAAGAAACATCGTGTTTGGTTGTGCTAATTATACCGATCCACCTTCCTCCTTCAAAGAAGGGTTTGTTCACAGTGAATATGGGGAATTGATCGCTATGCCCAATGGCGATCGTAACAAAACGGCAACTCTTGATGGCATTGATTATGCCATCTCCTATTATCAACCCAGAAGTGCTCATCAACCACTCACCATTGAATATTGGCAATCCAAGGATCAAGGAGGCTTTTGGCTGGTTCGCAATCAGCAAGGTTTGGTATATTGCTTTGGCGATCCTGCTGATGAAAAAAATACCACCGTGGCAGTTGTCCAAAATCCCTCAAACCCCACTCAAACTTTTCAGTGGAACCTTCGAGAAGTTCTGGATGCGGCTGGCAATAAAATTCGCTATGAATACAGCAGCGATGCTGATTTTCCCAATGCACCTTATCCGAATCCCTACTTATCTCCACAACGCATTTCATATGGAAATTATTTCGATAAGAACCAGACTCAACAATATGCTTTCTCTATAGACTTTTGCTATGCCCCCCCTGATTCCAACACTGAAACCTATACTCCACCTCCCCCGCAATGGCGAAAAGATATTTCCTTGGACTATCGCGCAGGCTTTTTATTAGCAACACAACGTTTGTGTTATCGAGTAGAGCTTCGACATCACTTTTTAGAAGAAGCTATCCCTAATGTCTTAGTCCATTACTGGGATTTTTCCTATACGGACACGGATGGCCTGACTCGTCTTGATCAGATTACCTCTATAGGGCGTTGTATCAACCTGAAAGGAGAACAACTATTAGAAAAAGAACCTGTGATTTCTTTTTCTTATACTCCCTTCTTTACTCAAGGGGAGGATAAAAAAAATGAACCCCCTCAGTTCACACCACTGGTATTTCCTGAAAACGCAGCCTCTCCAGGGATGAATTATCAATTTGTTGATTTGTATCAGGAAGGGCTTCCAGGTCTATTGAGCATACAAGAACAGATCCCGTTATTTTGGCGTAACAAAGGTTTTGGAGGATTTTCAACTCCAACCATTCTACCTGACTTTCCCCAACAACTGGATTTAAGTGTGGACAACCTTCTCATCCCTCTTGGGGATGGCTTACCATTACATTTACTCAATCGGAGCAACGATACTCAAGGGCAGTATATATTGCGCTCTAACCCCACGCTCCAACAATTTTCTTGGGAGAATTGGCAACCATCCAACGCACCTGTTGAAGAAGAGATTGAATGGGTAGATGTCAGTGGGCGTGGCTATCCTGATGCCATCTGCTGGCAAACAGACACCCCTTATTTCTACCCCAATGTAGGAGAAAAAGGGTTTCTTGACTCCAAAGATTTGTGCTTCCCTTCATCAGATACCTCACCAAATCCCGAAGGATCCTCTGATCAATGGAGTTTTAGAGATTTTACCCCTTTATTTGGAGATGGTTTACTCCATCGTGTGGTCATTGAGGAGGATACATTTACAGTTTGGCCCAACATCGGCAATGGAAATTTTGCCTCTCCACTACAATGGAAATTGCCTGCTTATCAAGGCGTATTTAATCCTTCTCGCATTCGCCTGGCCGATGTCACTGGCACTGGCACCACAGATTTACTGTATCTCTACTCAGACAGGGTCGATATTTATCTGAATACCGGAAGTGGTTTTTCTTCATCCCCCCACTCTGTGTCTTTTCCTACCCCCATGACTGACTCTGATCGTTTTCAGATTGTAGATGTACTGGGAAATGGGAACGCAAACTTTTGGTTAACACAACTGGATGTCAATGCCATACAACACCAATATGCACAACTATCCCCTTGCAAAGCGTTTTTACTAGAAAGTATCAACAACACCAATGGGATGAGGCTTGAGTTTACTTACCAAAGCTCTATGAAAAATTATTTATCTACACAGATCTCAGGCAAACTCCCTTACCCCGTTTTACCATTCCCCATGACTGTGGTCGGCTCCATCACAGAAATAGACCATATCACTAAATCGACTCATACACAATCCTATGAATTTTATGGAGCAAACTATGATCCCACCAACCGAAAATTTTGTGGTTTTTCTTATGTCGAAATCACCAATACCCAAGATGATGGAAAAGCAGTAGCTCCACAACTCACCAAGCGTTGGTTTTGTTCGGGGATTGCCGAAAACAATCAAACACTCAACAGTCAAGGATCGCTATACAATTCGTGTTACTACTCTCTAGGAAATACCATTCCTTTGAATATTTTTTTTGCCTCCCCAGATCAAAAAATTTCTGCAGAGCTCGAGAAACAAGCGCTATTGGCTTTGAACAATCAATGCTTGCGGGAAGAAATTTATGCTGTTGCGCAAAAGCAGCCTTTGCAAGTGGAGCAAACCAGTTTTTCTATTTTCCTCAACAGCAATGAGAATAGTGAAGGCGCTTTTATCATTGCTTCTGCTGATCAGGTCAATGATGAAGTCGACGAACAAGCTGAATCTCGGATCACCCGATCAATGGTTTTGGAATGGGATGAAGACTGCCATCCCACTCAAACCTTAAAGATTGCCTATGGTCGAGCCCATCCTCCGGCTGATTTATTAAACGCTCTTGACGCTAAGCTTTCTATAACAGGGAGCGCACGCGAACGTATCCTCTCTGAGCAAACTCCAAACTTTGCACTTTTTCAAAAAGAACAACATTTCCAAAAAACTGCACAAGAGACTCAAAGTCCATTGGCTACTTTTGTTTTTTCTCCTGTACTCCTGTCCAGAACACAATATGATCTCACCTCTTTGCTTCACCTGGAAATGAGCATGCCACGAGATGCCATCATCAGCAACATTCAAGCTGTTTCCCCTAATCAATTGATGGGTGCTCTTTTGCGATGTCACAAGCATTATTATTGGGACAGCCTCGATCAAAAACAAATTTTTGATCCCAGCACCAATTTGACCCTACAACCTTTAGTACACCATGTAGAAGATTTGTTGGGTGATGACAAACAAGTTTCTTCGTGGTATCAGCCTCTGCTATTAAACGATGAAGAAGTAGATACGCCGTTAATGCGAGCAGGTTTTATTCATGAAACAGACAACTGGTGGAAACCTGGACTGGTGCGTTATTATCAAAAAGCGTTTAGATTGCCATGCCGCACTCTCAACATTGAAGCGGCCAATGATGAAAAAGAATATGCAGAAGATCAACTTTGGAGGAAGTTTGAAAAAGCCTATGATAGTTATCAAATGCGACTGATTGAAACGACGCAGTATTTATGGAGGGAGAGTAACTCGCCCTCTGCGTGGTCTACACAAATATACTATGATTATCAGACTCTTCTTCCCAGCTATACTATCGATCACAACCAAAACACCGCTATAAATCTCCATGATCCACTCGGACGCTTGCTCGCCACCACTCATCAAGGTACTTTAGGGAAAGTGGTGTTAGGCAATCCATTGCCACCAATTCCTGACAAAATGTCGTTAGCCAATTTTTTAAATGAATTGCGATTTGAGCTGCTGCAACGCCTTTTGGATGTTTCTCTTGCTGATTTGTTAAAAGATCTTCCCACGACGCTTAGCAATTGGGTGAGTCTACACCACTACCAAAGTGAAGCTAGCCCAGATTCTCCTCCCTTTGTACTCACCCTACAAGCTTTTTGTTATGAGAAAAATCTCACTCCCATTGAACCCGACCAATCGGCTTTGATACAAGCTACAGTGCAATACTTGGATGCTTCTCAACAGGTAATTCAAACTAAACGACTTCATGAGCAACAAGATAAAATCACCTGGCTCAGTTCAGGTTGGACAGCATATGGTGCTGCCAATCAAATCTTATCCATCTATTTACCTTATGAGAGTGAGGATTGGGAGTATGACTCTCTGGAAGTCTATACAAAAAATCAGGCTGCATTGCTTCCGCCATTATATAATTTTTATGATGCCCGTTCTCGTCTCATTCAACAAATCTCCCCCAAAGGCTATGTCCGAGAGGCCGTATATACGCCTTGGACACAACTGCTCTATGATGAAAACGATACCTTAGCACAAACTTTGCCGACCATTACGCTCTCTCCAGAAGAGAAAAAACTCATTAATGCGGAACTTGCTGAAGAACACGCCCACACTCCACTGGTGCTATTTTATAATCCTCAAGCACAAATTTGTGCGATCACTGAAATACGTCATGATGAAAGTAAAGAGGCCAATGTCTATGTGCCACTGATCACTTCTATGACACACGATGCGCTGGATCAAACATTGAGTTATCAAGATCCGCGGATTCCTAAACCACACGATGTCCTCACTTACAATTTACTAGGACAAGTGGTTTGTCATGAAGATGTAGAGCAAATGCCGCATTATGCTTTACTGAATCGGGAAGGGCAACCTTTCCGTCATACTCATGCGCATTGGTTACATGTGAGGGGTTACGACAGTTTTTCTCGCGTATTATCTGAGCAAGTGTTGGATTTAACAGCAACAAATCAAAACCTCACCACCGTTGAATCGAAAACTTATGGAGAGCAATTGTGGGAAGGAAGCTCTGGAGATCCTAGAGATCAAAATTTATGTGGCCAACTGATCAGCATTCGATCTGCCGATCAACTTACTCAATACTTATCATTTAATTTAGATGGTCATTGTCTTAAACAACAAAAGAACATCATGTTGCCCAATATTCGCGCTTTAAATCCTGCCATACAACCCAAAGCGCTCGAAAAATCGACTAAGGGTGAGAACCTCACTCTTTCCAAAGAATTTAGTGTTGCTGGGCATGTGTTGCTACAGCAAGTTGATGGCAATAGCACACTACACTTGCCAGGCACCACCAGAAAAGACCAATACAATAGCCTAGGGTTGATTGCTACTGCCCAGTTCCAAGTCACAAAAACTGCCACCTTGAGTCTTCCCCTGCTCACCTATGATTCCAGTCAGCGCTATCAAAAAATTGCTTATGGAAATGGCTTAGAAACACAGTTTTCCTATGATGCTCGCACTAGTCATCTCAACACCTTGTGCACTCAAGATAGTAAGAAAGAAGATATTTTTGCACTGCAATATACTTATGATCCCACTGGCAATGTGTTGGCAGAGCAACGTCCTTCACAAATATTGCCCTTTACAACACCCATCCATCTGCCAGATGCGAGCATCCTGAGCAGGTATAATACACTCTACCATTTGCAGACCATACAAGGGGCATTAGAATTAAAAAACACGCCAATACCCATCAATACCCGAGTGTCTGCTCATCTTACGCAAGGAGCAACCCCACCGGAATTCAATACATACACTGCCCAATTTACTTATGACAACGGAGACAATCTCACAAACCTTTCTCACCAGGGCACCCAGCCTTGGCAACTCATCTATGCCATTTGTGCTGATTCCGATCATTTAGAGTCTCTTTCTGGTTCTGATGACTCTAAAAAAGCAGTGCAATATGAAGATGGGGGCCAAATTTCCGCATTGGGAGAGACTGAAAATTGGAAATGGGATTATCAAGGGCGACTGGTCGGATTCCAAAAAAACACTGAGGCAAAAGAGACGACTGCTGCCTTGGAAACCTATGGCTACGCCAAAGAAACCAGTGATCATGAGCAAACCCAATTGACTTACCCCAGCTTATCACGTTATTCACCGAGTTTTTTTGGCGCTCAATCTTCTGAGAATGATCCAACTCTTCCTCGATATCAAAACCGGCAATATAAAGTGTGGCAACATCCAATAGATAATAGCACTGAAACTATCGAAGAAATTTATTTAGGTAATTATCAACGAAAGCGTATTTATCGAGCAAGCGATAAATGGCAGCCTTCTCTGGTATTGGAATGTTATCGCTATCACTTACAGACTCCACTGGGATTACTGGGTACCCTATACTGCTGGACCAAAGATGATCTGGGATTAGAGGTGGAAGGAAAACCCACACCACAAAACCCTGCTTATGAATCCCAATATCACCTGATTGATCATCTAGGCTCAGTACGTATAGATACCGATAAGTTAGGCGCCATACAAACTTATCGAGAATACTCAGCCTACGGAAGCATGTCGTTTTCATTGAGCCGTGATCCGCATTACTTGGCACGACAAGGCTATCAATATTCAAGCAAGGAACAAGATGGCAGTGGCTCTTATTACTATGGTGATCGCTATTATGATCCTCACCTTGCTCGCTGGTTGAATCCTGATCCAGCAGGTTTGGTGGATGGACTCAATTCTTACGATTTTGTTCATAACAATCCAGGGACCTTAGTAGACTGGAATGGAGATGTTGAGGTTTTGGACTTCTTCTCTCGAACCGCTCGCAGTCGGAGATCTTCACCTCTAAACTATACTCAGGGCTTGTCAAATACTTCGAAAAAGAAAGCTTCTTCAAAGCCTTCTATTGCTAAACCTCAAGGAGGAATTAAAAAAGCAACCGCAGCAAAGAAAACCAAGCTTCCTAATTCGCTCACACAGGCAGCAAAGGCTTCTGAACGTGCTGTTAAATTCACGCCCAATTTTTCTCATCAATGGCTCAGCACTGCTGTTTCAGGGCATCGATTAGTTGCTGTTGGGCAAAACTCTTCTACTGGTGATAATTTCGCCATTGGAATAGAATCGGGACTGGGCCCTGGAAATAGGAATCAAGTAGCTGCCCACACAGAACCCAAGGCATTGGGAGCCATTCGATTTACTGACAAAAATGATGTACTCACACTGATAGGTCGTGAACCGCCTTGTAATTCTTGCCAGGGAGCAATGAGTGATCACATCACTAACGCCATAGGTCTTCCAACCTCTCAGGGAAATCAGCATCAAGTTAACCCCAAAGCTATTTTTTACATTAGCATGAAGGGCGAAAAAATTGATGGCATAGATCCAGATAGCTACAAAGGCCTTGCTCTCTGGCTTCATGAGCCAGGAACAAGAAAATTTTCTAAGGTCAAACTTTCCAAAGAGGATCGCAAACATTTGAAAACTTGGACAAGGGGGGTATTTAAAAATGAGTTGGAAAATAATCCTCATCGCGTAAGCACGTTCGAATCTGGAGCTTTTACCACTGCTAAGCCCATTTTACCCCCAGTCCCTGGTCTAAATTAGATAATCGTTTACACAGAATTCACTTTTCCTTAGCAATTTGTGTTGCCAATCCAATGTAATTCGCTGGCCTCAATGCTTTCAATCGTTCTTTAAGCTCAGCATTGATCGATAACCCCTCAATCAATTCATGAATATCCTCCCTAGTGCACTGACGACCTTGAGTATAAGCTTTTAAAATCTCATAAGGCATTTCTACCCCATGAAGACGCAGGATGGTTTGAATAGGCTCTGCCAATACTTCCCAATGGGCATCCAGCTCCGTTGCTAACACTTGCGCATTAAGATGGATTTGTTTTAATCCACGGTTCAAACTCTGTAATCCCAACTCATGATGCGCCATGGCCACACCCACATTGCGCAAGAGGGTAGAATCTACCAAATCTCGTTGAAAACGCGAGAGGGGAAGCTGTTGAGCCAATCCATTCGCCAACATGGAACTTAAATGAAAGTTCCCCTCTGCATTTTCGAAACGAATGGGATTGACTTTATGCGGCATAGTGGATGAGCCCACACTCCCCTTATCAATGCGCAATTGAAAATACCCCAAACTGATATACCCCCACATATCGCGCGCCAAATCCACACCTACACTGTTGACTTGAGCCAACAGATGCAGTGTTTGTGCAATGGTGTCATGCGGTTCAATCTGCGTGCTGCACCCCTGCCAGCGCAATCCCAATCCCTCTACAAAATCCCGACTGATCTGCAGCCAATTCAACTCAGAAAATACCACTTGATGCGCACTAAAATTTCCAGTGGCACCACTATACTTGCCTCGCTGAGGTATCGCTTGCAGTTGCTCGTATAACTCAGACAAACGCCCATAGAACACCCGAAACTCTTTGCCCATGGTCGTTGGCGATGCCGGTTGTCCATGTGTACGAGAAAGCATGGGCACATGGGCATATTCCAATGCCAAGGCGTCCAACTGGGCCAATAATGCCGATAGAGACACGAACAACACCTTTTCTAAAGCCTGTTGCCACATCAAGCCATAAGCACAACTGTTGACATCTTCAGAGGTGCATGCAAAATGCACCAACTCCACATAGGGTTTCCAATGCACCGATTGTTGTAAGCATTGCTTTAAATAATACTCCACCGCTTTGACATCGTGCTGTGTAGTCAACTCCAGTTGCTTGATAGATAGCGCAGCATTCTCATCAAAATCAGATAAAATGGACTCTAGCTCTTGTTGCATCTTTGCAGATAATTCTGGGAGCGGCGTAAACGCTTTGATGGAAGCCAATGCTTTGAGCCATTCCACCTCCACCTTTAACCGATAATAAAAGAGGGCATATTCAGACAAATACGGCTGCAAAGCCTTTGTGTCCGCCTGATAACGGCCATCTAGTGGTGAAAGCGCAAGCAACATAAAACCCCTAAATCGCTCATTATACACAGTTTCCTTAAACCCAACAAAACTTATTTTTGAACAAGACGCATGATTGCGATTCTCTTTCAAAACTGAGATAATGGGATTCTCGGGCGGGGTATAATCCAGAGCCGTTGTTTCGAGCCGGGGAACGGCCCTGTAGTGCTGTTGAGCCTGCCTGCCAGTCGTTGACTGAATGCAGGACGCCTGAGGCACTACATATTGTTCCCACCTGTACCTTTCGGTTCAGGTATTGACCTTGCCCGGGGCCTTTGATGAACCCAAAAAAATCGCTGCGTTTGCATTTTAAACAAAAACGCTCAATGCTGTCTCCCATGGCAAGAATCCAAGCGGCAGAGACCATCCAAAACCATCTTTGGGCGCAACCCTGGCTTCTCAGAGCAAAATCCATCGGATTATATGCCCATTTACCTGAAGAAGTCCCCACCACCCGCCTCCATCACGCGCTCAAAGCTCAAGGACTTCTCATGGCCTATCCGCGCTGTGCCCAGCATCAACTCCAATGGCATTATTGTAAACACCCTCCTCGTCAGGAAAATGGCCTCAGGATCCCCGAACCGCTCATCACAGATCCTTCATGTGATATTGCCTCTCTGGATGTCTTGTTGATGCCTCTGATTGCTTTCGATGCTCTGGGAAATCGATTGGGAAGCGGACAGGGCTACTATGATCGCGCCCTCCATTCCCTGCCGAAAAATCAGTGCCCTCGACTCATTGGTCTGGCATTTTCCTGCCAATATTCTCCCGAACCCCTTCCACAAGATGCACACGATATTTCTGTGGATGGGGTATGTACAGAAGAGGGTTTTTTTTTCACGCCGGCGAAAACCTAACGCTTGCTTCTCATTCAGCTGCATCACCATTTGTCTTTTATATGAACAACCGCTTGATCCCCCTTGCCTGCACGAAGTGTATGGCGGTGGGAAGGCGCGCTCGATGAGGGCGAAGATCCCCGTCGCTTCGCGATAAGCCTTTGTAAATGCCCATCGCGCAACAGCTCATCCATGTGAAATCTTTCATCTGTGGTCAACTGTTTGTCATTCATATTCACTCACATTCTAGTCAGAATGCCCCATTGACCTCATTTGCCCTTCCAAACCTCAGCCCCCTGTGTCGGCATGCTGCACTTCGCATTTGAATCCGCCACACTAAAAAAACAGGATTTTTCTCCTCTAAATCAGTAAAAATTGCTGCAGCGAGTTCATTTCTTGTTGCTGCTGCAGCTTTTGCCAGTATGCTCACGCTCAAAGAATGGGGTTCTTGGATTCCTAGTGTCACCCCTGCTGGCACTGCGGGCATTGTGAGTGTGGCTTTTTTGTTATTGTCGATGGCTGTAGCGTATGCGGCATATCGATTGTCTCCAGCAGGGAATAATCGTCCTTCGCAGGCATAATAAACACATAACATGTGAGCTTTGGACTTTCTCGGATGGCACCCCTGCCCGCCTAGTCACCCCCGCAAAAGCGGGGGACTTGCCTGAACCGAGGATTCCCGCTTTCGCGGGAATGACAGCAACCCTCAGCAACAGGCAACCCTCAGGGCAACAGGCAACCCTCAGCACCAGGCAACCCTCCGCCCCTCGCACCCCTCAGCAACACGCCACACGCAAGTGCCCTCACTGAGCCTCACTGCTCCGTCACCACATACCATCCAGCTTCTTCATAAAACTGCAACGCACAACTCCCTGAAGCATAATCCGCTAGCCCCTCATCTTCAGAAAAACTCACTGAGTTAAAACCCACGCCACAACGAGCAGCCATATACTCTTTGGCCAACACTTGTTGCATCTGATTTTTGCTCGTTGCGGGAATTCCATAAATATCTTTCAGCAAATGAGGGAAAAAGCCCAATTTCCCCCAAGCTTTTTTTTCAATGCCTCGTCCACTTCCATACGGAGTGGTAATCCATAATCCAGGCAAATAGACTTCTCCTCGAGTGAATGCAGGGATACAATATTGCGGAATTTGAGACCATAATCCCAAATCGACCAACTTTTCTACCAAACATAGATCGATCAACACCTGTTCTTGTGCTCTCGCCTGTATGCGCAAACGGGCTGTTTTTTTCTCATTGTCATACGACAATAATCGAGTACGGACTTCCCAATCGATAGAAAAATCCAACGGCAACTGCATCCAACACGATTCAATCATCACCGGATAAGCCACCCCATTCACCGGCACCTCCTTTGCCCACTGATAGAGTGTGGTGTGCGGAATCCCATGCAATAAGGCATCCATCGTCACATGCTTGGAAATGGCATTGCCATGCACTACATGCACGCCGCCCTGAGGACCTTGCTTCCAATGACTCGCCACCTGAAACGCCTTCCCATGAAAGTAACTCAAATAACGATTTTCATAACCCAACAACCCCTCTAAAACCGGAAAATCATCCAGTTCCAGCTCGGCTCCCCATTCACATTCCCCCCCTAAAAATACCCGTTTTCCTTGACAAGCCCCCCATACTTTGGCCCGAGAAGTCTCGATGGATTCGAAAGACAATCGATACTCACAAGGCTTATCACAGAGTAACCAACCCACCACCATCCCTCCATGGAGTCGAATGGCACCTTCATAACCATCAAAAGCTTCCTGCAACCAACACAACCAACTCATCATAGGCAAAGAAGGCCGTGTGTAAGTCGGACAGTGATCTAAAATCCAAGGCTCTTTATGGGGGTCAAGTACATGCCTAATCTCTTTCATGTAGCGCCACACCCATATCCCAGACTTCATAAATCCGCTTTTTCTCGACCCAAAAAGAACCATCAAAAATCAAGCGCTGATTTTCTAGATCCAATTCCTTAACATGCAATAACAATTGTACATTTTTATTGGTCGGGATCACCTGCCCTCGATACTTCCACTTAAATGGCTGCTCTAACACAATGGGCTCCAAATATTTACCGGCAAGCGTTGATTCCTCACAATGCTCGAGCAAATAATAATGTGCCAATTGCACCAAAGCTTCTAAACCGAGAGAACCAGGCATCACGGGATCTTGGAAAAAATGCGCCTTGAAATACCAAGCATTCGGAGAAATGCTGCTGTAAGCACGGATGGCCCCTTTTTGATAAACCCCTTCTTTATCCCACTGACCATCAATCACTTCAATTAAATCCAACTTATCTTTTTTTAATAACGTGGACTGAGGCGTATTCGAGGCTATCCAATCTGCCCAATTCACCGATTGATTCGATGCCCGACCCATCAAATCTGCATCCACATCAGGCACATTCAATCCTGGCTGATTTAAAAAGGCTTCCTCTAAAAAGAACCCAAACACCGTTTTGATCGTGGAAACACATTCTTGCTCCACATAAGATTTTAATTCAAACCCAGTAATAATCATCCCCTTTAAGGAAGAGAGTTGCGTAATGGTGGTCTCAGTTCTCAATGCATCGTCTTCTGGGGTGACATGCCGATGAATCGTCGCTTCTCCATCGAGATTCCTAAACAATAAAATTTTATCAGAAGTCAACGCACAGCCTGAATAACTCGCCAACCATCCACAAGGCTGTAAGTTCGCCTCCAATAAAATGGAAAACGGCATCACCGGTGTACGATATTCTTCAAAATACCAATCACTCGCATCGATATCAAATACCCCATGCACCGCTTCTCCCGTTTTCATTTGTCCAAATTGCCCCGTTATTTTTTCGATACGGGAAACGCAGTGATAAGGGTGACCAGGCAAGCGCGCGACACGATCCACACCATCGAATCGTGCATAATAATGGTTGAACCCCTTAGTCGGCTGTCCATTCGCACAAGATAACATGGCCTCGTAATTCAAAGGCAAACCATCTAAATCGCAAGCCCGATCATCATGCGTTTTTTCCACACTCCAACACAACTCTTCCATGGGCCAATCTGGCACCAACTCAATCCCAATGCGCGTGTAAAAAGATTTCAATCCATCGGAATATCCCATCAAATGCGCAATCATATAAGGCTTGCCGTCATTCATTCCAATGTCTTCCACCATGATTTCATAGGCCGCCATCTTCGTTTTAGGCGTCACCTGCCCCCGACAAATCACTTTGTAGAATTGATCTTGAAGCGGCTGAAAACGCCATCCATCTCTTTTAAAAGTCAATCCCATCGCAGTCAGATAAAATGCCATCAACTGCAATCCAGCTTCAACCATTAACGTCCCTGGCATACAGGGATCATTCTTAAAGTGCCCAATAAAAAACCAGTCTGCTGCTGCAATCGGCTGAGTGGCTCTTGCAAACCCTCTTCCCCAAGGTCCACCGTTGAGATCGAGCACTTCCACTTGATCCCAAAATCCCATTTCTGATTTTGACAAGGTTGGCGTTCTCGTATGGGTGGCTAGAAATTCATAACCTTCCCCAAAACATCCATACAAATCTCCACGATAATAATGTGCTATCGCCTCTTTGGGAAATTGACTTGCAACTTCACGAACTTCACTTGCCAATGGCTGTGCATCCACCACTTTTTCGTCTTTGGAATCCCATATCACCCCTTGAGAATGGTCCAATTCTTCATTCGTAAAAAAACCCGCCTGACCATTTTTGACAGTCAATAATAACTCTCCATCACACCAACACTGGTAATTGAAGAAAAATAACCTCACATCTCCATGATTGGCATGGCCATCAATATTAATTTTATAATGCAACGTACTGCCTGCTTTGGGTAAGTCCTGATGATAAGACAACTCACAACCCAGCAGACGATAGACACGCTCATCCTTGTTATGCAAAACATCCACACCCAACCAGGAAATTAACAATAAATCGGCTTGTCCCGATTCAATCACCACCCCAGCCGGCATGCGATTGGCCACGGTATACCAGGCATTCGCATCCACATCCGTTTCTGTCCAAATGGTGCCTGTTTTCATGCTGCAAGGCTCACCTTGAATCCCCAACACCCTGTCTGCCAATAACAAGGGCGGCATGGGCATTCTCACCTGACGATGATAAGCATCCTGAGAAACAAACTCTTTGCCAAACAATTCAGAAATATTTCCAGAGGCCAATTGCTCCAAATCCTTTCTGAAAAATTTAGGGCCAGGATAGTCGGCATAGAGTTCCCCTTTCACCACAGGCTCCTCGTGCAACTTAAATTCCACTGAATTTTGATTCATCTCCTTCCTCCCTAACCTGAAACACTTGAACATGCATGGCTCTGAATCCACTTCAATAACGCGGCATTCACCAAATAATTACTCTCCATCGTGGAAGATTGACACTCAGGCAAAGGAAACAATGCCCCTTGCTCATCTTTTTCTATCAAAAATAATACCCCTTCATCGATGGGTCTACTTCCATAGCCCAAACTAGAGCGATAAATCTGCTCATCCAAAGACGTCGAGGCAGCTTCCACCGCTCCCACCAATGCTGCATCAATTTGATGGGCTTGCATCATATCTTTGGCCACTTCAAAAGCCACCCTCAGCGAGTCTTCCCCCGCAGAAATGGCATAACCCGGTGCTTGCAAATTATTGAGAAATTGAATGCGATTGGCCAATAAATTCGGCATGTTCCCTAAAGCGGCATCCAAAGTCGCCCCTGGAAAGAGTCTGTCTCTCTCTAGTTCATCAGACAACCATTGATGAATGCGTGACTTCACTCGAAAAATATAACGACTGACATCCAAATCACACTGCATTCCAATCAACACCGCCACTCGACCAATCGGATACTGCTTTAATAAGTCTTCATGCTTTTCAGATAATTTTAAGAGAATCAATTGTTGATCCGAACATTGATTCAACGCCAAAGGTGGAAATCGATTGATTTTTAAATTCAATCTCACCTGGGTTAAATGCCCCTTTAACACCGCTTGCTCTTTGATAGAGGCATTCACCGTCTGCATATTTTTTCTTCTGGGTTTGACCAATGACGCTTCAAATGAAGAGAGAATCATATGAGAGTTATTACCCCCAAAACCAAAGGCGTTTAAAGCAGCAAAACGAATGCCTGAACTCTCCCAAGGCTTTGGGCTCTCTAACACCACAAAATCCCCAGATTGCAGCGGCTCAATGGGGCTGTCTTTCACAAAAGGCGTAGATGGATACACGCCTGCCCTCATGGCCTCTAGTGTTCGACACAACCCAATGCCTGCAGCAGCTGTTAGACAATGCCCAATGTTGGCTTTGAGTGCCCCAATGGTGATGGGATTCCCATGATAAGCAGTCAATAACGATTCAATTTCTGTCACGTCTCCCTTGACCGTGCTGGTCGCGTGGCATTCAATCCAGTCAATATCTTTGGGAGAGACCCCACTATGAGAAAGACCCAATTCAATGGCTTTGATTTCACCCTGTTTGTCTGGAGGCAATAATCCACCAGCATTCCCATCATTGGCCAAACCAATGCCATGAATCACTCCATAAATTGGATCTGCATTGCTAACGGCATCTTCTAGACGTTTCAAGATAAATACGTTGGCCCCATGACCTGGCACTAAGCCATCGGCTTTCGTTGAAAAAGGCGTACTATACCCTTTTTGACTCAAAGCCCCCAATGCATTAAAACCCAAATGCAAACCCAACATATGCGAGCTATTCAATCCACCCGCCAACATCATATCAGCTTCTTCTGACAATAATTTTAAACAGGCATTGTGAATGGCATAAAAAGAAGATGCACAAGCGGCATCTAATGCATAACCTCCCAATTCACATTGATATGCAGTCGCCAATATATTCGCTGCCTGATGCGACATGAAACGATTTTCTTGATGTTTGGGCAAGAATAAGGGGCGATTCTGAATGGCATTCAACCAATACTGCTCCACAACCTGGTAGAGCCCATAATTGGGATAGCTTAAATTCCCTAAAATGACCCCTCCTCTCATCGGTTTTTCTATTCTCATCTTGGCCCGAGCAAAAGCTTCTTGAGCACTGGCAATCACCCAATGCACTCCTCTATCTAGATAACGCAAATTCCGCACTTGAATCGGCAACCATTGCTCATCTAAGAAAAACTCTCTCACCACGCCTGCACGATTGCTAACAATACGATCTCCTTTTAAAGATTCCGCCAATAAACTTTCCCCTGGGATCTGCCAATCTTTTTCTGTAACTTCTCGAATGGCAATGCGATTTTTTATCGTGTTTTTCCACAATTGGGCGGCATTTCCCGCTCCCGGAGCCACACAACCATAACCGACTATCGCAATATTCCAAGAGTCTGTCATAGCATCACCGGGTTGAGTAATGGTGAGAAAAACATAGACACTTGATGAAAGATGGCCACCAAGATGTCCCCTGCAAAGAAGTGTATATCTGCAATGGTTTTGATTTTGCCACTCTCAACAACATGCACATCCACTTGACACAAATGAGGAATGGGATGATAGATGGATAGTTTCTCAAAGCCTGTGGGCAATTGAAGCACCCCCTTCTCTTTGGCAATCCATACAGACAGTAACTGCAAACCGCCATCTAATAAAGCCACACGAGAACGTGAACTCAACCCTTTAGAGAATAAAAAACCACTGGCATGCTGAGGATCTCTCAATGTCACTCTTTTTAGGACTTTTAACTTATTTTCATGGAATAATATCTTCTCATAGAGTTCACTGATGTTGTCTAACTGAGTGTCTTTGTCCACACGCAATTTATGCACCAAACTCTCTTGATTGTCTTGATTACACCACTGACCTTCCATTGCACTGTGGTCACGATAAAAAATCTCAAATTGATTCCCTTTCACCTGAACACAGAGATCATTTTCAGAAAAGTCAGATTCTAATACGATTCCTTTCTTGACTTTCATATGTTCAATCACGCCGCACTCAAAATATCTCAACACCCAATCCGCCAGCAAGCAAATCGGGATCACCAACTTGGATTTCATTTCATGACTATGGATAATCTCCCAATCTTCCACGCTCAAAGGAATCACTTGTTTTTGAAAATCAACATCATCCATTCGTCGTCTCGGCTTTTTCTTTATGCGTGATTTGAGAAAACTGCAGCTGATAACGCACACCGTTACGAATCATAATGTCGCTCACGTCCCCTCCATGTTGCAGCTCTTCTAAAATGAATGCAGAAATTTGCAAAGAGGTATGTCGTCTAGCCGCAATATCTAATGATTTAATGCTCATGTGTGGCCATTCTTGTTTGGCCACTTTGATTAACCCATTGACATTCGAGAGCCCCGATCGAGCAGAAGGATTTGCAGAAATTGAACCATTGCTATCTAAAACACACAGCCACATTTTTCCAGGGTGCGATTGAAAGTGATCCAGTAGGGCAAAATGGGCTTGCATGAGTTTTGACAATTCCAACAAATTATCCACACGATTTAATCCAAACAGACTAATCACATTCTGTGCATTTTCTGGCAAAGTGGAAGATAACTTCACTGAATAATTCGCAGACTGCAATGCACTCTGTAATTTCAAAGAGACTTCTAAATCATCCGGAATAATATGAATCAATGCCGATGCGTCGAAATACTTGGGCACTTCTTTGACATAATGGATGGGCACCAATTCTGCCAAATAACCCACACTTTGATCACTCTCTTTGACTGTGCTTGGAGTGGATTGAGAGATGCTTGAGACAGCACTGCCTCCCACTTGTGCATCTCGACTCAAATAATCAATGATCTCTTGCAGGGTATTGAGCGTGGCCATCTCCATCGGATCCACTTCTGGTAGGCCTTCACACTGCTCTTGCACCGCGGCTAGAATTTCTACACGCTTGATCGAATCCACTCCCAAGTCCGATTCTAAATGCATATTCAATTCCAACATGTCTTCCGGGTAACCCGTTTTTTCCGCCAGAATCGATTTCAGTTGAGCCACCAAAGTCTCTTGATTCACCCCCACGCTTGGTGCGTTCTCCATGACTGGAGGAGTCGAAACTTCCCCCTCATCCCGACTTAAATAATCAATAATTTCTTGTAGGGTATTGAGTGTGGCCATCTCCATCGGATCCACTTCTGGCAAACCTTCACACTGATCTTGCACTGCGGCTAGAATTTCTACACGCTTAATAGAATCCACACCTAAGTCGGATTCTAAATGCATATTCACTTCGAGCATATCTTCAGGGTAACCGGTTTTCTCTGATAAAATGGATTTCAGTTGAATCACCAAAGTCTGTTGATTCACCCCCATGCTCGGTGCTTTTTCAGCGACTGAAGGAATAGAAACTGCCCCTGCATCCCGACTTAAATAATCAATAATCTCTTGTAAGGTGTTGAGTGTAGCCATCTCCATCGGATCCACTTCCGGCAACCCCTCACATTGCTCTTGCACCGCAGCCAGAATTTCTACACGCTTGATTGAATCCACCCCCAAATCCGATTCCAAATGCATATTCAATTCCAACATGTCTTCGGGATAACCCGTTTTCTCAGATAAAATCGATTTTAATTTTTGAATAAGGGGTTCTTGATT
>CAYGKN010000002.1:0-46242 GCA_964350565.1 uncultured Gammaproteobacteria bacterium
TCGGCTCGCCTAGCCGGCATCATTGGGGCTGTTTTCCAGCCTCTTTTGCGTGGGTGACAGGAGACGTATGCGGGGCTGACAGGGGGCGTTTAACTTTTTTTCGCAGAAGAAGCCAGTGGCGCATCCTCCTTCTCCTCCCCTTCATAAAAGGACAACAAGGCTCCTCGACTCGTTTTCGCACGCTGAAGGATCTCCTCTTGACTCGCAGAACGTGGACGAAAAAAATAAGTACTCGCTTGGGGAACTGATGCTGTAATGGCATCAGATTTTGGATTAATTTTGGGGGCAGATGAGAATAACCAACTTCCCACCGTTTGAAAAAATCCTACTTTTGGTCTACTGCCCACCAGCTTCGGTAAATTTGAAATACGCTGCTCCCAATTTCCTACATTCAATATTCCCACTTCAAAAGAAGACCACTGCGCTTGAGAAATCACTTTTTGACAAGCCGTCACCATCCTCTTGAAAACCATATTTAAACGTTCCACCTCTTGCCTCAATGCATTCATCTCTTCTACAGAAAACGCTTGCCCCATCAAAAATTGCTCAAAAGAGGATAATAACTGCGTAGCTTTTGAAAAATGTGATTGAAATAATCCCACAAAAAATTCTAGGTTCACTCGATATTTTATGCTTTGCATCCAAAGGGGTTCTTTTTCGTAAAACGCGCCCAATTGACTAAGCAAAGGTAATATCCATCGGGTTAAATGTAAATGCAAACAAATTTTTTCAACTCTTGCCTTGACATCCCAGCGAACCGTTTTTCTTTCTAAATCTGACAACTGCTCTGTAAAGCGCCAGTACTGCAGGGAATGATGCAAGACTGCATGATAAGAAGCCTCTTTGAGCACCTCCTTACAATGATGCTCAAGATCATCTCCAGTCTCACCACTCCAGCTCGAAGTATCTCCTATCTGGAAACGTATCGCACGCTGCAATTGCCAAAAAGCACGAACATCATCACCCTCTAATAATAAAGGCAATGCAGACAACAAGTCTTCCACGCCCTTTGATTTAGAAAGCAAACTCCATGCTCGATCGTACATCCTCAAAAAAGGTTGAGACGCTTGGTCAAAATTTTTCTCCCATGCTTTAATCCCACTCGAACAGAAAGCCATTCCCTCTTCATCTATCATCGATTTTGACTCGACCCATAATTGATACCAAATCTCTACTTGTTCTAAAAAATCAGCATGAAAAGATGCTTTTTCTTTGATGTAACTTTTGAACAATTCTACTCCCTTGAGTAGCAAGCAATTTAATTCTGGATAAAACCTTAAAGGAACAGTTTCTGACTCTTTTTCGTATAAACTAATTCCATCAGTACGCTTGCTACTCTGCACTTTTTTAGATATTTTTTTAATCTTCGTTTCTAAAGAAAAATCCTGTGAAGACAATGAAAGCAATAAGGCTTTTAATTGAGGCTCTTTTGTAAATGACAACATATGACGGAAAAGCATTAAAAAATGTTGCAATTGCGCGCTACTACCTAATGTATGTGCACTTTCTCCATCAAGACAAATCGCTAGATAAGTGTTTATATGATTATTTAATACACGACACCAATCAATATATTGCAACACATCATAAAACAAATAATATTTATAACTATCTGAATCTTCAGTTAAAAATCCATAAAAAAAGTCTTCTCTATGTTTGACGTAATAAGAATCATTAAATTTATCATCTACAAGAACCTTTAGTAGTTCGTACACCTTCATCCAATTATCTAAAATATCTTGCACCCATTGTTCAACTGCCTTCAACGCATTATTATCTAATAAAGCTTCCTTGAGGCACTTTTGAGAAAATTGTTCAAAACAATCTAAAGTCCTTTGCATTTCGCGATAACATTCGGCTTGAAAAAAATTAGCGATCTGGACAACATCCTGACCCCAAGTGGTGAAAAAAGCAGAGGCACAAGGGTTATCCGGATATGGTGGGTACAGATTTTTAATGATCCAGAAATCTTGACTCATCTCCCCTAAAAAACCAACCAAAGAAAAACGTAAGCGCATTTCCTGCACTACACCCTCTATACCAAATTTTTGTTTTTGATCTCCTTGTAAAAACTGGATTAAGGAATCTTTCAACTGACAATACTCTAAATAATAGGGCTTAACTTTTTTATATATAAATTCTGCTCTTCTTTGGAAGGAGCTAGATTCCTCACGAAAAATATAATCAGATAAACTCTTACCGAATCCATCTTTCGCTGTTGAGAATCTCTTGTCTCGATAGATAAAATCTCCTAACAACCAAACTGATATTAATACAGGTCGCTCGTAAAGAGAACAGATACCACAACGTTCAGGGTGTTTCTCCTGAGCTTGATAAGGGTCATAACCTAAATGTAATAAAGAGCGTATAATGAGTGGAATCCCTCTCGAGAACGCCATTTCCCAAGCCATATTCTCAATACTAAGCCCACTTTCGTCATAACTTGCTGCTAAGCCTCCTGGTTCTTTAGCAAAACTCTCTAGCTGCTGCACAAAATCTTTTTGAAGATTCGATCTTGTGGTCACAAGCAAGCTATCCGAAGCAAGCTTTCTTAAATAATCTTTATTTGATTCCATTTTCGTTGATGTGGGTCAAAGCGCCCTTTATCGAAGTGATACAAGAAAGAAAGCAATAACCCCACAAATTGAATGATACTTCCTTCCCATGCCAAATTAGAGCGATCTTCATCCTGTAGTGCAGAAAACTCCATCAATGCACCCAATAAGAAAAGCAATTTAGAGCCTAAGAACCATAATTTAGATAAATTAAAACGATAAAAATAACTTTCTTCAAAAGTGCAATAATCTGCTTTAAAAGTTTTCAAAGTCTTTTGTGCCTCCCTTGACGCTTCACCATTTTTTGATACCGGGAAAAAAACTCTGGCCTCTTCTTGTTTTTGCAGTAACTCAGGGATCTGCACCTCATCGGTTTGAATAAGGTTATCACGACTCAGTAGCTTTTCAATGCTTTGAATATGCTTCTCATCTTCAGAATCGATATCAGTGCCAAGGTTTTTTTTTATCAGCATTTAAGGCCGGATAAGCATAAAAAGAAACTCCTAAAGCAATCAAACCAAATATCATCGAAAAATTTGCGACCGCTTGCCCCTTAGAAGATAAAATCAACGTTACCGTCTGAAGAAGCTCAGCTGTTTTTTCGAGAGAATCATAACCTTTTCGGCTTGGCATTTTGGGGACATCGTAAGAAAGCACCCACCGTGCATCCTCCGCCCACTCGACCAAAGGCAGCTCCTCCGGCGGCAAAGTAACTTTCGCCTTCTCTCTTTTTTTCTTCTTTGACACGCCCCACCCCCGTAGCCGAGCCTACCCTGCCTTTATAACATAAATCATGATACATAGCAAGAAGATTGCTGTCTATTTATTGATCATCTACAAGTTGAAACAGTTATAATAACCCCAACTGCAATTTTACGGCCTCACTCATACGTGCTTGCGTCCAAGGCGGATCCCACACCAATTCCACTTGGGTCTCTAGTACACCCTCTACACTTTGCACCGCTTCTTGTACTTGGCGAGGAAGAACTTCAGCCGCAGGACAACCCGGTGTGGTTAATGTCATTTTAACCCACACCGCATATCCTGAAACGGTCTCTTGTTCTTGAATTGAGGTGATATCAATATCGTAAATCAAGCCCAAATCGTAGATATTGACAGGCAACTCGGGATCATAAACCATGCGCAGTGCGCCGACAATATCGTGTGCCAAGGTATCATTCATGGTGACGTCGCAAAATCGCCAAGAGCGCATGGCTTGCTAGACTTGCACACTTGATGCGCATGGGATAGGCCTTCACCCCTGCTAATGGAGACAATAGTCCCAACGCTTTTCCTTCTTCGCCGGTCAAATGGGATTGGAAATTTAACAATAATGCTTCGGCTTTTTGAATGGGTAAATTTTTCACGGCTTGAGTCAGCAACGAAGCCGCTGCCATTGAAATTGCACAACCTTGACCGGTAAAGCTGATTTCCTCAATATTCCCATCTTTTAAAGAGGCGAAAACCGTCACCTCATCTCCACACAATGGATTGTATCCTCGTTCTTGATCACTGGGCTCCGACATGGCATAACAACAACGCGGAGAACGATTGTGATCTAAAATGACTTGCTGATATAAATCATCCAACATGAGAAAAACGCTCCACAGCCAACTGTAATGCTTCTACCAATCGATGCACATCATGGGACGTATTATACAATGCCAAAGACACCCGCAATGTGGCAGGCACTCCCCAATGCCGGTGTAGAGGCATGGTACAATGGTGCCCTGCACGAACGCACACCCCTTTGCTATCTAAGATGGTGGCCAAATCATGAGGATGAATGTGTGTTGAATGCAAAGCCACCATACTCACCGCATCTGCAGGGGCTGGCATCATCTTCATCTCAGGTAATGCGGTTAATGCATGCTGTAATACTTCTAGCAGCTTCCGTTCATGTTCCAGAATGAATTCCCAAGATTGGGATTGCACATAGTCAATCGCTGCGCCCAAACCAATGGCCTGCGCAATGGGTGGGGTGCCGGCCTCAAAACAGTAAGGAGCAGGTGCATACGTACTGTGCTCATATTCGACTTGAGCGATCATCCCTCCCCCACCTTGATAAGGCACCAAACTTTGTGGATCTTGTAAATACAAGACACCAATACCTGTGGGCCCAAACAATTTATGCCCTGAAAACACGTAAAAATCACACCCTATGGCACTCACATCCACAGGCATATGCGAGACCGCCTGACAACCATCGACTAACACCATCGCCCCATGAGCCTTAGCCAATCGTGTCATTTGCGCAACAGGATTCACCGTTCCCAATACATTCGACACATGCGTGATGGCCACCAAGCGCGTTTGGGATGTCAGTAACTGTTCATAAGCCTCCAGATCCAATGATCCATCGCAGGCCATTGGGATCACACGAATACGCAATCCCCAACGCTCAGCCAACCATTGCCAGGGCACTAAATTCGCATGATGTTCCATTGCACTGACGATAATCTCCCCACTCTCCCAGCGAGTGGATAAACTCGATGCCACCATATTGATCGCTTCTGTTGCGCCCTTCGCAAACACCACCTGATCTAATGCCTTTGCATGAATAAATGCTCTGACTTGCTCACGTGCCTGTTGATAGGCTTCATCTGCACGATGCGCCCACTGATACACCCCCCGATGAACGTTGGCACAATAGGATTGGTAATACTCATTCAATGCCTCCAACACTTTCTGCGGTTTTTGTGTGGTCGAAGCATTATCCAAGAAAGCCACATGGCTATTTAAAAGTGCGGGGAAGTCTTTGCGAATGTGATTCACGTCTAACATGAAATTATCCTTTATCTAACTCTTTAGGCCAAAGTACATCCACAAATGCATGAGCCAAGAGATCCTTGGCTTCTTGTTCGTCTAATCCCCGAGAGCGCAAATAAAACAAGGCTTCTTCATCCAAGCCCCCAATGGCACATCCATGAGCGGCTTTCACATCATCAGCCAAAATGAATAACTCTGGTCGCGCATTGATTTCTGCACGCTCAGAACACAGCAATCCTTTCACTTGATAAGAGGCATCCACCTTCTGCGCTTGAGGATGAATGTGAATAATGCCTCGACCCGTTTGATTCGTGGATTCACGACCCAATAAACGATGCTCCATTTGAGACGTGGTTTTTCCCACACCATGTTCTAAAATCGCCTCATGTAAAGCAATGCCCCGCTTTTCCATCACAGAAAGCGCCTGTAAATTAGCCTCTCCACCTTCTTGAGTGAGTATCACATGATTGATCATCACAGACACGCCTTGTCCTTGTTGAACACTGGAAACCCGCAACTGACTTTCTGCGAATAGCTCAAAACGATTCATCTGTAATGCGCGAAAATCTTCATGCAACTGCTGTGCATCAATGAGGTTTAGACAAGCGTTCTCACCAATCTGCCAATTCACTTTGGCATATGAAGCGCCGGCCGCTCTAGAGCAGAGTGTCTGCTTAACAAGTACATTTACATGAGGCGCAATACTCACTTGCACCTTGGGATAAGACATCTTTTCTGCACTTTGCAACCATTTCCAACACAAAGGCTCTGCAAGAGACTCCTGGATAGTGATGTGATACATAGGCGCTTGAAAGCTCGCATGCAGAGCCTCCATATAATCTTCAAAGAGCGATCCCACAGGGGGAATCAGCTCAATGCTGACTCCAGGAGGCAACACAGACTCTTGATAATACCCATTCACAAATATGATGGAATGAGAGTCCGTTTTTTGAGGCGACTTCTCAGGAAGGTTTGCGACGGGATACCATTTCCACCAATCATTCACTGGGGAATAACGCCAACGCTCTACTCGTCTATCTGGAAGAGGCAATTCAGAACATCTCTGAAAGGCTGATTTCCTGATGTGCTGAAGCTTGTGATCCACCTGCTCTAGAGCATCGTGGAAATATTGTGCTATCTGAGAGAGACTCATGCCTCCTCCGTTAACCAACCATACCCTTTTTCCTCCAAAGTGTGAGCCAGTGTGCTGTCTCCCGAATGAATGATTTTCCCGCGATGCAAGACATGAATCCGATCCGGAACGATATGATCCAACAATCGTTGGTAATGAGTGATCATCAATACCAAGCGATCGGCACGACGCTGCATATTCACCGCCTTGGCAATGGTTTGCAAGGCATCAATATCTAAGCCTGAATCCATTTCATCTAAAATCATGCAACTCGGAGAAAGTAATAATAATTGCAGCATCTCATTGCGTTTCTTCTCTCCTCCAGAAAAATCTTCATTCACACTGCGAAACAAAAAATCTTCAGGGATCTGCAAAACGTCCATGAGTTCTCTCACCCACTGTAAAAACTCAGCAGCTTCCATCGGTTCTTTTCCCAGTGCACGATTCGTCGCATTATAAGCCGTTTGTAAAAATTGAGCATTGCTCACTCCTGGCATTTCTACAGGATATTGCATCGCCAAGAAGACTCCCCGATGTGCACGCTCAGTCACAGACAAAGACAATAAGGATTCTCCACGATAGCTTATTGACCCTGAAAGTACCTCGTAACCAGGACGACCGGCCAATACATTAGCCAACGTACTTTTTCCTGCCCCATTGGGCCCCATAATCGCATGAACTTCACCTTCTGGAATGCGTAAATCCAAATGCTGTAAAATCACTTGCCCCTCTACAGCAACACTTAAATCCTGTATCCATAACATTTTTTCTACCCCACACTATTTTCTAACTGAATGCCTAATAATTTTTGCGCTTCCACAGCAAATTCCATTGGTAACTCTTTTAAGACTTCTCTACAAAATCCATTCACCACCAACGTCACCGCTTCCTCGATATCCAATCCGCGCTGCTGGCAAAAAAACAATTGCTCATCACTAAGTTTAGTGGTCGTAGCTTCATGCTCAATCTGCGCATCAGGACGACGAACCTCAATATAAGGAATGGTATTCGCACTACACTGTGATCCCACCAACAGAGAATCACACTGCGTATAATTTCTCACTCCCTCGGCTTTAGGGGTAACTCTGACCAATCCTCGATAAGTATTACTGGACTTCCCTGCACTGATCCCCTTGGAAATAATCGTACTCTTGGTGTGCTTGCCTAAATGGATCATCTTGGTGCCCGTATCTGCCTGCTGAAAATGATTGGTTAGCGCAATGGAGTAAAACTCACCCACACTATAATCACCTCTGAGCAATACACTCGGATATTTCCAAGTAATGGCAGAACCCGTCTCCACCTGAGTCCAAGAAATTTTAGACTTCTCTCCCCTACAATCCCCGCGCTTGGTCACAAAATTATAAATTCCTCCCCGACCTTCTTCATCACCAGGATACCAATTTTGCACAGTAGAATACTTGATTTCTGCACGTTCCAAGGCCACCAACTCCACCACAGCAGCATGTAGCTGATGCTCATCTCTCATGGGTGCTGTGCAACCCTCTAAATAACTTACATAACTGTCATTATCAGCAATAATCAACGTTCTCTCAAATTGCCCCGTATTGGCCGCATTGATTCGAAAATAGGTCGAAAGTTCCATGGGGCACTTTAACCCTGGCGGCACATACACAAATGATCCATCACTGAATACCGCTGCATTTAAAGCCGCGTAGTAATTGTCTCGATAAGAGACTACAGAGCCTAAATATTTTTTGATCAAATCTGCATGCGTATGTACAGCTTCAGAAATAGGGCAAAAGATTACACCCATATCGGCAAGACGTTCTTTGAACGTGGTTGCCACCGATACACTATCGAAAACAGCATCTACTGCAACCCCCGCAAGCATGGCTTGCTCATGCAAAGGGATCCCTAATTTTTTATAAGTCTCCAGCAATTTAGGATCCACATCCTCTAAATTTTTAGGCCCTTCTTTTTTCTGCTTGGGTGCGGCATAAAAACTCAATCGATTCAAATCCGGATGCTCGAAAGTTAAATGAGGCCAATTGGGTGGGGCAAGAGTTTTCCAATGGTTAAAAGCTTCCAGACGCCACTGGGTTAAAAAATCAGGTTCATTTTTCTTTGCAGAAATGGATCGTACCACATCTTCATTCAACCCCGGTGGTAGAGTATCCATTTCAATATCTGTCACGAAGCCATGTTCATAATCTTTATATAATACTGATTCTAACTCAGGATCAACACTCATCAGAGAACTCCCGAACTAAAGAAGGTAAGTGGGGTTGGTAAGCCAACTCACTCAAAGAAACCGATTGTAATACTTTTATCACATAACTGCTTACCACTTGCCAAGGTTGGCGTACCGGGCAATTTTTTGCAATATTGCAATGACTATCCACACACACAGTCAAAGCCACTCTATCATCTATCGCCACCACAATATCCAATAATGAAATCTTCTCCGGGGAACGAGACAATACATATCCCCCCCGGCTTCCTGCCTGACTACGCAACAACCCCTTACCCGCTAACTTTTTTAGTAATTTTTGCACACTTGCCAACCCAATACCAGAGTCCTTAGACAATTGAGTCGCAGACATCAGCTCTCCTTTGGCCATCAATGTCATCATTAAAGAGGCATAATCAGATAATCGACTAATTTTTAACATAAAACCCTCAAATAGGACTATTATAACCCTATTTTCAGAAGCTTGCAAAACAGAAGTGAAGATCTCTTTTCCATTCCCGCAAATGCGAAAATTTCCCTGGATCCTGTATGAACCCCACCTTCGCGGACATGAACAAACGAATTAGTCCAGCTGGAAAGCAGCGTCTTGTTCTTCAGAAGCTTCCTGTTTTCCAGGATTCCTGAAACGCTTCTCTGGCTCCTTCTCTTCTTCAGTAAAAAACACAGATGGTGATGTACGCTTCTTCGATCCTTTAGGTTGAATACGTTCTTTAAAAGGACAGGAGATCTTTAGAGCAGCCAAAAAAGATTCATCAAAATTTGGGTCTACGTAATCGCTGATATATCGATTGAGACTCTCCAAATCGTCTTTAGTATTTATGTTAAAATCACGAGGGATAGAAGAGCTTTCAGAACCCAAGTCTTTTTGTATTGCTGTGAGTATTATTCGGGAAAAAGAAAGCACATGGCGGTTGTTGTCATTTCCTGCAGTGTCGGGCAGGTTGCTTAAGCGTTTCAACAATGTTGGAATACCAAATAAACATCTCAGATAATCAAGATCTGGCTGCCCCAAACACCATAGATACTGTTCAAAAAACCCTTCCAAGAAATCGTCGATTTCAAGCAATTTCTTCAGAGTAAGTTTTTGGTAATCCTCTCCCTCTGCACAAAGACAAAAAGCCTTAGCTACAGATTCTTTTTTTAGAAATGATTCCCTATTGTTTATCACATATTGATGCAGTAAATCTGACATAGTTCCAGACGGAAAAGGAATAGAAAAAATGGAGGCCAGTGTCTGAGCAAGTAAATGAAACTCTCCTGTCGGACAGGTATGTGTACCACCCTGACCGGAGATCTGCCAATCTCTAAACACCTGGAATAATTGCGTCATTTTTTGTTTCTGGATCTCTTGTTCAGAAAAGCTTCTCCATATCGCCCTATAAGATAAAACAACAAATTCATAAATTGAAAGATTAAATGTTTTATTGCGTTTTTGACTATGCTGATAAGTCTTCTGTAGTCTTGTAAGCTCAACAACGGGCGCAGAAACATCAGCCAGTGTAGTATATTGACTATTCCCATGATGACACTGAACCACAACGCTAGAAATTGTTTTTATTATCGTATTACACACAGTAGATAAGTCTAATTTTCCATCTGTCGCTTGATTCTTTAAAAAATCACAGAGAAGTTCATCTTGGTACACTTTAATTGCTTCTCCTAAATTCTGAATGGTCTTTTCTTCTTTAGTCTCAAAAGGCGTAGCATCCTCTTTGTCTAAAGTTAGATCCAACTGAGCGATTACACGCTCCACACAGCGTACTATTCTGAAATTATGGGTATTCTGTGGATCATGGCTAGCTGATGCACGTAAGATTAAAAGACGTACTTTTTGATCCAACGCTTTAATAGACTCTGTAGGATTTAACTTGAATCGGTCAAAATGGGACAAGATCCTGTGCATATAAACATGATTAAAAGGGTATTCGGGAAAATCAGAAGAAAAACACAGCGTCTCTACAAGCACCAAAAAATCATCCTCCAACTTCTGATGTCTTTTTAATATCGCATCAAGACACTCCAATTTAAAAGAAGCAAATTTCTCGTCGAAAGCATTTGATCCTGTTGTCTGCTTCGGATATAAATGAGACACAATCGTTTTCGACAATTCAGATTTGCTTTTGAAGAATTCCGAAAAAATCACATGATTTTTTAATAGATGATCAAACAAAGCATTTGGATAACCGCTAGGCATAACATTAGTAGACCATTTGTCTTCAACTGCTAGAAAAAATATCTGACAGATCCTGTTCAGAAAAATTTTTAAATTATTTTCCTCGGGAAAAACTGAAAGAACCCTGTTGTCTGTGAGAAAGCGCATGATTTCGGTCACCTGTTTCTTAACCTCATCGTTGTGAAAATATCTCTCATCTATATCAGGAAAAAATGAAATTAATGGATATTTATTATTAGATTGAAAAAGATTCTGAAGCCATTTTCTCGAATTGACAGTCTTATTCGATGGAAAAGATAACCGGATGTGATCCAAATATTGCAGGACCAATGGCTGTTTAACACAATTGGTTTCTAAGAGATGAAAAATTCCTATTAAAAATTTTCTCTGATCATCAAAACAATCTTTTTTTAGTTCATTCATCAGGAAGGAAATATAGCGACTACTAAAACCCCCTACATAGGAAACGTTTGGGTTGGGAAAAATAGAATAAAAATCTTTTAAATTCGCCAGTTTGGATGATGGTTTTTTCAATAGGTTCTTAAGAAAATCAAGGGAATCTCTCTCCTCCTTCGGACAACTGTATTGCAATTGTATGCATTGATCCAAAATATTCGAAGGTATTTCTCCAGGGATTTTTTTAAGCAGCAGTCGTATAGCACCGTGCTGCGCTGGTTTCATTTTTTTTATAGCATCATAATCCAAATGAAAGATCCACGAAGTGAAGCATGAAAAAAAATTTGGATTTTCTGGAAGTTCTTTTTGGGAGGCGATTCTACTCCACCCTTCTAAACACTTGCTCAATTGTTCATGAACGCTCAATTTCTGAAACAGATCGGGTCTAGAGCAGTTATAAAGCTTTTTATATAATTCATCTCCTAATCGAATACAAATATTGCCTAATAAACCTCTCCAGGAAGGCTCTATAAAAGAAGGCATTCTTTCAAAAAGAAAAAAGGATGGCAAATCATCCATCCTATTTCTTAAAAAGTTTACATATTTATCCAGATCATTGGGATATTTTAACTCCTTCTTTAAAAAAGAGATAGCCCCTGATTGTCGATAAGAGAGCTTCACAGAAGAATTTTTTTGTAATTCAATCAAATCAATGACTTCATTCAACGCCGTTAAAAAAGTCTGTTCCCTCAAGGAAATCAATTTTTCTTCATCGGAACAAAAAAAGCTCTCTAATGCTTCAATATCTGTTTTTTTTAAATGCGATGACTTTTCTTTCGCCCCCCAAAGATCAAGGAAAAAATCATAGGGCTTATCGAGAGCCTTCACATAAGCTTTCAACACAGGCAGCGATGCAGCCTTAATAAAATGAGGCCAGGTGTCCTCCTGAGTAGGTGAGAAATATTTTGACTCCAGTGTCGATTTTTCTTTTAACTGACCAAATTTGTTAAAAAAATTTTGCGCAAATGTTGCTGGCATGAATTTATTCTTTAAAAAAAAACCTCCTTTTTGAAATAACGCTTCAGTGATGCATTCTGGATAACTGAAAAAATTTTCTAACACGAAATTTTCGGCCTCTTTTAGGATGCCGAACTCCTCCTCATTATATTGGCGAATCAGTTGGAGCTGCCCACAAAGTAATTGATAATTTGCATTTTTATTTTCTTCTGTTGTAAACATATAGGCAAAAAAAAACCGAAATCTTTCTGGATTATATCCAATTTCATCATCCATAGTCAAGCACTAATCGACCAACAATTCTCCTTCATGTCTCTCGCGAACCACGCCCGCAGCCATCGCCGCATTCGCCACCGCTTGTGATACCGCCGGTACTACAGCTTCATCAAATACGCTAGGAATAATATAATCTTTAGACAACGCCTCATCGGGAATGACTTTGGCCAGAGCATAAGCGGCGGCCAATTTCATACTGTCAGTCACACAAGTCGCCCCTGCTTCTAGTGCCCCTTTAAATAAACCAGGGAACGCGAGCACATTATTAATCTGATTGGGATAATCACTTCGACCCGTAGCCATAATCGCCACATGAGGGTAAGCCAATTCTGGTGCAATCTCTGGTGTGGGATTGGCCATGGCAAATACAATGCGATTTTCAGCCATACTTTTTAACATCTCCAAGGACAAACGATTGGGGGCTGATAATCCCACAAACACATCTGCTCCTTGAATCACTTCTTCTAGAGTGCCAGACAGTTTCTCAGGATTACTCCAAGAGGCAAATTCTGCTTTCACTGCATTGAGATGTTCTCGTCCCTCAAAAATAGCCCCCTGACGATCGCAACCAATAATGTGATCCACACCCAACACTTTTAACATGTGTGCACAAGCAATACCTGCCGCACCCACACCATTGATCACGACTTTTAAATCTCCAGGCTTTCGATGGGTCAGCTTTAGCGCATTCAGCATTGCCGCACTCAACACAATCGCAGTGCCATGCTGATCATCATGAAACACCGGGATATCCAATCGCTCTTGCAACCGCTTTTCAATTTCAAAACAACGCGGCGCTGAAATATCCTCTAAATTAATCCCTCCAAAACCCGGAGCTAAATGACAAACTGTTTCTATCAACTGATCAGTGTCTTGAGTATCTAAACACAAGGGGAATGCATTCACTCCTGCAAAATCACGAAACAACGCGGCTTTCCCTTCCATCACGGGCAAGGCCGCTGCTGGACCGATATTTCCCAATCCCAACACGGCAGAACCATCCGTCACCACGGCCACCATATTGCGCTTCATCGTCAGATTATAGGCATCACTGGGTTTTTCATGAATGGCCATACACACCCTGGCCACACCAGGCGTATACGCTCTGGATAACTGATCACGATTGCGAATGGGAATGCGACTATTGACCTCAATCTTTCCCCCCAAATGCATGAGAAAGGTGCGATCAGAGATACGCATCAAGGTGACATGGGGTGCATTGCTCAAAACGTGCTGCAATACGCCCACTTGCTCCTGATTTTGCGTGTAAATGGTTAAATCACGAATCATGCCCTCTGCATCTGCACGAATGATATCGATGGCACCGACCTGAGCACCCACGTCCACAATGGCTTTCATCACATCGGCCAACACGCCAGGTTGATGAGCCAACTTCAAACGCATAATAATCGACGTGTCTGCATGGGCATGTAACATCTTAATTTCTCCTTAATGGATTTGCACAAAAACGACCTCGCTCATCGCGCACAATCGTGGCAATGGGATGATCGATATCATGGGTAAAGAACACCCAACGAGACGTATCCACCCAACGTGATAAGAAGGCCTCTTTCTCATTGATCACTTGCTCGGCAAAGCGATCATAACCCATCGTCAGAGGTAAGTGTACCCATGGAGTGGCTGGAATGAGATCTGAAATAAAGCACAATTGATTCTCCCCCCAATCTACAATTGTATGGAGCAAACCGGGCGTATGACCTTCACTACTAAAAAAACGCAATGCTTTTGGAAAAGGATGCGCTTTTAAATCAGATAACACCAACAAACGATTACTCTCTAGCAGTAAATTATTTAACACTGGCAAAAAGGAGGCTCGATCACGTGGATGTGGCTGGCAAGCACGCTCCCAAGCCGCCTGTGAAACCACGAATCTTGCCTTGGGAAACAAGAGTGCCGGTATACAACCCGGAGCATGCGCTTCTAACAAACCTCCCGCATGATCGAAATGCAAATGGGAAAGGATCACCCAATCGATATCTTCATGAGACCAACCCACACTTGAGAGAGAATCCAATAACACATGATGAGGCTCTATCACCCCGAAACGATCGCACCAAGCCTCATCTTGGGGACGACCAATGCCCGTTTCCAATAAAAACTTCTGCCCCTCGCACTCAAAAGCAAAAGCCTGACAAGCCAATTGAATGCGATTTTTCTCATCCACATCCACCCATTGAGACCACAAGGCTTTGGGGACATTCCCAAACATCGCACCACCATCCAATGCCTGCCTATTTCCGGGCAATATATGGCCAAAAGACATATTCACTCCCACACCCACTTCTCCTCCATCAAGCATAACATAAACTCTACGGGCTTGCGCATTGTGTCTAGACTGATAGAATAAGCAACAGATGATCACAGGAACTTCTAGACTCATGACAACCGCTTCTGATCTGACCGATCTCCCCAGCCAGATTGCCACCGGGCTCGCTCCAGAAGCCCTATCTCGATTTGCGAAATATTTTCTCTCCAGAGCTCCCATCCGAGATCTGGAAGAACAGCCCATTGCCTACTGGCAAGCATTGATCCAAGATGTATGGAAATTCCTACAAAATAAAGATCCCTCCACCCCCAGTGTCTCTATCTTTAATCCCACCCCCCAAGAACACGGATTCACTTCACCACATACCTTTGTCTATGCCCTAATCGAAGACATGCCCTTTGTGGTAGATTCCCTAAGCCTGGACTTGTTACATCAAGGACTCGACATCCAGCTCACCATTCATACTGGCATGCTGCGCTACCAACGTGATCACAATCTCTTTGTTGAGCAAGTGTGGGAAGAGGATGAACCTCATGCGCATGGTAAATCAGAAGCCCTCGTGGTGATGGCCATCAATAGGCAATTCGACACTACCTCTCATCAAGAATTGAGCCAATCCCTGATAGCCGTATTAGAAGATGTACAACGTATCGTCCATGATTGGCAAGCGATGAAGACTCGTCTGCAAACGTGGGTATTGAACCATCAAGCATTAGATTTACCCATTGAAGCAGGTTTAAAAGAAGAAATTTTTGATTTTTTAAACTGGATCACAAACAATCATTTTATCTTCTTAGGTACACTAGACAGTCAATGCAATCGCAATGGCCAATTGCTTATCCACCACGAGAGCGGATTGGGGATCATGGCTGATGCCAAACGTCAATCTCAACTCAACCTTGAATTAGAAGAAAGACTCATTGCTGAGAAAGTACCTCTCACCATCACTAAATGGAAAGCCCGCTCTCGCGTGCATCGTTATGCTTATATCGATTACCTCGTACTACCGGAATTTGATGCCACGGGGAATATCATTGGGCAATTGCAGATCTTGGGATTATTCACCTCCCTAGCCTATCACATCAGCCCCAAATACATCCCTTTTGCGAGGCAAAAAATAGCAACGGTATTAGAGCGCTCTAAACTCTCTCCCATTTCACACGCAGGCAAATCGTTACTCTATATATTAGAAACCCTACCTCGAGATGATTTACTTCAAGCCTCTCCTGAAGAATTATTCGATATTTCAATGGGGATTTTGCAAATGCAGGAGCGTCAAAAACTGCGCTTGTTCATGAGAACAGATGCTTATGGTCGATTTATTTCTTGCTTGATCTATGTACCGAAAGATCGTTTTAACACCAACTTGCGAAAACGGATGGAACGCTTGTTACAAGAGGCTCTCTCCCCCCTGGAAATTTGTTTTTCGGTTCACATGAGTGACTACTTTTTAGCACGAATCCATTTTAGCATCCATATGGATCCCAAACTACAAATCACCTACAATGCACGTGCCCTAGAACTACAAATGATAGACATTGCGGAAGTCTGGCAAGATAAACTCAAAGTCGCCCTAGCTGAGCTACATCCACCCATGGAGGCTCAACGGTTATTTCAAAAATACAAAGAGGTATTTCCCAGCAATTACCAAAAAGATTTTCAGTGCGAAGATGCATGTCATGATATTGAATATCTTGAAAAAATCGACAAAGACACCCCTCTAACACCTTGTTTGTATGCGGCCACCAATAAATTCAATGCCTTGCGTTTTAAACTATTTTATGAATCCCATACCGTAGCCCTTTCTGATGTTCTCCCCCTTTTAGATCACTTAGGGTGTCGTGTGCTAGATGAACGGACTTATGAATTAAATCTTTCTCAACCTCTCATGCTCAATGATTTTGGGATTTGCCTGAAACACCCGGTCAATTATCAACTAGAGAAAATTCGCAATCACTTCCATCAAGCTTTTGAACGCATTTGGCTCAACCGTATGGAAAACGATGGCTTCAATGAACTGGTGGTCTTGGCAGATCTCAATTGGCGAGAGATCAGCATTTTGCGTTCCTATGCAAAATATCTGAAACAAATTGGTTTTACCTATAGTCAAACCTATATTGAAGGCACGCTGATCAGAAGCCCTATCATTGCTCAGCATCTGATTGCCTTATTTGATGCACGCTTTAATCCTCAGATCAAAGACAAACAACGCCCACTACTCACCTCTCAGTTAAATGAAAAAATCCAAACACTCATTGGTGAAATTCAAAACCTCGATGAAGATAAAATTATTCGACGCTACCTGAGCCTCATTCATGCTACCGTACGTGTGAATGCCTATCAAGCCCAAAAGCCCTACTTCTCGTTTAAATTCATTCCTTCCCATATTCCGGATATGCCACGCCCTCTACCCGCTTATGAATTATTTGTGTATGCCCCACATTTTGAAGCGATTCATTTGCGCATGTCCAAAGTCGCTAGAGGAGGATTGCGATGGTCAGACAGACGAGAAGATTTTAGAACAGAAGTATTGGGTTTGATGAAAGCACAGTCCGTCAAAAATGCCGTCATTGTTCCCAGTGGTGCCAAAGGTGTTTTCTTTGCTAAACAATTAGAATCTTGCCACGGACGTGATGCAGTGCAAGCAGAAGTCACGCGATGCTACCAAGATTTCATCCGCAGCATGCTTGAAATCACCGATAATTTAAAAGACGGTCATATTATTCATCCTGAAGATGTGGTCATCCATGATGAGTCTGATCACTACCTGGTAGTTGCTGCCGATAAAGGAACAGCAACGTTTTCTGATATTGCCAATGCCATTTCCCAGGAAAAAAGTTTTTGGCTAGACGATGCCTTCGCCTCTGGAGGATCTGTGGGGTATGATCATAAGAAAATGGGGATCACCGCCAAAGGGGCTTGGGTGTCTGTTACTGAACACTTGCTGAAGAATCAGATTCATCCCGACAGAAATCCATTCACCGTAATGGGAATTGGTGATATGTCTGGAGATGTATTTGGTAATGGCATGCTACTTTCCAGAAAAATTGAATTGGTCGCTGCTTTTAATCACCAACATATTTTTATCGATCCCTATCCAGACACAGAAAAAAGTTTTGCCGAGCGGGAACGATTGTTCGCACTTCCACGTTCCACTTGGGATGATTATCAAAAAGAAGCCCTATCAGAAGGCGGTGCCATTTATTCTAGGAGTGCCAAAGAGATTCAATTGCCTGCAGCATTTTGCCGTCGCTTCGGACTCACACAAGAGCGCTTCGAGCCGAACGCCTTAATTCGACTATTGCTCTCTTTACCTGTTGATTTGATTTGGAATGGCGGCATTGGAACCTATGTAAAGGGCACTGAAGAAACCCATGAAAGTGTGGGGGATAAAACCAACAATGACACACGCATTGATGCCTCTGCCCTCAAAGCCAAAGTGATTGGAGAGGGGGGTAACCTGGGCCTGACACAATTGGCGCGTATCGAATATGCTCTTCACGGGGGTTCAATCAATACTGACTTTATTGATAACTCCGCTGGAGTAAATTGCTCCGACCAAGAGGTTAATATCAAAATTTTACTCAACGCGTTGGTCAAAAAAGGTGAACTCACTCAAAGAGAGCGCAATGCCCTTCTCCTTGAAATGACACCCACAGTAGCTAAACTCGTGCTCTCTAATAATAAAGCCCAAAATCTCGCAATCAGTATTGCTGCAGAAAGAGCCCCTAATTACGTCGAACCTCATCATCGTGTGTTGGAAGAATTTGTACGCTTGGGTAAATTGGATCGTGAATTGGAATATCTTCCTTCTCGACAAACGCTGATGACTCGAAAGCTCAATGGCATTGGTCTCACGCGCCCCGAGATTTCCACATTACTGGCTTATGCCAAAAACATTGCTTGCGATGAAATGCTTCAATCTGATTTACCTGAAGATCCTGAGCTGCTTCCGATGCTATTCACTGCCATGCCTCCCATTCTAAAAGAGCGTTGGGAAGAGGCGCTCATTCAACATCCCCTCAAAAGAGAAATCATCGCCACACAATTATCCAATCACATCATCAATCAAATGGGCTTCCCTTTCTTTCATCGATTACATGATGAAAGCGGGGCCTCTATTCCCAGCATTGCCCGTGCATTTGTACTTACCGAGCAATTGTTCCCCATACAAAACCTCCGAGAGGAATTAATTTATCTGCAAGGAGAAGTACCAAGCCAAATTCTCCATGATGCACATATTGAAATCATTCGTTTGGCAAGACGTGCCACCCGTTGGTTCTTGCGCAATCATCGAAATACTTTAGATATTCCGTCTCTACTGGCATCCTATCGACCGCTACTACAATCACTCTTTGAGCATCTCTCCATACAAAACTATGGACCAGAGCAAGAATTGATAGAAACACAAATCAATGAATACGCTCATGCTGGAATGCCCAGAGCACTGGCAGAAAAAATTGCCCGCATTCGTTTGTGGTTCCCCATTTTGGATATTGCTCAAGCAGCCATGCAACTCTCTGTGTCCCCCACGCAAGTGGCTCATGCGTACTTCTTGATTGGCGAGCGTTTAGAAATCACTTGGGTGCGACAACAAATTACCAAGCACATGGTCGAGAGTCGTTGGGATGCCCTACTCCGAGAAGCCTTAAGAGATGATTTGGATGGATACCAATGCAAAATTGCCGTCAATATTTTGGAAACTTCAAATGATTTGGAAGTGGCGATTGCCCAATGGATGGACAGCCAATCCTCTTTGCTAGAGCGTTGGTCGCGCATGTTGGCGGACATCAAGCGTTTGAGTATTTCTCAATTTAACATCTATGCAGTTGCTGTGCGTGAATTATTGGATTTATCCCAAATGAGAACTGATCCCTAATGGCCACTCTTCCCCTTCGACAGGAAGTGTATTTACAAGTCAAACGTCTCGCTAGAACACCTTCTCAGTGGAGTCACCCTTTATGGTGTTATCTCCTGATGCTGGCCTTATGGGGGCTCTTATCCCAAGGCATCCCCTCGACCACACCTCTAATCGTCAGTGCCTTATTCATCCAGACCTTGCTGTTGTTACTGCCCACCCTCTTTGAAGAAGACATACAGAGTGGTTTACTCCAGCAATTCTCCATGCAAGGCGAACGTCTGCAGCGCCTATTGATGATTCGCCTCTGTTTGTCCATAGGAATGCTGGCACTGCTTTTTATTGTTGCACTTCCCGTTATTCACCTTTTTTTGGGATTGCCCTGGAAGCATTGCCTGGCTTTACTCAATGCTTGGTGTGCTGCATTGCCCATACTGGTAAGTTTAGGAAGCATTGCACAGCTCATGCTTTTAGAAGTCCAAGGAGGGGGATGGCTATTCTCTATCATGGTATGGCCCTTGTATTTACCGCTCTTGCTACTGATCGTCCAAGCCACCATCCTTTCTAGTCCATACTACTTGCTCATCGGACTCTCCCTATTCAGCCTGAGTATCACCCCATTTCTCATGTGCTGGCTTGTTCTGGTAATATCATGGTTATGAAGTGGATAATTAAAACAGTCGCACCGTTATTTAGCCCGCCGGTAGCCTATAGAGCCAGCCGAGTGTGTTTGCCCTACTTTGCCATTCTCACTCTCTTATTGGCGGGATGGGGATTGTGGCAGGGATTATTCGTTGCCCCCCCTGATTATCAGCAAGGTGAGGGTTTCCGGTTGATTTATCTGCATGTACCTTCAGCTACGCTCTCTCTGCTTATTTATCTGAGCATGATGGTAGCCGCTTTACTCTTTTTGGTGTTCCGATTGAAAATGGCATGGTTTTATATTCAGGCCAGCACTGGCATTGGAGCATTATTCACTGCCATGGCGTTAATTACGGGGGCAATTTGGGGGAAACCCATGTGGGGCACTTTTTGGGTATGGGATGCCAGGCTTACTTCAGAATTACTGTTACTCGTGATTTACGGCTCGATTTTATTGTTGCATCAACAGTTGCGCGCACAAGCCCAAAGATTAATTTGCGTATGGGTGCTCATCGGTGGCATGGATTTGCCTATCATTCATTATTCGGTCAAATGGTGGAATACCTTGCATCAAGGAGAAACCGTACATCTTTTTGGCAACAGTCTCATTGCCCCCAGCATGGCCAGACCGTTGTGGGTAATGATATTAGCGGCATTTTTTTATTTTTGTATGCTTATGTGTTGGCGCTTACAAACTCAATTGCTCTATCACTTTAAAGGCGGTCTGAAATGAAGGCGTATCTCATATATCTTTGGCCTACCGTGGGGTTATTCTTAGGCAGTCTGTCGATGATGGCCTGGCGATCTTATCGTCAAACCAAGAAGGCTCAGCAATGGCGTCAGAGACATTCATGAGCAAACGCACCCAGAGGTTGTCACGCTTACTTTGGCCATTGTTAGGTCTTGCACTCGCGGGTGGATTTATCCTCTACTCCATTCGCACGCATGTGGATTTGTTTTTTACGCCCACCCAAATGACTCACGCCACGCTTACCCCGACACAACGCATTCGACTAGGCGGTTTGGTGGAGAGAGGCTCTCTCAAACACCTTCAAGGATTGGCCATTGCTTTTCGTGTGCGCGATCAACACACCTCGCTTCATGTGGACTACGACGGTACTGTACCTGATCTATTTCGCGAGGGGCAAAGTGTGGTGATGGATGGATACCCTCTCTCTGCCACTCATTTTCATGCCACTCGCATTTTAGCCAAACACGATGAACGCTACATGCCGGCCAATATCAAAAAAGCCTTATCTCAACCCTCCAAGGTACAATAATGGCATTGTTGGGCGTATTCTTCTTATCGCTGGCCGGAGCCTTGTCTTTGTGGAATATCACCACGGGCCATATGGCCCTTTCTCGGCCTAAAAAATCCTTATTTTTACGCCTACCCACTCTCTCGCTTGGCGTGATGCTATGCATTGCTGGGAGTTTAATTTCATTGACTCTCGCTTTTCTCCGTAATGATTTTTCTGTAAATTATGTCGCCGCACATTCCAATCGCTATTTACCTTTGCTCTATAAACTCACTGCCGTATGGGGAGGCCATGAGGGTTCTCTGCTCTTGTGGACATTCATGTTATCCGTCTGGACGATGTTATTGAGTCATTATCCCTTGGGGTTGCAAGCGAGACTGCAAGCAAGAATGCAGATGGTGTTGATGGGATTGATCCTTATTTTTATATGGTTTTTATTGTATACCTCCAATCCCTTTCTGCAGCAATTCCAGCATATTCCTAGCAATGGTCAAGATCTCAATCCGCTGCTTCAGGATATTGGTATGGCCTTTCATCCACCCATTTTATACATGGGCTATGTAGGCAGTGCATTGTTATTTGCCTTTTCCATTGCGGTATTAATCGAGGGGCGCTACCGTGCACATTGGTTAGAGGCGCTATGGCCTTGGATGATGCTGTCTTTTTGTGCGCTCACTGCAGGGATCACCTTTGGGAGCTGGTGGGCTTATCGAGAATTGGGTTGGGGCGGTTTTTGGTTTTGGGATCCGGTAGAAAATGCCTCCTTTATGCCTTGGTTGATTTGGGTGGCACTGTTGCACACAGGGTTGGTGATTCGACGCCTCAATATCTTTTGGCCATGGTTTTTGATGCTCTGTTTGGTGAATTTCACCTTCAGTCTATTGGGTACGTTTTTGGTACGTTCTGGGGTATTGATTTCAGTACATGCTTTTGCCAATGATCCTTCCAGGGGACTGGGGTTGCTGATGATCCTGGCTGCTGCTGTAATCGCCGCTTTGGGATTATGGATCTGGCGTCGAGGGATGTTTCAGCATCAAGCGCTTCCACACCCAGCTTCTAGAGAGCATGCCATTGCGCTGGCCAATTGGTTATTGATGATTATGTTGTTCACCGTCTTCACAGGCGTATTATTTCCCTTGTTTGCTCAACTCTTCAACTTCCAACAGTATTCTGTAGGACCACCTTTCTACAATCAATTATTCCCTCCGTTATGGATATTGATGATGCTAGTGTTTATTGCCGCGCTTTGTTTGCCTTGGGGAAATCGAGAATACCAACTCACAAAACGAACTTGCTTTTTGGGACTAACCTCTGCTATCGCGGGCATTGCTCTGGGGTATTTCTATGGGTTATCTATCGGACTGAGCATGGGGTTGATTCTCTTGATCTTTGGCGCATTGTTGCAAATTCAATTCTTTTGGCGCCTACCTAAAAAATCTCGTTATTTTCCGATGTTTCTGGCGCATCTGGGATGGATGATGACCGTCATGGGCATTGGGGGTGTGAGTAGCTTCGCACTTGCAAAAAGTGAGATTTTATACCCCGGTGTCCCCACGCGCATTGGTCCCTATACCATTACTTTAGGCGCCTTGAGCGATAGCCCTGGCCCCAATTACACCGGCATTAAAATTCCTTTCACCATCACCACACCCACAGGGCATGTGTATCAACGCGCTGCCTATAAACGTTATTACCCGTTAGCCAAAATGCCCATGACTGTGATCGGGTTATTTACAGAGTTTGGCAGCGATATCTACATTGCACCCAGTGAGCCTCGCGCAGGAGGGTTCGCGATGCGTTTATATTATAAACCATTGGTACGATGGATTTGGTGGGGCGGTGGATGCATTCTACTGGCTGCACTCTATTCTGCGATCACGATGTTGGAGAGGCGTTTATGCGAAAAGAATTATTAGTCGGTGCATTGTCACTGTTTTTGGGTGTTATTTTTTGGGGCCTGTGGGCTGGATTACAAAAACCCCAGGCTCTTCATCTACCCAAAAATCACATCCTCATGCATCCCTTTAAATTGCCACTGGTCAAGCAAACGGGTAGCTTTACTTTGGACAATTTGATGGGACACCCCAGCATTATTCATATTTTTGCTAGTTGGTGTGAGACTTGCCAAGCCGAAAAATCTCAATGGAAAGTCTTCGCAAGCACAACAAAAGTGCCTATTTATGCCGTAGCGTATCGAGATGAGCCTCAAAACATTATCAAAATGCTCAGGTCCCTTTTTTCTATTTACCGTGCGGTGGCCTATGACAATAAAGGGGATGTAATGATTGATTGGGGCAGCTACGGTACTCCTGAAATCCTCTTGGTCAATTCCAATGCTGAAATTGTCTATCGACATGCAGGCCCTATGAGTGAAACCTTTTGGAAAGAAACCATTTTACCCAAACTGGATCACCTGGATGAGTTCTAAATGGATGGGCATGCTACTACTTCTCATTGGGAATATATGGGCACACTCAGATCATTATGATAATCCTCGCTTCACACACTTGGTCGGCCAATTGCGCTGCTTAGTTTGCCAAAATGAAACAGTTCTAGATTCTCAGTCGCTATTTGCGAACAGCCTACGCACACAAGTCTATTCAATGATGCAACAAGGCAAAAGCGATGCAGCCATAGAAAAATATCTCATCGAGCGCTATGGCACTTTCATTCTCTACAATCCCCCCATGAATCGTGAAACCAGCCTGCTGTGGGGAGCACCATTGCTGCCTTTGGTGCTGGGATGGTATGGGTATCGAAAAAGAAAAAAGTTAATCCCAAAGCAATGATGACTATCATCGCTTGTACCTTCAAAGATTCCCTGTTGTTTACCGTGAAATCTACTGCATGGTATCAAAAAAATGATGACGTTGACCCCTACAGCATTGTGGCACTTAGCAGACAAACCATTTAGCCTTATCCGTATTTTTCAAAGTCTGTGTTCGATGCTGACTTTGAAAAAATACCGATCCATAGCTTCAACCGATGGATCGTTCGGGTTGCCCCAGGAAACATTTAAAGCCTATGAAGAGCAACTCCATGCAATACCGACTTAATCTTACATGAACGCTCTATACCCAAAAAAAGCATTGGGATAGACATATTCAAATCCCATTGCTTTTAACCACTGACTACAAACCCGCTTGTTTTTTATTCCTGGATCACTGGGCCATGCTGGCATAGACCAGCCCCAATGACTTGCTAACAATCGCGCACAAGCATAATTATCCAAAGGCTCTCGATCGACTCCTAAATAGAGCGTTTCAAAATGAGATTGCCGAGTCAGCAAAGTATAAAATCGTATGATATCGGTTTGGTGCATGCGATTCATCCACATACGCGCTCCCAGGTTGCCTTTTTGAATATGGGAGATAAACCTTGAACGATTTGGTCCATAGATCCCTGTCAAACGAATCACAGAAGTTGGTAATACACTGGTGATGGCTTCCTCTGCCTGAAGTAACATCTCACCTCGCCAATGCGGAGGATTTGCTTTCGTGGATTCATCCACCCAACCCACATCCGAATACACTGCAGTACTGGAAGTAAAAAAATAGCGTTTTAATGAAGAGGTATTGAGGTGCTTGAGTAGAGACAAAGGGCCTTTTTGATAAACCGCCCGATACCCCTCCTGATTGCCCTCACTTGGTGCTGCCGTGTAGAACACAAAATCATAAGGAATAGGCAATTCTTCCTCCCAACGCGTTAAATCTCCAAGGATCCATGCTATATTGGGATGAGTAAGGGGGATCGGATGCTGCTTAATGGCCGTCACTTGATGACCCATTTGGGCAAAATGCATGGCCAATGGCGCACCGATATACCCTGCACCGGCAATTAAAATATACAGAGGTTGATTCATGACCACTCCCATACCACTCTATTGGATCACTCCCACCACACTGCCCTCACTATTGAGCAACTTACCCAGCAGTGTCAATACCTGGATTCAATGCCAAGCCTTTTCTGCTCAGGCAGGTCAATGCTGTCTTGCCCCTTCCCCTTCTGGAGAAATACTTGCGGTGTTGATTGGCGGAGACTTTGATGCGCTATCGCGTGAAGAAATTGCCAAAAGCATTTCTTCTCTACCTGCACATCTGGAATACTGCACCCCAGAATTAACAAACGCTCAACAAGAAAGATTGGCTCTATGTTGGGGCCTGTCCACTTATCAATTTTCTGTCTACCGAGAAAACCATACCACAACTCCGATTCTGCATGCCAAAGAAGCGATTCGTACCGTTTATCCATTCGTGCAAGCTGTGCATTGGGTAAGAGATTGCATCAATGAAACTCCAGAGCAATTATCTCCCAGCACCTTCATGCAAAAAACCAAAGCATACCTAGATCCTCTAGGTGCTGAGGTGAAAGTTATTGAAGGTGCTACGCTAGAAAACGATTATCCACTGGTCCATGCTGTGGGTCGCAGCAGTCGTCATGAACCGTTGGTGTTAGACATCACTTGGGGAGAGCGTAATGGCAAAAAACTCACTTTGGTGGGAAAAGGGGTATGCTTTGACAGTGGTGGTTATAATCTCAAGCCAGGCAATAGCATGTTGAATATGAAAAAAGACATGGGAGGGGCCGCTCATGTCGCTTCTCTTGGGGCCTTGATCATGCAAGCCGCACTTCCGACTCGATTGCGTATTCTGATTCCGCTGGTCGAAAATTTAATTTCGGAATCTGCTTATAAACCTGGTGATGTATTGCGTGCTCGCAATGGAAATACCATTGAGATCACGAACACGGATGCTGAAGGACGATTGATTTTAGCCGATGCCTTAACTGCTGCCACCGAAGAATCCCCTGAGTTGATCATCGATATGGCCACACTAACGGGTGCTGCCAGAGTCGCTCTTGGGGCCGAAGTACCTGCGTATTTCACAGCAGATGATCAGTTGGCAACTGCCCTGGAGCAAGCCGCAACGCATCAAGAAGAAACCCTATGGCGCCTGCCACTTTATCAAAATTATCAGAATAAACTCAAAAGCCATATTGCTGATTTCACCAATGCCAGCAAAGATGGCGAAGCCGGTGCCATCACTGCTGCATTATTCTTACAAAAATTTGTAAACCATCTCCCTTGGATTCACGTGGATGTCATGGCTTGGTGTGCAAATGGCTCTGCACTATGCCCCGTCCCTGGCGGAGAAGCCCAAGGATTGATGGGGCTTTATGAATTTGTGAAGCGTTGGATCAAGCAGGGGTAAACTGAGAAAGCAACCGTGTTAACTGATCAGTTTTACGAACAAAATCGATATTTTGCATCAACAAAGGAACAATAGCAGCTTGAGATTGTTTGAAAAAACTAGCAGGTGCCTTGTGAATGAACCAGCCCATCAATTCCTCACAAAGCAATAAATTTAAATCTTTGTTCTGATGCTGAGTCAGAATATTTTTTTGAGACTCCAGCAGACGCTCTGCCAAATTTGGATACACCACACCGGCATCCGTTAGACCCCTCTGGCAAGTTAATAATACCTGTATTAAGTGATTATAGGCGTCCACCAAGCGCTGCTGATTTGGATCAGCCGTATGAAGGGGCAAATGCCCTAACTCATTATTTTTGTTGATGTCTTCAGTCATGCTCTCGACTCCTGGTTTCAAGATCATACTACAGAAGTCATCTTAAAGAAAACTGAAGAGAGCCTGTCATTCCCGCGACACCCTGTCATTCCCGCGACACCCTGTCATTCCCGCGAAAGCGGGAATCTAACCTAAACAAAGACCCCCGCTTTCGCGGGGGTGACAAAGTACGCAAAGTACGCGGGGGTGACAAAGTACGCAAAGTACACGGGGGTGACAAACCCAACAATAACAGGTATCCTGAGATAATACTTTGAATCGTCAGGATGGCAATGGTATTAAACTCTCTTCCCCCCTTCTGTGATGACATGCATCGAGCGCTTTATCAAAGCATTTGTGATTTTGCTTCTCAAGAAATTGCGCCGCTCGCGAGAGACATCGATCACAGCAATACGTTTCCCCGTCAACTCTGGAAACCCTTAGGTGATCTCGGGCTGTTGGGCATTACCGCCTCTTCTGATTATGGCGGTTCAGGTTTGGGGTATTTGGCCCATGTCATGGCCATGGAAGCCATTTCTAAAGCCAGTGGCAGTGTGGGATTAAGCTATGGTGCACACTCCAATCTCTGTGTGAATCAATTAGAGCGCCACGGCAACTCTGCTCAAAAGGCCCGTTATTTGCCTAAACTCATTTCCGGAGAGCATGTGGGTGCGCTAGCGATGAGTGAGCCCGGCTCTGGATCTGATGTGGTCAGCATGCGCACCACGGCCACGCCCAAAGATCAAGGGTTCGTGCTCAATGGAAATAAAATGTGGATCACCAATGGGCCTGATGCGGACACGCTCATCATCTATGCGAAAACGGCTCCCAATCAAAAACAACACGGGATCACCGCCTTTATTCTAGCAGCTGGAACACCTGGTTTTCATACCGCTCAGAAGCTCGATAAGCTGGGCATGCGTGGCTCTAATACCTGTGAATTGGTCTTTGAAAATTGCTTTATTCCTGCAGAGAATGTACTGGGTGAAGTGAATAAAGGGGTGGGAGTGCTCATGAGTGGCCTCGATTTTGAACGCTTAGTCCTTGCTGCAGGCCCTGTCGGACTCATGCAGGCAGCCTTTGAAGTTGTGCTGCCTTATGTGCGAGAACGAGAACAATTTGGCAAACCTATTGGAGAATTCCAACTCATGCAAGGTAAGTTAGCGGATATGTACACCGCCTACTCCACAACGCGTGCCCTCCTCTATCAAACGGCTTATGCCGCTGATCGAGGTCAACTCTCGCGCGCTGATGCAGCAGCTGTGATTCTTGATGCTGCTGAAAAAGCCACTTGGCTCACAGGACAAGCCATACAATGCTTAGGTGGGAATGGTTATATTGAAGAATACCCCGTTGCACGCCTGTGGCGCGATGCCAAACTGTATGAAATCGGTGCGGGCACCAGTGAAATTCGTCGCATGCTTATTGGTCGAGAATTGTTTTTACATTCATAGGAGAAATATCATGGAGAATATCGTCGTTGTAGATGCCAAACGCACCCCTTGTGGAGCCATGATGGGTCAGCTATCGCCTTGGACTGCCAGCGATCTGGGCAGTTACTGCCTGCGCAGCCATCGAGAGTTATTGGGCGAGGCAGAGGTGAATGAAGTCTTTTTAGGCTGTGTGCTTCCTGCAGGACAAGGTCAAGCACCGGCACGACAAGCCGTGCGAAAAGCAGGATTTCCCGATAGCACACCTGCCACCACCATCAATAAAATGTGCGGCTCTGGTATGAAAAGCGTGATGCTAGCCATGGATTTGCTGCGGGCACATCCCGAACACATCTATATCGCCGGTGGAATGGAATCCATGACCCATGCGCCTTATCTGCTACCTAAAGCCCGCTCTGGCTATCGCCTAGGCCATGGACAATTGCTGGATCACATGTTTTTAGACGGTCTAGAAGATCACTACGAACCTGGAAAACTTATGGGCGTGTTTGCGGATCAAACCGCCAGAGATCATCAAATCAGCCGACAAGCCCAAGATGAATTCGCCCTCACTTCTCTAGAACGCGCAAAAGCGGCCACCCCACATTTCAAAACAGAAATCGTTTCTCTTGAACATCAAGGCGTGGTGATTAACACCGACGAACCCCCTTTGCGTGCCAAGCCTGAAAAAATTCCTCAACTCAAGCCCGCATTCTCCAAAGAAGGCACGGTCACTGCCGCCAATGCTAGCAGCATTGCAGATGGCGCAGCCAGCCTCATCCTCATGACAGAATCTCGCGCGAAAGCCCTGGGATTAAAGCCCCTGGTCATCCTCTCTGGACATTCCACTGTGGCTCGAGCGCCCAGTGAATTTACCATCGCCCCTTCGTTTGCGATTGAAGCACTTTGTAAACGTCTGGATTGGTCAATGGACAGCATTGATGCCTTTGAAATCAATGAAGCATTTGCAGTGGTCACCTTGGCCGCCATGCATCAATTGAAGCTGGATCAGCACAAAGTCAATCGACGCGGAGGCGCTTGTGCACTAGGCCATCCCATTGGCGCTTCTGGTGCACGCATTCTAGTCACGCTCATTCATTTGATGCAGCAAGAAGGATTGCATCGAGGCATTGCCAGTGCTTGTATCGGGGGAGGAGAGGCCACGGCTTTAGCCCTCACACTTTGGAGCGGTTCATGAGTGTCATTCAAAGCCAACTCAAAACCCACTCCGAGGAATTTCTAGCCAAAGCTCAATCCATGCGCGAAGTGGTTGCTGATCTGCAGGCCACTTTACAATCGATCATTAATCAAGGAGAAACCTCCAAAACGCCTAAATTATCTGTGCGTGAACGACTCTCTTTATTGCTAGATTCCGGCTCTCCTTTTTTAGAACTTTCCGCATTGGCAGGATTCGAATGCTACCCTTTTGAAACGCCTGCGGCTGGACTCATCACCGGCATCGGTTGGGTGGAACAACGCCCCTGCATGATTGTGGCCAATGATCCCAGTGTCAAAGGAGGCACATATTTTCCCTTGACTGTCAAAAAACATTTGCGCGCCCAACGCATTGCCAAAACACTGCGTTTGCCTTGTTTATACTTGGTAGATTCTGGTGGTGCTTATCTACCTCTCCAAGATGAAGTCTTTCCAGATAGAGAACATTTCGGGCGCATTTTTTATCACCAAGCTCAACTCTCCAGAGATAACATCGCACAAATTGCAGTGGTATTGGGTTCTTGTACCGCAGGTGGTGCTTATATACCCGCCATGGCGGATGAAACCATCATGGTTCGCGAACAAGCCACCATCTTTTTAGCCGGCCCTCCCTTGGTCCAAGCGGCCACTGGGGAAGTCATTTCAGCAGAAGCGCTGGGTGGAGCAGCTTTGCATTGCGAAACTTCTGGAGTGGCCGATCATTTCGCCGACACCGAACAGCATGCCTTGTACTTGGCAAGACGGCGCATTGCCAATTTACATCTTCCTGCACTAGTTAAGTCCGATCGCACACCACAAGCCCCACTCTATCCCAGTGAAGAATTATACGGCTTGATTGGCGGAGAGTTGTCCAACATCATTCCCGCGCGTGAAATCATTGCGCGCTTGGTCGATGGCTCGCGATTTGATGAATTCAAACCGCGCTATGGAACCACACTTATTTGTGGCTTTGCGCATATTGAAGGATACTTGGTCGGCATTTTAGCCAATGAAGGAGTGCTCTTTAGCGAGTCCGCTCTCAAAGGCACGCATTTTATTGAACTCTGCGCGAAACGACACATTCCTTTATTATTTTTGCAAAACATCACAGGGTTTATGGTGGGGTCTCGTTACGAAGCAGAAGGCATTGCCAAACACGGCGCCAAAATGGTGAATGCCGTCTCATGCGCCAATGTGCCTAAATTCACCGTGATTATTGGCGCCAGCTTTGGAGCAGGCAATTACGGCATGTGTGGCCGCGCTTACGATCCAGCACTTTTGTGGACTTGGCCAAACAGCCGCATTGGCGTGATGGGTGGACAGCAAGCCGCCTCTGTACTCACTCAAGTCAAAGAGGCTGCGGCAAAACGCGAAGGAAGAACTCTAGATCCAGAAAGCATTGCTAAAATGCAAGAACCGGTACTCGAAGAATATGAACAAAAAAGTCATCCCTACTATGCCTCTGCCAGACTGTGGGATGATGGTGTCATTGATCCGGCGAAAACACGTCGTGCATTGGGACTGGCCTTAAGTATTGCGGCGAATCTGCCTAAAAAAGACAGTCATTTCGGTATTTTTAGGATGTGATATGGCTCGTTTATTGATTGCAAATCGTGGAGAAATCGCCTCTCGCATTGCTCAAACCACAAAGCGGTTGGGTCATGAGGTTATCGCCATTTATGCCAAAGGCGATCAACACCAACGTGTCATCACACAAGCCGATCGCGCTTATCTTCTCGAGGGAGAAGATCTCGCCCAAACATATTTAAATATTCCGTTGTTGATTGAAACAGCGCTGCATGCCGAAGCAACACATGTGCACCCCGGTTACGGATTCCTTTCAGAAAATGCCGACTTTGCACAAGCGGTAATGGATGCAGGATTGGGTTGGCTAGGCCCTGCCCCAGAGATCATTCGCTTGATGGGCGATAAAGTCCGTGCCAAACAAACCGCTCAATCGGTGGGCTTGCCCACATTGGGCGCAACACTACCTGCCACTGAGCATTTGAAGGAAGCACTCGAACAAGCACAGTCTTTGGGATACCCTCTGATCCTCAAACCTACTGGTGGTGGTGGCGGCAAAGGCATGGTGGTGGTATGTGATGAACATACACTCAAACATCATTTTTCCAGCGCCTGTGAAGTGGCTCAAAAAGCGTTTGGAGAAGGAAAATTATTATTAGAGCGCTATCTCGATAAAGCGCGACATTTAGAAGTTCAAATCATTGCCGATCAACACGGCAATGTTCGACATGTCGGTGAGCGGGAATGCACTCTACAACGTCGCTCTCAAAAAGTCATGGAAATTTCTCCAGCGATTAACATCGGTGCAGAGCTTCGTGAACGATTATATGATGCATCGATTCGACTGGCGCGCGCAGTCAACTATACCCAATTGGGGACAGTCGAGTTTTTACTCGATGAAAAAGGCCAGGAATATTTTATTGAAATGAACACGCGCATTCAGGTAGAACATCCCGTCACAGAAGCCTGTTTTGGTATCGACTTGGTTGAATGGCAATGGCGGATTGCGCATGGAGAAACCCTACCTACACAAGATCAATGGATACCAAAGGGTGTAGCTATTCAAGCGCGGATTTGTGCAGAAACCCCCGATCGACAATCCTTACCCACCACGGGGAATATTGACATCCTCTCCTGGCCTCTTCATGAGAGAGTCGATCACAATTGCCAGATCCACACCTCTGTGGGATTGGATTACGATTCCTTATTGGCAAAACTCATTGTACATCGCACCACGCATGAGCAAGCGCTTCACGCGATGCAAGCAGCACTGCAGCAAGTCTGGATTTGGCCATTGATCACCAATGTGCCCTACTTACTGCAATTGACCGCACATTCTGGTTGGAGCGATGGATATTGGCACACACGCTTACTGGATAGTTGGCCTGCAGAAGAACCTGTTCCTATCCCGCAGTTCATTGCATTAGCACTTGCCGCTTATTACCATAGCGCGAGCAAGGATTGGGGTTGGCAACTGCATGGCGATGAACAATTGCTCACACTGCACTTCCCCACTGAAAGTATTCGTTTGCATGTCACTACACAGGATAACCACTGGCAATGCCGATGGCAGGATGGTGAAGCCACACTGGACTCGTTACACACCACTGACATTCAACCTTACCAGCACCATCAATTGCAACTCGATGGCGAACCCATGAGTGGCTGGAGTGCTTGGCAAGATGAGGGACTGGTGTTGTGTTATCGAGGTAAAAACCTATACTGCGCTAAAGAACTTTTGCCTCCCGCAGCATCCACACATCACGCTCCACAAGGACATTGTGCACAAATGCCTGGAAAAATTGTTGCGCTGCATGCTCAGCCGGGTGATCACGTCACGGTAGGTCAAGCCATTCTCACTCTGGAAGCGATGAAAATGCAGCAAACCTTACACAGCACACAGGAAGGTCAGCTGCAATGTGATTATCAAGTTGGCGAAGTCGTGGAAGCAGGAAAAGCACTGTTTGATGTGAGCTAGACACGCACTGCTTGCTTTGCCCCCATCCCGGGTACTTCCTCTACCCATCTTGGTACCAAATATCCTGGCAAGGCATTTGAGAGCGCCTCGTACAATCCCTTCGCTGTTGATTGGGGTACCGAAAAATGGGACGCTCCAGCGACCCTATCCAATTGATGCAAATAATACGGCAGAATCCCCCCTTGCCATAAACGTTGGCTGAGGCTCACCAATGCCTCGAGATGATCATTCACTCCGGCCAACAACACACTTTGATTTAAGCAGCATACTCCACATGCTTTTAGCATTTGTGCCATCGCTAAGACTTCCTCATCCAATTCATGGGCATGATTGGCGTGATACACCATCACGGTATTTAAACGAGAATATTTAAATAAATCGAGTAACTGTGGGGTGAGACGTTTGGGTAACACCACGGGCAAACGAGAATGAATGCGCACTGTGTGCACATGAGGAATCGTTTCCATGAGGGCGTACAAGGCTTTCCAATCTTTATCGTTGCGCACCAACGGATCGCCCCCACTGACAATCACTTCATGGATTTGAGTATTTGAACGAATATACGCTGCCCAAGCCTCCCATTCACTGCGGCTCGCTTGTTGTTCTTCATAAGGAAAATGTCGTCGAAAACAATAGCGACAATGAATAGCACATTGTCCAGTAAATAATAACAACACACGCCCATGGTATTTGTGCAATAATCCTTTGACAGGAATATAGTCATTCTCTTGCAAAGGGTTTAGATCAAAACCTGGAACAATGACTTGCTCACTCTCTGAGATCCACACTTGTTTGAGTAAGGGATCCAATGGGTTGCCTTTTTCGATGCGTTTGAGAAATGAGGGAGTGACTTTTAAAGGGAAGGCGGAATCTATGGGAAGACTTGAAGGAAGTTCGAGATATTCTTGAAGGGCCTGAGGCGTCAGTGAAAAACGCAATTCTTCTTGCCAGCTCGTCGTTTCAATCAATGGCACCCTCAAGTTTTAGTAACGCCTGTTTGACTTGAACACCTCCAGCATATCCACCCAGTGTCCCATTTTTTCGAACGATACGATGACAAGGTAGTAGAATGCAAAATGGGTTCTTTGCATTGGCATTCCCTACGGCTCTAAGCGCATGCTTGGCCTGAATGAGCTTACCCTGTTCTTCGTAAGTGAGCGTTGTTCCATAAGGAATATTCGACAGTGCCTTCCACGCTCTTTGTTGAAACGAGGTCCCTGCAATATGCATTGGCACATCAGTGGTGGGTTTTTTTCCCTGAAAATATTGTGTTAACCACTTCAGCAATAAATCGAGTGGTCTGCAACCTCCATAGGTAAAATCTAAGATGGTTTTTTGATGATTGACATCCAACATGCGTCGCAAAAAACGATGAAATTCGAAATAAGTAAATGTATATAATCCTTCTTGATCTGCAGATCCCACCATGAGCCCTACAGGAGTGTTGATCAGCAATAGATAATAGGGCCCATTGGTTGGCTGAAGATTAAAAGGAAAAACCAGTAATTCCGAGGCTTCCTTCTTGGTCAACAGACTCACCACCATCGAACACCACTCTAAATCAAAGCATTGTATCGCGTTTGCGTCACAAACAAAAGAGATTTTTTCCCCTTGCATCTTGCAAACATATGGGGGTAGGATCGCCCTATGAACAGACTACTCCATAAAACAGCCCTCATCACGGGGGCAAGCCGAGGGATTGGCAGGGCTTGCGCACAACTCTTTTCCAAAGAAGGGGCATCCGTGATCCTCACAGACATTCGTCAAGATGAAGGAGAACAACTAGCGAGAGAGCTGGGCGGTGTATTTTATCCCCAAGATGTTTCTAGTGAGACGGACTGGCAACGCGTGATGAGAGACATTGCTCATCTGGATATCCTCATCAACAATGCTGGAATTACTGGGCTCAATGAACACTTAGGTCCACAAGATCCTGAGCATTTAAGTTTGAGTGATTGGCAGTATGTGCATCGCATCAATCTCGACAGCATTTTTCTAGGCTGTAAATATGCCATCTCTAAAATGAAAGCCCATGGAGGCTCCATCGTGAATCTTTCTTCTCGCTCAGGCATGGTGGGTGTTCCCCGTGCTGCTGCTTACGCCTCAAGCAAAGCCGCCATTCGCAATCACACCAAAAGTGTAGCCCTCTACTGTGCCCAACAGGGCTACCACATCCGCTGCAATTCTGTTCATCCTGGTGCTGTGCTCACCCCCATTTGGGACAGCGCACTGGGAGAGGATGCCCGAGAGAATCGCATTGCACAGATGGCAGCTCACATTCCTTTGGGCACCATGGGAGAGCCCATGGATGTCGCCCATGCTCTCGTTTTTCTCGCCAGCGATGAATCCAAATACATCACCGGCGCTGAACTGGTGATCGATGGCGGGATTTTGGCCGGAAGCAGTGCTGAAGTGAAATAGGTTAGGCACTGTCCCCCGCGAAAGCAGGGATCTTGCCTGGCTTGTACAGATCCCCGCTTTACTTTTAGGATATGTGATCCCCAGCAAATATTCTCTTAAGAAAACCTTAAGATTCGAACCATACACTATCTCTTATTCCTAAACGATTTGATGGATATGAATAGTTTACAACAGCGCAAACGCGCATTAAAAAAATTGATGCGAGAGCACCAGCTCATCGACCAAGTTAAGCATTTGATTCGTGATTATTTTTCCGAACTACCTTCCTCGGTAATGGATGATGAAATTTATAGCGAACTGATGGAATCCATTGAAAAAGTGTTGATTCTAGAAACCATGCATCACACCGATTATAATCAGATTCATGCCAAGCGCCTATTGGGCATTGCCAGAGGCACCCTAAGAAACCGTCTGAAAAACTATGGGTTGATTGATTAAATCATAGGCACGTTTTTTAAATATTTTAGCATGTGGCGTACCATGATATAAATTCGCAATGGACTGAAATAACAACCCCCTAGCCGCTGCTGATTGTTGTGCAGCGTAGTCAAAATACGCCCTAGCAATGGCTTCTCTATCTCTTAATCCCTGCCCCAATGAAGGAAAAAGCTCTGCCCACTCGGATAAGCGCATAGGCTGCTGTAGGATGGCTCTCCCCACCATCACCCCATCCACCTGTGAAAGGTGTTGTGTCACCTCATTCGCGCTTTCAATCCCGCCATTGATCCAGACTTTCGCCTCGGGAAATTGACGCTTGAGTGCATACACTCCCTGATAGTTTAAAGGCGGGATGGTGCGATTTTCTTTAGGACTTAACCCCTTTAACCAAGCACTTCGCGCATGCAATACCCACTCTCTACAGCCGGCCTCATAACTGGGGGTGATGAAATTCCAAAGAAATGCCTCACTGTCATGCTCATCCACGCCGATACGGGTTTTGATGCTTACAGGTAAGGCAGTGGCTTCTTGCATGGCCCGATAACTCTCTGCCACCAAGGAGGGCTCATACATCAAACACGCCCCAAAGGATCCGGCTTGAACTTTTGGACTCGGACACCCCACATTTAAATTCACCCCATGAAAGCCCAATTCCTCTGCCAGGGCAGCGCCTTTGGCCAAATCGTTGGGACAACTGCCCCCCAACTGTAAAATCAATGGATTTTCAATCTGATGAAACCCCATATCTGCACGATGGGCATGTCTTAGAAAGGCTTGGATATGAACCATTTCCGTATAAAGCACCACCCCTGGTGAAATCAGACGCAATAAATAACGAAAATGGCGATGGGTGTAACGCACCATCGGCGCCACCGCAATCGGACAACACATAAATCCCAATTTGACAATAAAAGAATCAGCTTACCACAGTTGGGGCATAGTAGCCTCCCCCCTCCCACGTCGGAGACAGGTTTCGGAGATGGAAGCCACCTATCTTCTCCCCAGCATCTCAAGGGACATCATGCACCATCATGCAACCCCAATCAAGAAGTTGACAAGCTTGTCCACTTCGTTGAAGATCAATTGATGATCGCTTTTCTCGGATTTTTACTCTTCGCCTTTCTCTCCACCGGATTATTTTGGCGTTTTGCACCAGCAAGCTTTCTCAATGTCCCAAATTCTCGCTCCTTGCACCACACCCCCACACTGCGTGGAGGAGGTCTAGCACTGCTTGCAGGCATTCTCCTGGCAGAGATATCCTACCACCCACTAGGAACCTGGTTATTGCCCATGGTATTATTGCTGGGCTTATTGGGAATGCTTGACGATTATCTTTCTTTAAAAAGCTGCTGGCGTTTTGGCATTCAATGTATCGTGGCCAGTGCGGCCGTGACTGTGATTTTTTCTCCACATCTGAACACATGGGGAGTGCTCCCTTGTTTTTTCATCCTGCTGTGGAGCATCAATCTCTACAATTTCATGGATGGCATGGATGGATTGGCCACAAGCCAAGCCTTATTCCTCGTCTTTGGTATGATGACATTATCTCATGGCATGCCCTCTACGCTTTGGCATTTTCATCTCGGGCTATTGGCCATTCTGCTGGGTTTTCTCCCTTTTAACTGGCCTCCTGCTCGATTATTCATGGGAGATGTGGGCAGCACCTTACTGGGCTTTATACTCTCGAGTTTACTTGTTTGGCACGTGCTTCATGGATTTCTACATCCCCTCACAGCCCTCATCCTCTCTGCCCTATTCTGGGGAGATGCCACCATCACTCTACTCACGCGATGGGGCACTGGACAAGCATGGTATCAGGCCCACCGTCTGCACGCCTATCAAAAACTCTGCCAACGCCTCCATGGAAACCATTTTGCCGCACTCTGGCGCTTGATGGCTATGAATATCGGCTTTTTATTCCCACTGGCCTGGTATGCGCCATCCCATCCATTCACCGCATCTACCTTCACGGCCATGGGCCTTCTGGCTTACACCCAGTACTACCAAGCAGGGCGACTGCCATGATCAAAGAACCACACATGGCCTCAGAATACCTTGGCAATTGGATAGACACCATTGCAACTGTGGCCACGCACCAAGAAGCCCTAAAAAAATGGGCACCTGAGCTCTTCTCACAAGCCCAACTGGTCCACATCGATGAAGAGCGGCTTCTCATTGCTGTACCTAATAGCAGTTTGGCCACTCGTATTTATCTCCATGCCCCAGAAATTCTTGAGTTTGTGAAGACTCAATTGGGAATCTATGTTGAGCAAGTGCGTACTGTTACACAGGAACATAGGTAAACTCTGGAATGGTCACATACTCCAATTTTTTAAACGCCGGAAACCAATTCCCCCAAACCGCATACGTTAACCCGAAAGCGAGAGCAATGAGCGACAGCGAGGCTAAAAATCCCCCACTGATGGCCAACAATGCCTGTAATTGAATCGGACTGCGCGCCACTGCTTGTAACCCCAGTTTAATACACCAAACAGAAGCCATTCCCAGCGCTGCAGAAAATACCAAAGTGGATAGCCCCCTGAATAAATTGTTCGCGAATACTTTGGATTCTAGGCGCTGGAGCCGATCAAGCGCTTTTTCACCCTTCACCTCCTCATCAACCATCCCCTCCAATAGGTTACCAAAATGATTGAGTCGCATCCATGAAGCTCCACGGGTGCCATATTCTTCAACACGATTGGCCAATACCAACAAGAATTGAAATTGGACGCTATCAAAGTCTTTTGTTTTTGCAGCATTCACCGCTCGTGTATATCCGAACCTGGGTGAAGAGCCCAGTAACAACAAACGAGCGACCACAAACACACGTTTTAGGCTTTCTAGTTTCTCGCCTTGAAATTCCCGGTCTAAATCGCAGATGGTTTCGATTGTTTCTCTTGGATCGATGGTAGATGGCACCATTTGTAGAGGGTCAAAAGAGTAAGTGATCGGAGAGCGATTTCCTCCTCGATGTGCTTCTCCTTCTCCTTGACCTTCTCTTTGACCTTCTCCTGCACCTTCAACTTGTGCATCTTCTTCTTCAAGTGCTCGGAGTGCATTTTGATATTCCTTTCGGTTGTGTGTGTTAACAATCAGAGCTGGATCAGGAAATTTGGGGGGCAGAGCCACAAAGAAATCAGAGAAAATCGGCTGAAGCATGAATAACGTCACGAATGCCAGAAGTGAAAACATCCAAAAAACCACACCATATTGGAGAGAATGATGTTCTAGCAGTGGATACAAATAAGCATAACATACAAAATAAAACCCCAGTACGCCTAGTATGCCCAAGCCTAGAATGCAAGCCAACTGTTTGACAGTTGAAGCGTCTGGTTTCTGCTCTAGATTAGCGTTAGATGCATTAGCGTCAAATGAGCTATAAGGTTGAGAATATTCACCCAAAGATCGCCGATAGGCCAGAGGGAAATTCCGAAGGTTATAACCACTTGCAGTTCGAATCGTGACATGAGAGCCAAGTAGACTAACAAGCTCCTTATCTCCTGAAACCCTACCATAATATTTCTGAATAAACTCATCCATCTTTTCTAAAAAAGAAAGGAAATTGAACTCATAGCTTTTCTGATCTTCTACCGCATGCACTACATAAACCCCCTCTATCTAGATGCCTAATAATAACCCAAAGTCCCCTATTTATGCAAATGCTTTTTATTTTCACCATAACACGTTATGATGTATGGAGTTCACAGATGAGTAACCTTGACATGATCTACTCCAGCCTACAAGCTGCCGCCCTACTATTGGGATGTCGCTACCAAGGACATGACGCGCCCTTTTTGGGGATCAGTACGGATTCCCGCACCGTGGTGCCCGGTGAATTGTTCATTGCGCTAAAGGGTGAGAATTTCGATGGACATGATTTCCTAGAGCAGGCAGCAAACGCCGGTGCTGCAGGGGCCATCGTTTCGAAGTCTTCTACGCATGCGCCTTTGCCTTGTCTAGAGGTCACAGACACCTTATCTGCCTTTGCGCTACTGGCTCAGGACTGGCGTGCCCGTTTTCAAATTCCGGTCATTGCCATTACTGGAAGCACAGGTAAAACCACCACCAAAGAGTTACTGGCAAAAATTCTTGCGGCTTGTTTTGGTGAGGAGGCGGTACTGGCCACGCATGACAATGAAAATAATTTGATAGGTGTTCCCAAGGTACTCTCCCGTTTGCATGCCAAGCATCGGGTGGCGGTGATTGAAATGGGCATGAATCGTGCGGGGGAAATTTCTCGTCTTTCTCGCATGACGCGCCCTACCATCGCATTGATTACCAATATCTCTTCAGCACACATCGGTAATCTGGGCAGCATTGAACAAATTGCCCGTGCTAAAGCCGAAATTTGGCAGCATTTACATCCCAAAGGGTTAGGGATCATGAATGCCGATGAGCGTTATGCCAGACGTTGGCAGGCTCAAATTCGTCCTCGTCATTATCACACCTTTGGGATCAATGCCCACCGTACTACGGTTCAGGTTAAACCACTCACAGAAGGGGGATTTCATGTCAAAACCCCGAAGGGTGAGGCCGACATCACTTGGTCACTGACTGGAAAACATCAACTCTACAATGCAGGGGCAGCCATCGCGGCGGCTATTGCCATTCCAGAAGTCACGATAGATCACATTGTCTCTGCCTTGAGTGAGGCCACTCCTACACCAAGCCGTATGGAATCTGTTCATTACCCCAACGCTGGTGTCACTTTAGTGGACGATACGTATAATGCCTCTCAAGCTTCTACCTTGGCAGCCATTGACTGGTTGGGAACTCAAGCGCCTGCCCACACCATTTTTGTCTTGGGAGATTTGGCGGAGTTGGGAGATACCGCGTCCACACAATTAGAGATGGTTGCAAATGCCTGTCGCAACACCAACATTGAGCAAGTCATGACATTCGGCGACAACTCGGCTTTGGTTAGTGAATCTCATCCTGGAGGTTGGCATTTTCACGCTGATGAGCTTGATGCATTGATTAATGCCCTTAAAGGGAAATTGCTGCCCAACACCACGGTACTTATCAAGGGTTCTAGAGTGATGCACATGGAGCGCATTGTTGAGGCACTCAAAGCCACGCTCCAGACACAAGCGACTACGACAACCTCATGAGTACTTACCCCATCGCCTATGCCAATGGGGATGGCATTGGCCCAGAGATCATGGAGGCCGTCCAGAAAATCCTTTGTGCTGCAGGAGCGCCGCTTGACTGGAAAGAAGCGCCAATGGGTTTGCATTATTACGAGCAGGGAATCAGCACAGGGATCCCGGATCACAGTTTGGAGATCATTCAGCAATCGCGAGCCTTTCTTAAGGCGCCGATGACGACTCCACAGGGCAAGGGCGTTAAAAGTCTAAATGTCACCTTGAGAAAGCTCCTGGGACTTTCGATTAATATTCGCCCTGTACAGGCTTTTTATCCATTCCTACCCACACATCATCGAGATTTGAGTTTAACGATTATTCGTGAGAATGAAGAAGACTTATACACGGGCATTGAATATCAACCCACCTGGGACACGGCTGTAGCTTTAAAAACCATTACCATGCCCGCCTCTAGACGCATTGCCAAATATGCCTTTGAATATGCCAAGGCCACGAATGCTTCTCGTGTCACTTGCATGAGCAAAGATAATATTATGAAACTGACAGATGGATTATTCCATAGAGCCTTTGATGAAGTGGCCGAAAATTACGCTGAGATTACTGCAGAGCATCATATTATTGATATCGGCGCTGCCCTCCTGGCCACACATCCTGAGCGTTTCCAAGTCATTGTTACGGAGAATTTATATGGAGACATTCTCTCAGATATTGCCGCACAGTTGGTAGGCTCTGTAGGTTTAGCAGGCTCTGTCAATTTAGGGGAAAAACATGTATTGTTTGAAGCCATTCATGGTTCGGCCCCAGACATCGCCGGCAAGCAAATAGCCAATCCATCGGGTTTGTTACAGGCCGCCATCATGCTGCTCAGTTATTTGGGTTTGCAAGACACTGCACAACAGATTCAAAATGCTTGGTTATTCACGCTAGAGTCTGGAGAGCATACGGCGGATATTTATAGCACCCAACACAGTCAAGTGTGTCTGAGCACTCAGGAGTTCGCTGATGCTGTGATTTCTCATTTGGGTGCTGCACCCAAGCAGCTCCGTCATCCCACACTCACTATTCCTCTTCTACAATCCTCTATTCCCACTACCGCTGTCAGTGAACAAACCTTACATGGCATGGATGTTTATTTATCTGTAGAGTTAACCACCCCTGAAACCCTCGCTGCACAGCTTCAAGAAGCCGCAGGAAATCTCCTCCCTTTAATCGCCATTTCTTCTCGAGGTATGGCGATCTGGCCCAAGCGTCCACCGATTTTGCCTGAGGGGCATCTATGGCGCTGTCGTTTTTATCAAAAAGTTCCCACTGATGTGGGAACACTCCAGCGGCTGTTGCAGCAAATCAGCAATCATGGCTTCTCCTGGGTTCGAGTGGAGCAACTTTTTTGTTATGATGGAAAGCCAGGCTTTAGTCAAATTCAGGGTTTATAATGTTTTCACAACTCAATGGCAATCTCAAAGACATTTTCCAGAAATTCACCGGAAAAACACGCCTTTCTGAAAAACATGTTGAAGGAATTTTAAGAAAAGTACAATTGGCATTGCTAGAAGCCGATGTGGCATTGCCTGTCACCAAATCCTTTATGGAATCCTTGAAAACCAAAGCACTAGGAAAGGAAGTCTTTGAAAGCCTTACTCCTTCACAAACTTTAGCGAAAATGGTGGAAGAGCAGCTAAAAATTTTGCTCGGTGAGACACATGTTGAGTTAAATCTCAAAGGAGCCACCCCGATGGTGATTCTCATGGCGGGCTTGCAAGGAAGTGGTAAAACCACCACCACTGCAAAATTGGCAAAACGTTTACTCGAACAAGAAAAAAAAGTGTTGGTGGCCAGCACCGATGTGCGTCGACCGGCAGCCATATTGCAGTTACAACAGTGCGCGAAGCAAGTGGGCGTGGATTGCTATGAAGCCAGCGATCAACGCTCTGCATTGGACAATGCCAAAAGCGCATTACAACAAGCCAAGCAGCAGCAATTTGATGTGTTGTTGGTAGATACGGCAGGACGCTCTCATGTGGATGCCGCACTGATGGAAGAGTTGTCAACACTGCATGCCGCATTAAACCCACTAGAAAGCTTACTTGTTCTCGATTCCATGATGGGGCAAGATGCATTAAATACTGCGAAAGCCTTTAAAGCCTGTGTTCCCATCACGGGATTGATTTTAACCAAACTCGATGGGGACTCACGTGGGGGGGCTGCACTCTCCGCACGCCACGTGATGGAAGCGCCCATTAAATTTTTAGGAATGGGTGAAAAACTCGATGCGCTAGAACCCTGTTATCCTGACAGACTCGCTGCCCGCATCTTGGGGATGGGCGACATCAACACCTTACTCGAAGAAGCTGAACGAAAGCTCGATAAGAAAAAATTCCAGCAAATGACCCAGAAAATGAGTTCTGGGGAGCAATTTGACTTGGATGATTTTCGAGAGCAATTGCGACAAATGACTCAACTGGGCGATATGAGCAAAATGCTAGAAAAATTGCCCGGCCTCCCCATGAGTGCCGATCAACAAATGAAGCAAATCCAAAAAGGCCAAGCACAAATGCGAAGAAACATCGCCATCCTCAATTCGATGACTCCCTCAGAGCGCGCCTTTCCCGATAGAGTTCGTGGCTCTCACAAACGTCGGATCACCAAAGGCTCCGGCACCACACTACCTGACTTTAATCGCATGATGAAACAATTCACTCAAATGCAAAAGGTAATGAATAAACTCGGCAAAAAAGAAGGCATGCTGAATATATTGAAAAAGTTGCCGCCAGAGTTGTTGAAAGAGTTGTACTAAATTCTAGGGTTGGTACTCCCCCACCAGCAACGCATGATCCGAGACCCTAGGCTCTCGGATCACTTCCATATGTATCATCTTTTCATGCCAGTGTGGACTCACCCAATGATAATCAATGCGCCAACCCACATCATTCTCAAAAGCCCGTCCTCGGTAGGTCCACCAAGTATATCCAGGCACATTGGGATGGTGAGCACGAAAGGCATCGAGCCAATAGTTTGCACGCAACACTTCAGTGATGAAGGCTCTCTCGTGCGGCAAAAACCCGGGAGAATGTTCATTGGGCTTGGGGCGTGCCAAATCCATCGCTTGATGGGCCATATTAAAATCCCCGAGGATCCACATGGGGCGATCTCGTTTCTGCCAACGTTGCAGATATTGTTTGAGGCAATGCAAACTGTGATCTTTTTGCTGCTGACGAACATCTCCACTGGTGCCCGAGGGCAAATACAAGGACACCACATTCCCGAAATCAAAAGCCACTTCTAATAAACGACCTTCTTCGGAGAATAAGGGATCGACTTCAGACTCCACCAGCACACCTGGATGACGCGCATAGATGGCCACACCACTGTATCCTTTTTTATCCCCGCAACAGAGCCAACGTTCATAGCCTGCCAAGTCATATTCTGGACCCGTCAAATCACTGGGCTGAGCACGCACTTCTTGGAGAGCAATGACATCATACTGCTGTTCGCTTAAATACGACATTAACCCTTTAGAGACTGCCGCACGGAGCCCATTGACATTCAAGGTGGCAACACGAAGCATCAGAGCAACTGAGACAATGCCGCTTTTTGCAACGCTAGCAGGTGCATAATCCCCTGAGTCCCCACTTCCACCATGCCATCCAATTGTGCTCTAGAGAAATTTTGTTTCTCTGCAGTGCCTTGTAATTCAATCATTCCTCCAGTTTCATCCATCACAATATTCATATCGGTTTGTGCTCGAGAATCTTCCTGGTAATCCAAGTCCAATAAAATTTCATCATCGACAATCCCCACAGAAATGGCTGCCACCAAGTTATTGAGGGGATCCCCTTTTAGGGATTTTTTATTCCCCATCCATTTTAGGGCCATCACCAATGCCACACAGGCTCCCGTAATAGCAGCGGTCCTGGTGCCTCCATCTGCACTTAATACGTCGCAATCGATTGTAATGGTACTCTCTCCCAATGCCTTGAGATTGACACAAGCACGCAGGGCTCGACCAATCAGACGTTGAATTTCCTGGGTTCGCCCACTTTGCTTGCCTTTGACCGCTTCACGCGCAGTTCTATCTTGGGTGGCTCTGGGCAACATGCCATATTCTGCCGTCAACCAACCTTGATCACGCCCCCTCAAAAAAGGAGGAACACTGTTGAGAACACTGGCCGTACAGCTGACTTTGGTATTCCCAATGGTAATCAATGCCGAGCCTTCTGCTTGAGGCAAATGCCCAATCTCAATCTGACAGTCTCTTAATGCATCAAATGCACGGGCACCAGCCCGATGGAGTGTACTCATACTTTACTTCCGCTTCAAAAAAAAATAGTATACAAAATAATCGATTTAAAGAGAAGACACATGGTTACAGGCAATTTAATCATTCTTTCAGCCCCCTCTGGCACAGGGAAAACCAGCCTGACCAAAGCATTACTTGCAAGTGTACCTGATTTAACTCTCTCTATTTCCCCCACCACCCGCCCCAAACGTCCCAGTGAACAAGAAGGTCGAGACTATCATTTTGTGGATGAAGCCACTTTTCTCTCTGCGATTCAGGCGGATACCTTTCTAGAACATGCGGAAGTCTTCGGCCACTATTACGGCACAGAGACCGCTCAGGTTCAAACCCATCAACAACAAGGAAATGATGTGATTCTAGAAATTGATTATCAGGGTGCACTGACGGTCAAACAAAAAATAACAGACACCCTGAGCATTTTTATCCTTCCTCCCAATGCCAATAGTCTCAAAAACCGCCTGCTGAATCGCAATGAAGATGAAAGCAGCATCATCGAAAAACGCCTGCAAGGCGCCAAAGAAGAACTTCGGCACATCCAAGCTTATGACTATGTTGTGGTCAATGAAGATTTTGATGACACTGTGCTGCAGCTACAACACATCATCTTAGCCAACCGCCTACGCCAATCACGCCAAATGGCGAAGCTCAAGGCCTCTATCACCCAGATGGAACAAGAATTGTCGTCAGCGGGTTGAGGTGAACCAAAGCGGG
>CAYGKN010000003.1:0-45244 GCA_964350565.1 uncultured Gammaproteobacteria bacterium
GATTTGATGTACTTAAACTGAGTTTTCAACGATTCGATTAATGAAGAGGGACGCAACCATTTTGAAATACCACCCGTTATTTCTTTTCCCATATTAGCAAGCTGACCTGTTTGAGATCCCATGTCATCGAACCTGTTCCCCACCATCGTTTCTTCTTTTGCAGAAATTTTTTTCCAAAAAGCTAGAGAACTTAAAAATTCGCGCCCAGTACGTTTGATATATTGAGATAATCCCTCATTGCCTTTGAAAAGGCTTAAAATCGGCCAAAACAACACCCCCAAAACCACTTTTGCCAACAACACGGCTCGATACACCACACCTGTAAGCACCATCAAAGCCAATTGTAAAAATGGACGCACAAACGGCATGATATTTCGTTTAAATAAGCGATAGGGCACACCTAAACAAAACAACAAAAATGCGGCAGGCAATAAAAACAAAGCCATTGTGGCGCGCAGTGCCATACTCACTAACCCACCCCTGGATTGCGTTTGCCCAAGATCATCTGTCCTCGTAAAAATTGTCACAGAGTCAATACCAAATAACGTCAATTTTAATGTGGTAAGCAGTGCCACCCCAGCAGTCATCAATGCCGGATATACCACGCCCACTAGAACCCCTGTAATCATGTTCACAGGAAGAGCCAAAGGATACATCAACCCTTTAGCAAAATTAGCCAAAAAACGCGTCAGGCCGTTGTTGTCCCTTGAGTTCCTATCTGTTTTGCCCGTATACGCATCCAGCCAATAAAATATCTTTCCAGCAACACCTCGACGCAATTGTTTTTCTAGCGAGTTAGCTGTGCCATGTTGATCGCCTTTTTCCACTTTCTTCCATGTCAAACGCTTAAAAGGTCTCCAAACTCTTTTAATAAAACCTCTATCCTCCTCAGGGTCGATCTTTTGATCCGTCCATAATTCTACAAATCGATCTAGGGGGCCAAAAACGGATAAAAATTTCAAGCCTCCTGAAAATCCTTGATCGGTCGCCCCGCTACCAACCCGATAGCTAGAAGCACCAAAAATAAAGCTCCATAAGAAAGAAAATATTGAATTCGTACTTGAGCCTACAAAACTCTGGAGACTCTCTTTGAGCAAGGGCATGCCATAATCATTGCCAGCATAATCGCCTTCTAATAATCGCCCTTTCCATTGATTTTCCCTGAACGGATTGGGATCTGTCACCTCAAAGGTGGCAAGCACTATACCGAGATGTTCGCCATCTTTGTAAGAAAGCTTATATTTAGCAGGGTGATGTTTCTTTGCATTTGCTGGCGGCTGTTCTTCAGATTCTTGTTCTGGTTGTGCCTCTTCTACCAGCTCAACTTGAAACTTATCCCCATGATTACCAAACAATATATGCTCTGCAACGGTGGCATTGGTACCTAAACGTCGAGCAAGATCTAAAATAATTCCCTCTACCCTGTCACTCGACAATCCCGCATAAAGAGATTTTCCTGTTTTAGCTTCATTTTGTAGGCGATTGTTTTCCGATAAAAAATCATTCCAAAAACGAGACTCCCATGGATTAGAAAATTTTTTAGGATCATTGATGGGCCTTTTTTCTTTCTTCTTTGCACCAGCCACTTTACCCTCAGTCATTTCTTGCTATTTCCTAGTATAAATCATAAAGCTTAAGTATATCTTATTGCCTATTTTTTCTCTAGGGATTGCCATTTTCAGCCAGTTTCAGTATGTTGTTCAAAGTGTTGGAGAAGAACATGCTGAAGCAATTACGTTGGTCTCATTGGCCTTTACTCGGTGAAGGCCAGCTCACCCTAGAGAAGGGACTATACAGCTTGAGCGGGGATAGCGGCTCTGGTAAGTCTTTGTTTTTAGAAATGCTGGCCTTTTTATTCGGCGGCCCTACACCTCGTGGCCATCTAGAACATCCTGGTGAAGTCACCGGAGAAATCATCGCTCCTACGGGGGAGAATATTGTAATCAAACGATTGTGGAGAAAAAAGTCTAATCCTCTGTATATACAAGATAAACTGGCCAATAAATCAGAGCGCGAACAATTATTTTCTTCTATTTACCAGCACCAGCAACATGCGCATCTCAAATTGCTCCATGCCTCATATCTTCGCGATAAATTAGACGATTTTGGTGGATTACAGGCTTTGAAAACTCAAGTCAGCGCTGCCTTTTTGACTTATCAATCCCTCGATCAACAACTAAAAAACTATCAAGTTGAGCAAATTGCCCAAGAAATAGATTACCTACGCTTCCAGTGCGAAGAATTGGCGCATCTGCCTACAGCACCCGCCCTACAGGAAGCTCTTTCCCAGCATGAAGCGATGGGGCGCATTGGTGATGCACACTCACAAATTCAGAACCTCCTGGAACAATGGCCAGATTTATCCAGCACTCTCCATGCCCTTGCCACACTCAAGCAGCCCTCGCTAGAGCCCATCCTCGCTCAATTGGAAGCGGCACAATTGGAATGGGACGATGGCACTCGCGCACTGAATCATTGGCTCACCCGTCATGAAAATGACGAGGCACAATACGACCGTCTTGATGCCACCATACAGCAATGGCACCATCTGGCTAGAAAACATCGCGTACATATTACCGACTTACCCCACACCGCAGAGAAGCTCTCCAAACGCCTCACGCACTTGGAGTCTCTTGATCTAGAAGGCTTGCATGCAGCGCATGCCAAAGCTTGGAAAGATTTTATGGATAAAGCCCATGCACTTCGAGAAGCACGCATAAAAAAAGTCAGCCCCATGATCACGCAATGGCAGAAACAATTGGCCGGCCTAGGATTACCGAATGCGCAATTACAACTACCATTCGAAGAAGCCACACCGAGTGTGGAGGGTATAGACACCCTCTCTTTGCTATTTTCTGCAAGAGCAGAATTGGCTCCAGCACCATTATCTCGCACTGCCTCTGGCGGTGAACTTTCCCGATTGGCACTAGCGTTGCATTTTGTGCTCATCGAACAACTCAAACATCCCCCCATCGTGCTACTCGATGAAGTCGATACCGGCATCAGCGGACTGGCCACAGAGCAATTGGCTCGCACACTACAACAACTGGGGCACCACACCCAACTCTTTTGCGCAAGCCACTCCGCACAACTGGTGGCAGGAAGCCATTATCCTTTACTCGTGCAATCTCCAGAACAAGAGCATCGAATAGTTCTGATGGATGAATCCACCCGCATCGAAGAACTCTCTCGATTGCTCAGCGGCCAGAAAACCGATCAAACCAGCCAGGCGCTGGCAAATCAGTTAAGGGCACGCTGGGCAGTAGGGGGGAGTGTCGGAATCTAGGGAAGGTTGTCCCTTCCATAAATGATAAAGACAATAAAGCATCAGTAAAGCCCCTGCTACTATCACTGTTATGTTTCCCGGAGATGAGGGTGATGGTGATGACGCACCCCACCATATAGAAAAAGAGCCCAGTATGAGAGATACCAAAGCCTTAGCACGTTCCTCATCGTTTTCTTCGGGTTGAATATGGTGATACTGATTAGGGCCTGACATAATTATACTCCATGAAATATTAATTTCATTATTTCATAGAAAAATTAAATGAAAATTAAGAACCATCTACCGCCCAGATGGCGCAGAATGAGATGGCAAATTCTCTTTAGAAATTATTAACTCACTCAACTCTTTCAATGCTTTTCTATCCAAAAAAGCCAATATCGCCCAATAAATGGATATCAAGAAAGCAGAAGCAGTTAGCGCTTCCACTCCTATTAAATAGCTCGTATCAACAAGTTGAGATACGGGAAGATAGTGTAAAATTCCGGCCATGGCGCATGATGATATAAAAAAAGCCATCACGCTCAAGAAAAAATAGCGCAGATGCTTTGACTTCAAATAAGGCTTTATATATAAAGAAAAATTTAAATTTTCTTTAGATTTGTCAGCATCTTCCAATCGAAACAAAAGCATCACTTGAATCAACTGTTGTTTTTTTTTGGACGATAAATTGACCTTACTTATAAAGTCATTCTCAGCATTTAAAAAAACACCATGATCTTCTTTTTTACCAGAAATAATGGAGGCCTCATAATCAAAACCTGATCTGTAAAGACGATCACCAAAATCTTTTAGTGATTTCTTAAGAATCTCATAATGCAAATCTCCAACGTGTCTTTTAATGGTTGACAAAAAACTCTTATCTGGATCATCATAGTTAATGAGATAGGTTCCCTTCTTAATGTCTATAAGAGCCATATCCAACACGGAAAAAGCAGCCACACTATCTGCTGTAAAAGAATTCACCCTTAATCCTAAAAATCATTTTCTTGAAATATGCTATCAAGAAAAAATTAAGTAAGAATTAAGAGAAGCATCACTTCATTCAAAACTCTGTCAATGAACAGAAATCAATGATTTTTGAAGCAATTCCCGGTTGATCCTGTGATGGTTAAGAAAATGGCCTCTTGAGCAAAGGGAATCACCACTTTTTTATCCGGGTGCACCAAAGCAGCCCCTACCATCTGATGGTAATAGGTGCTTTGCTCACTCTTCTTATGATGCTTTACACAGCAGTTTTTGCAATACACTTTCTTAGAGGAAAATTGCCCCGCGCCATCAATCGAAACAATCTCCGCAACTTTTTCTTTTTCAAACTGTAGCAGTGAAGAACACTGAAACCCAAAAACAGCCAAGCCACTCTTGATGCAATGATGCAATCTTGCCAACTGTAGGTCGAGTTCTTCAATTCTTGGAGATTCTCTTTCGCAATGCTTTCTCGTACGGTCTGCAGAAGGGCATCTACTGATAAATGTTTACGCTTCAATCCCATGGCATGCTCCTCTCCAGCCTGAATTACTACGATAGTTTACGATAAAATAATTCAAAAACCTCCTGAAAACCCCTTTAATAGCCCATTTTTTAATGGCCGGGAATCGCTGTGAAATTTGTCATTCTATAGTAGCGATGGAGTACCACTGAGAAAGCAGAGTCTATACCTCGGCAAAAAAGATTCCCGCGTTCGCGGATCCTGCCCTCGCAAAAGCGCAGGAGTGGCAAAAAGCAGGACAAATCAACCCCATTTTCTTGTTATTGTGTGTGTTCTTGTCCTGAAAATTCTTTCAAACTAAAAGCATGCCAAAGATGATTCGTATAGTTTTGATGAATTTGCTACTGCTTCTCTCTACTCAGACACATGCACTCGATGCTTATAGCGCCCGAGGAGATCACTACTCCTTGCTGGAGTTTGTGAAAAAAGTTTCAATGCTCTCCCAAACAAATTTTTTGATTGATGCCAATTTAGAAGGGGAAGTATCTTTTTCACTCCCTAATCCTTTAACCGGCGCACAATGGTTGGGATTGTTAAAAAACACGCTGAACCATTTAGGGTTTAGTCTTGAAAAATTTGGAAATACTTACACCATTCGAAAATATGCTCCATCACTTAAAAAGCTTAAGCAACAGCTCTATACTTGCCAGCACCTCACTAGTCATGCACTCATGAAAAAACTGCAATCCTTTCTTGACCATGATCCTGATTATCATTTCTCAATCATTGATGCACACAGCCTTTACCTTAGTTCCCCTAAAAATGATCCGCTAGAGATATTATCCCTTTTGAGAAAATTAGATCAGACCCCAAAAAACATTCATTTAGATATTCTCATTCTTTCCGTGAGCCATGCACTCCTAAAAACTCAACAATTGCCCTGGAATACCCTGATGCAAAACATGCTCGGTTGGTTACATCCTGGAGTGGGAGTCCCGCCTTTACAACACTGGTCACATTGGATTGAGTGGATGATCAAAAGACATTTTGCCACTATTATTGCTACACCCAGTTTAACCTTATTGCCCGGTGAGCAAGGAAATCTGAATGTCGGCAAACGCATTAGCATTCCCAATCAAACCCAACGAGATGATCTTCATGACGCTCTCATCACCCAATATCACACTGAAAATGTCGGCTTATCGATTCAACTCACCCCCCTGATTACAGGAGATTCTCAAGTCAAACTCAAAGTCATTGTACACGATAGACACTGGGAAAATCCCACAGAAACGCTTCCCATTATTACAACGAGCGATATCGACTCCACACTCACGCTCAAACAAAATCAATGGGAATGGATAGGAGGTCTCAATCAAAATAGTTGGCATCAACACCATGCACAACCCCGGCCTCTGAATCACTTTCCCGTAGTCAAACAACTCTTCGATAACCATCAATCCCAACAACAAGATAAACGCTGGCTAGTCTTTATTCGAGCGAGGGCTGCATGAATAAGCATCTTCCTTCCTCTTGGCAACGATGGCAATACGGCGCTTGGGAAAATCACTTTTGCTTCACGACCTTTCCCCTTGATCTTTCTACGTTACAACATGCACAACAATACGTTCCTCACGCCCACTACCTGCCTTGCGATCAAAAAACCATTGCAGAAAAAACGCTACGCTTTTGCCAACAACAACTCATTGCACTGCACTACACTCCGCCCATCCACCCACCACTGGATGCAAAATTGGCATTTCTACAAGATCTTCTACTTTCTTGCTGCCAAACCCTGCAGATCACTGACATTCATTTAACCTGTTTATCACAATCTCAACTCACGCTTCGACAACATGGTGAGTTGAAACACTTTGCTCATATCCATCGAGAAATCGGCTGGCAAGGCTTTAGACGTTGGCAAGGATTAAGTGGTATCAATTGGCACCAGCTCAAAAATGAAAGTGGCACCTTGCCCATTCCTCCATACCATACTGCCAGAGTTAATGTCCTTAAACTCTCCCAAGGTGGGATCTTAAGCATTCGCTTACTACACCAAGGCAACAGTTGGAAACCTCAAACCCATGAAACTGATCAAGCAATTCTAAAACACCTGATGCAAGCACATGGCCTCATTCTGATCATTGGCCCCACTGGAAGTGGGAAAACCACCTTTCTCTATGAATTGCTACGCTATCTCTCTAAAAAATCTCCTCAACATGTAATCTCTCTTGAAAACCCCATCGAACAACGCTTAACCCAATGTACCCAAGTACAATTTAATTTGGATGACAATCTCTCCACACTCATGGCACATTTGCTACGACTCGATCCAGATGCATTTGCACTCCAAGAAGTGCGCGACGCACACAGCGCGCACATGCTGGCTCATTGCTATAACACTGGTCATTTGACCTTGGCCACTATGCATGGTGCTCATGCTCAACAAATTCTATCGAGAGCCTCTCAATGGAATATCCCTCTCTCTATGTTTTCTCCATTGATCATGGTGAAAGTTTCACTTGAACACGTGAATGGAAGAATTCAAAGAGATTACCAAATCGTATCAAACAGGAGTACATGATGTTAACGACCATACCCAAAAATCCACCCCACGAAGGACACCCGTTCAAAACCTATTGTGAAGCTCAATCTGTCTCTCTCGATAGAACACATCCTCATCATGCATCATGGAAACAACAATACCAAGCGTGGGCTCTCCACCGACATACAGAAAAAAAACGTCGTTATCAACAGATCGCTGAATATACGTATCCCTTCCTCTTGTGCATTGGAGGAATAGCTATGATGATCTTAATTCCCCTGTGGGAGCACCAACATTGGAATCCATACACAAAACTCTATGAACTCTGGATGCTCAGTGGAAGTGTTTGGTGTGCTATTGCCATCATGTTTCATCAACTACAGAAAAAATATGCGAAACTGGGTACTTTTCTTGATAATCCCCTTCCTGGCCATGGGCATACTCTCGTGACTTTGGCCCTATCTCAAAAGCTTGTCCCTTCTGATATCCACACCCTTATAGAGCTTGAAGCGTATCACCAAGAACAACCCACACTGTATGCAGCAAAAATTCAGATTGCCAAACAAGCATTCATGATGCACCTGATGGGCATCATGGCGTACACGGTTTGGTATTTTCTAAACAAACTACCACACTGGAGTCTGATATGAATAAAAGTGGTTTTACCTTAATGGAATTAATCGTCGTGTTATTCATCTTAACACTCATCGGTCATCGCATCATTCCCAAATTACTGGAGCGACCAGAGCAAGCAAAAATTTTAAAGGCAAAACAAGATATTCATACACTCATGGCCGCACTAGAATTGTATCGCCTAGACAATGGCAATTACCCCAGCACAGCACAAGGATTATCCGCATTGGTCAAAAGACCCAAAATTTCCCCAAAACCATTATTTTGGCAAAGTGGCGGCTACTTAAGTGAATTGCCCAATGATCCCTGGAATGAACCCTATCACTACCACTATCAAGAAAAACCACTCACTGTAAAGGTATCTAGTCGCATGCTCAATCTCAAGGAGAAAACCTATGGCACACCAGCATTTTAACATCGGTGGATTTGCGCTGATCGATGCCCTTATCGCCTCGATGCTATTGCTACTCATCGCTCAATGTCTACACCAAAGTGCTCAATCTATTTCCCATTGGGAAATACCCTATCAAACACACCTCACAGAACAAATCACCCAGTATCACGAACACATTCATCAAGCCATTCTAAAGGACATCCATGCACACTAAAGGTTATTTACTCTGGGAATGTCTCCTGTCTTTATGGATGGCTACTGCACTCACCCAAAGCATGTATCTACTGCTTAAAGATTATCATCGATTCTCCAGTTCATGGGCTGCTCACCAGCAATACTTTCATGATATTGAAAATCTACATCAACATTGGAAATGGCTGATTCATCAATCACGATTAATGCCCCATCAAATCACAACAGATTACTGGAAACTCCAAGAAGGATCCCTACAATGGAATGAAAAAAACATCATTTTTTGCACCCATCAACGGTGTCATCCATTCCCTACCACGCAAGCAAAATTATTACAAACCCCTTGTGATCAAGAACACTGGCAAGCCATCTATGATGCACCCTACTGTGGTCTGCAATTGCAATTTCAATCTCATCAACACCCTTGGAGGTTTTATGCACATCTACATCCATAAACAACAAGGATTTTGGACTGCGGGAATATTCATGCTGTTCGTTTTGATCTTATTCGGTCTCTCTCAATGGCAAAAACAATGGATACCACACACTCCCATCTCTCACAACAAACAATCTCAAAACTTATGCCAACAACGACAACAAGACTCTCTGAAATTCAATCATCAATGGTTCCACAAAACACTTTGCTCTGCTCAAGACGCGCCACTCAATGTACGAAACCGTATTTTTTGTTTTGCTCATCACCAGCATCGATTGATCCTCTACTGCCTAGATTTTCTAAAAGACTATGAATACGTCTCCTAAACCTGTAGTCCTGCAAGTCCAAGTAGACGCTTATGTCATAATTACCGATAATGTATCTCACGCGTCACCCCCTGCACCCCACGTGTCACCCCCGCGAAAGCGGGGGTCTTACCACTCCATCAAACTCCCCTTCTCCAGCCTATCCCAATCCCACTTCATCCTAGCACATACCCAGATGATACCCATTCGCATTGAAGTGTCTCCCCATGCACCAACAGAAAAAGTAGAACTTTTGCAACAATATTTTCCAGATATTCCATTGGTGCACTATCGTCACCCAAAGCCTTTGCTGCTTATTCCAATGTGGGGGGTTGCCATGGCTCTTTGTTATTATCTATTCGCCCTACCCTTAAAATCTCCACCATCTGACCAAAACCCGCGGCGATTTCAGCAAATTCTTGATAATTGGGTTTCTGGGACAATTCCACATAGGCACCACGTCCCAAATGAATAAAATACTCTACATCCACCCCTCGCTTTTCAGCACGCTCTGGATACCAACCTGACAACAGCAAACAGCGATCTCCCACCCCTTGTAATGTCAGCTCTCGCTGCAAAGGGTGCTCATTTTGTGCATTTAATAAACTAATGCCCATGGGATCAACCCACCATTGTGTATCATCCACATACTTCATGAGCACAAAAACCACATGCTGCTCATGCAATTTAGGCAGACAATAACCTGCACGCTCCTGCCATTCTTGAAGTAAGTCATAAAATGCGGCAATGGGATACGTGGTCATAAATATTCTAATCGCTTTCCTATAAAAATAGCTCGAAATCTTAAATTTTTCTCCCAACCACTTTGAGTCGTGTGACTTTCTCCAATGATTGCGCTAAGCTATTCAAATAAAGGATGGTGTATTCATGCGCATATTGTTAACCCTGGGATGCTGTTTGGCATTGTGCTCCTCAGCGGCTTTTGCACAAGAGTGGGTGGCACACCCCCCTATAGAATACACCGTAAAGGCGGGTGACAATCTTTGGGACATTGCCGCACGCTACCTCAAAAAGCCTTGGCATTGGGAAAAAATCTGGAAAAATAACCCTCATATTAAGAATCCTTACCAATTACAAGTCGGAGACAAGCTCGTTCTACATCGCCACAATCAACGCTTCGAACTACAAAAAGAAAGTCCTTTTGCCCAAAAAGTAGTGGCTGAAATGAAAGTAACAGAACATCATTCGCTCATCCCCACATTGCCTCTAGACACCATTCGTAATTTCCTACCCCTAAGCCGCATTTTCTCAGATGAAAAAGTCTTGGCACCCTATCCGTATGTGACTGGATTCGCGAATAATCGTACCCTTGAAGGAGGTGGAGATGTCGCTTATGTGGAACGCCTCTCTGCTTTTCCTGCACGTGAATATTTGATCATGCGCCCATCACGCCATTTCTTTGCCTGGAATAGCAAGAAACTCTTAGGCATCGAAGCCATCGGTCTTGGACAAGCCGAACGACTCTCTAGCAAACGTGTATTGCTGAAAAACACCCGCCAACCCATTCAGCCCGGAGACCGACTCATCCCTCTGCCCAAACACCTCTTTCATCCGCATTTTGCCCTAAGAGCGGCACACGTTGGGTTCTCGGCGCATGTGATTGCCACTTTCAATAGCCTCATGGATTTTGGGCCTAGAGATGTCGTCATTCTCGACAAGGGTGCCGAAGAAGGGCTCATGCCCGGTCATACTCTTGATTATCTAGCCTCTGAGCGTGTAACCAAAGATCCCGTCACCCAAAAATCCCTCCTTCTTCCCAAACGCCTTTTGGGGGAAATGGTGGTTTTTAGAACCTTTCCTCATTTAAGCTTCGCTCTTATTGTCCACTCGATTGAAAGCGGCGAAGTGGGCCAAGAAGTAGTGCCGAGCATATAACCGTCTGATTTTAAAAAAATTGTCCATCTTATTCTCCAACCCTCTCCCTTAAGGTTCTGTTCATAATTCTTCTTTATCATATCCATATGATGGAGAAAAAATGAACAATAATAACCCCAAGAAAATTGAAGAGCTTCTGGCAGGCAAAGGCAAAGGTGCGTTAGAAAATTTGGGAATCACTTACCAGTTTTCCAATCAACATCAGCAACAATATCAGCAACAACATCAAATGATGTCTCTTTCCCTGAATACAAATAGTCGAGGTAAAGATAAACGGCTTAAATATTATTTAGAAATTCTTCCGGAATTAGATACAGAATCAAATACAGAATCAAATACAGAATCAAATACAGAATCAGATAGAAAAGCTTGGTGTAAAATTCTGCAGCCGATCAATATCGAGGGTATAATGCCATATGCCTGTATTTCACACCTCACTTGTTCTGCCGTAGAAAAAATACAACAGAATTTATCTACATTCGAAAATGGATTGGATATATTTAATCCCCCACCTGGCTTTCTTTTTGATTTTTCAAAAAGCCTACTTGATTACCAAGAGCCAGAAGAAGAAAAAACTCGAAGACCTTTCGATTTCACCTACTCTACTACAGAAAATAGTGCTGTTAATGAGGGAGACAATCAGTTTTCAAAAACAGAATCACAATGGTTTAATTTTTTAAAAGAACACGGCAAACCAATAAATGAATTATTCTTTTTAAATGATTTTACTTACTTTACAAATGAATTAAAAAAGAATGATTGTAAGATTGATGACATTGGAGAACTGACTAAAGAATTTAAAATTGATTCTATACCTGTCAGCTTAAGCAAGATGCTCTCTATTGCAAAATTTTCTAGACTTCCAGGTGATGCCAGAGATGGCTTGCGCCGCATTGCTAAAGGAGAACTTTCTCTAAACGATTATTACGAAACCTGCTACAGCCTTTTAAAGAATGGATTTGTCAAAGGAAGAAAAAATGATAAATTCTTTGAACAAATAACATCAAAAAAATACCGAAAGAGAAGTTTTGAATTCGTATATGGCCCTTTCAAAGAGCATCCAAATGGACTCATGGGAATTATCGACAAATGCGCGAATAATGATGAAAAACTCAAGCAATTATTTTTAAAATGCCTCCAGAAAATAATCTCCAGCGAAGAACCATTGGTGACTTCAGAATTAGATGACGAAAAAGCCTTTGATGTTGTAAAAGAATTATTTGAGTTTGCAATAAGTATTCCGACTTTCGGAATGAATGATGAAGAAATAATAGAAGAATTCCTTAGCATATTTATCACTGATGGTGTTTTTGAGAATTTTACCTTTATTGAAAATTTTCAGAAATATATCAATGATTCTCTTACTTTTTTAAATCTTATTAAACTCCTAAATAAACTCAAAACATTTGAACATTTTAAAGAATATCTTCCCTATATTTTTCACAATAAAGAAGAAAAAGAATTTGATGTTTTATACAATAGATTACAAAAACATGAAGAATGTACTAATGAAATACAGGAGTTAAAAGGGACATCTATTCTATTGAATATTTTTTCAGATGATATAAAAAAAGAAAAATTAACACTTTTATCCAGTAATAAAAATTTCGGCGAACTTTCCACGGGCCTATATAAATATTTAGGCATTTTCGCATCACAAAACAAAAATTTAACTGGAGTCAATGACTTCATCGATATGATTTATTACATTATGACTAATGTAATAAATCATATCGATGAAGAAAATGAAGAAAACGAGTATATGAAAATATACCTCCCTATAAGCGATGCCAACTATCTGATCTTTTTCTTCTTGAAAAATTTTGAGGAAATAAAAAAAGAGAGATGGAAAGAAAATGATTATCAAATCTTCAAAAATTTTCCGTTTACAGTAGCTGTTATTTCAGAACTTCATAAAAAACGAAAAAAAAACGAATCATTTCGCAGTAAACAATTTTTTAACGAAATAGCAGATATAAAAACTTTTGATCGCGAGGCATATAATCTAAAAGCTATTCAATACCTTGGAATTCCTCAAGACATTACATTAGACTGCAACACACAAATTCAACTACAAAAAGAGTTCTCTATAAAAGAGCGAGTCCACGTAAAGAAAATCCTGATATCTTGCCAAAACAAAAGCATTCAGCCTCAACCATTGATTGAATTGTTTATTCAAGTCAAAAAAAACTTTCTTAGATGTAAAGAAAAAGAATCCGACATAGAAGAAACATTTTTTATTCTTTCAAAAATTTTAGAAGAATACGAATTTAATGAAAAATCTCTATTGGATTTTTTGAATACCACTCTATGTGGAAAATCTGGATTAAAACTCGTTCCCTCAATGTTATTTATGGAGTTTTCAAAAAAACAAACATCAAAAAATTTAAGCGGGGATATTTTAAAATATGTAAAATTTCTCGAATCCGCGGTTGAAGAAAACCAAAAACCGACCATACTTGAATCCGATCAATTAATGCATCTGTGCTTATCCATTTACTCCATACAAGATGAAAAAGAAATAGAAGACATTATCCCTAAAATTATAAGTATTTGCAAAGATAACCCCGATTTAACAATAAATCTTATCGAGTTTCTTTCGTTGCCTTCTGAAAAAAGCCCTTATGAATTCATTCGCGAAATAGATTTCCACTTGAAAAATAATGGAAACATCGATGTACTGAAATCTGTATTGTTGCGATATAAAAACCATAAAGATTTGCTTATGGAATTGCTTGAAGAAAATGATATCAATGAAGAAAAATTGTTTCTTCTCTCTCACATTAAATTTCAAACCCCAGGAAAAAAGGAATTAAACAACGCCCTTAAAAAATCAGAAGAATTTCCTAAAAATCCACCATACCCAGGAACAACAATTACGGAATGGAACAATAATGAAAAAACAAAAGGGAAAGATCCGAACAATACATTATCTGTTTATTCTTTAGAAAAAAAATATACTTTTCAGGGGGGAATGAAGGAGCAACTTAATAGTCTAGCAAAAAACATTAACAGTTATGCAGAAAAATCCATTCAGGAATTGGTCGAAAAAATAAAAAATCAAACATCAATGATTGATAAAATAGCTATACTTACAGAACTCATGCATAAATCTGTAGGAAAACTTGGTGAATTCAATTCAGAGCAATACTTAGCATTATACCTCATGAATATCGAACAAAAAAAACACTCAAGCTTTAGAATACAAACCGGCGAAGGAAAAACCAGAATTGCAGCAGCCCAATTGGCATTATCTTGGATAGGAGGAAACACTGTAGACTTTGTCACAGAAAGCGCCGCATTGGCACAAGAGCTTTACTCTCAGTATGGAGATTTTTTCAACGCCATCGGATGTCCTATTAGTTTAATTAAAGAAAATGATCCCATAGAAAATTATAAAAAATCAGGAATCAACATTTTTCTCGGGAAAAATCATTTTAATTTCAAAACACGACATTCACAAAATGCAAAAAACACAGAAGTTTGGGATGATCAAGAAAAATGCCGATTGATTGTTGATGAATGTGATAAAGTCATACAAGACATTCTAGGCTCCAGCTTTGAAATCTCTGAGCCTGAGGAAGACATCAGAGAAATTATTATACAGTCCGAATTATTCATATCAGGAAATAATTTATTCAAAGAAATGACAATCTCTCAATTCAAAGAAAAAATCCAGGCATCTTTATCTACCACTGATTATTCAAAATTAGATAATCTTGATGAAGAAAAAATGATCCAGATCATATATGCCATTGTCACTGCGCAGGAACTTAAAGAAGGTAAAGATTTTAGAATATGGGAAGAACCTGTTTTAATGAAAACAGAAGAGAATTATAAGTATTCAAATCCTGTTTTTCCTATTATAAATGGGAGAATTCCTTTACAATCAAATCAATTTTCAAAACACCAGGGAGTGCAATTCAAACAAAAATTCTTAATGAGTGCATTATGTGCGAGGCTGGCCAGAGAAAAACCAGAAAAAAAAATCCACATTCCTACAGAAAGCAGAACCTTATCTATTCTCAACGCTTATGGAATATTAAGAAAATATCAAAATGGTAAAATGTGCTTATTTTCTGGAACGCCACAATTGGATAATTCAAACTTTCTGAATGCTTATTTTGAATTTAATTCTCATGAAATACCTAGGAATAGTTTAAATATTCGCATTGATCACCCCATATCTCTCAGCCCAAATGAAGAAATTAAGAAAAAAATAATCATTGATCATATTCAACGTGCAAAAAAACAAAATCGCTGTGTATTACTTTTTGCAAAAGACTCTACAGAAGTCGATAAAATAAAAAAATATCTCAATGAGCATTTTCGAGAAAAGATTGACATAAAATCCTCAAGAGATGATACTCCTCCCGACGAAGAAAATGATTTGCTTCACAAGGCTGGGATAATAACCAATAGAAAAATCACTGTAACCATTTCTTCCACACAAGGCCGAGGATCAGACTTTAAAGCCAACAGAATGTTAAATAAAAATGGAGGATTCTATTTAATTCAATCTTATGTATCGGATGATGCAGAGACTCAACAAATTTTATCTCGCACCGCAAGAAAAGGGCAAAAGGGTGACACTCATATTTGCATATCTGAAGATGAACTAGCACAGTCTCTAGGACATCAAAACAAAAAAAACCTTTCAAGATATGAACGACACAATCCAGAAATTGCTTTGGCAATTCATCATAAAAAATCGATTCGAAATAAAATCCTAAAAGAGCGCTGGCATATATTACTCTATGAGTCTTATTTCATTTATCAAGATCAATATGAAATCGCAAACAAACCATCTGTCGATGAAAAAAAATGGAAAAATTTTGTTAATGAGGCAAAATCATTGCTTCAAGAATATGAGGGAAAGTTTTCTCTTAAAAAAGAGGAACAAGATGAAAGAATTAAAGAATTTCGGAATGAATTAAAAGGAATTTTTAATAAAAATAAATTTCATGAAAAAAATGATTTTGATTCTTTGATCTCAGCTCATGAAGAAAAAATAAAAAATGCTGATGAAACTCTTTTTTCAGAACCTCAAGACAATGAAAAAAAAATGCGATTTTATAGCTTTCAAAATCGTGAGCGAACTTTCAAAAAATGGGCTTCTTCTCATTTAGATCAATCCAGACCGATCACTTATTGTAAACTTTTTTCTGAAACAAGGGCAACCCTTTCTGGAGAACGTCCATTATTCGCTAATACCCGTCGTGCCATAACCATAGGAAGTACTGCTTTTTTATTTTTAAACTCTCGAGAATTCCTCTATTCTCTACTCACATTCGGCATAGGCGGACGAGGCTTATTCCCCAACACACGAGCCACTTTAAAAGCGAGTGGTCGAAAACCTATCGCACTCTTTGCAGCAAGCCTGACTTTTTCTCTAGGAATTTACCCATTGATAAATTCAATAAGCTTTTTTGCAAAACAACGGGTGATTCTGCCTTTACCTCATATGCTTCACTACTCGGTGTTCATGTCTGGCCTCGCCGTCGTGGTGTCTGCAGTTCTTATGCTGGCCGCTTTTAGACTTCAGTATCCATCCATGTCACTAAAACAAGAAATGCAACTGGACAGCAGCTATCAATTTTCTCCAGATTAATCTAGTGCTATTATCCCAATCTTTTCAATAAATTCTCTGACTCACCATCCTGAAATCATGACAACTCATCGAGTAAAGCTTTGGCCTTGGCCGCAACTTCACCAGAACCACTGGCAACTAAACGAGACAGCACTTCTCTGGCTCCTTCAATATCACCAATTTCTTGGTAAGCAATGGCTAAATCCAATTGACTCTGTAGAGGCGGAGAATCATCCCCTTCTTCTTGTGATTCAGAAAGCGTTTCAGTGTTCTCTAAAGCATCTTCATCAGATGTTATCGCAGAATCAAGAGCCTCAACTGACTCCACTTGATGGGTTTTTACGGATAAACCATCTCCTAATCCAACCTCAAATTCCATCACATGGCCAGTAGGATCTGAAGAAACGACTGGAGGCTCTGGTTCTGTCTCTATTTCTTGCACGATCTCTGAAACATCGGGCATTTCTGAAAGCTTCCCTGTCAGTGCGGATAAACGATTTTTCCACTGCAAAGATAACTCATACTCCTGAACTTTTCTAGACCACAACTGAAATGCAGAACGATTGCCAGACGCTTCATAAATTTCTAACAACATCACCACCAAATCACCACGAGTGGGTGAAGCGGCAATGGATGTTAATATCACTTGCTCTGCACTATCAAACTGCCTCTCCTGCAAAAGTGAATCTGCCTCTTGCAGAGGGTCCAACTTCACAGATTCCGCTACGGTTTCTTCTGCTGCCTCTTCTGTCACTTCATCATCTTTTTCTTCATCTACCGAAGGATCCGCCAAGGTTTCTTCATCAAGGGCTGCTTCTCTAGCTCGGCGATATTTCCACCACCCTATTCCCAAAACCAGCAGAGTTAATCCAGATCCTATCGTCCACCAAACCCAGTTTGCTACCAGCAAAGAAGACGCCGGGATCTCCACCACAGGCTCTGCCACTGGCTCCGCAGTGGGACTATTGGCTTCCTGTTCAATCACTGGACTGTCTTGTTCTGCTTGCGTCTCTAATTCTGCTATTAATTTATCTTTTTGAACCAATTTTTCTTCTAATTGGGAAATCCGCTTCTGCAGGGCCACCACTTCAAGGGCATTGTTGGACTGATGCACAGGGATGGATTCAATCTCCACAAGGTGCACCTGATTCTTCGCTGTGGGCACTAAACGCGCTGAAGGTAAGGTATGCACACCAGGCAACTGCACTTCACTTTTGGGGCCAGAGGCTGAAGGATTGATTGGAGTATGAGATTCTACAACGGCATGCGGTACTGGACGGGAGGAAGAATGATCTCGCCATTGCCGATTTTGATCCATCAACCATTCACGGGCCGTTTGCAATGAATACCCTGAAACCACAGAAACGGATGGGATTTTTAGCACTGCTCCAGATTTTAATGCATTCACATTATGACCAAATGCACTACGATTCTCTTGGCTCAATGCGTATAACCACTGCAATGCGTGTAATCCTCGATGCGTTGCCAACTGCTGACTAATTCCCCATAGGGTTTCACCAGGAGCAACCGGACCATAGCGATGAGACACCACCGGTGCACGCTTGGGCATGGAAGAAAGCTTTTTCACCGGCACAGACACTTTGGGAGGCAACTGAGCCTCAATGGGATCGAGCAAGATGGTATAAGAACGAAACAGCTGCCCACCCGGCCAACGCACATTGAGCATCAAATCCAAATCCGCCAACTGCATCGGCTGACTACTGCTGGCCATGATCACCACGCGATTACCGACTTCAGTGACTGAAAATCGAACATCTTTTAATCGATAATCTTTAGTCAGACCAAATTCTTGATATACGCTGGGATCGGCCAAAGAAACCAAAATGTCCCCCGCAGACTCCGACGTGCGATCTTCTATCGGAATTTCTATATGCAAAGGCTGATTCAAGGCTGAGCGGACATCCGGCTCCCCCAATGAAAGCGCATATACCGACAACGGGGCATACAATCCTAGAAAAAACCATTGGCCAAATCTCACCCTCGGCGCTCCTTATCGCCAAACACTTCCATCAGTATAACAAACTACTTCAGAGATTGTCATTCCCGCGCTCCTTGTCATTCCCGCGCTCCTTGTCATTCCCACGCTCCTTGTCATTCCCGCGAAAGCGGGAATCTCCCCACACCCAAGAAAGACCCCCGCTTTCGCGGGAGTGACAAGGAATGGAGCTCTTCCCTCCCCATTTGAAGGATCTCACTCCTCTTTCACACTAAAGCTCACACCACAGCCACAAGAGGCTTGCTCATTGGGATTTTGAAACACCACCTTCTTTTCCAGGGCGGTTTTCTCCATATCGACCCGCACCCCATTGATAATGGGGCGATGTGCGGGTAAACCATACACACAAAAATCCTCGCCCTCCCAAATGGAAGCATGCTCCTCTAGCGGCGCATCGATGCAATGAATGTCATACTGATAACCGGTGCAACCCGCCACGGTTACCCCTAAAAATATGGCTTGCTGAGAAGACTTTTTTAACACCTGATGAAAATGGGCAATAGCCGCCTCACTCAACTCAATACGAAATGGCACGTCATTCACGATGATCCTCCAAAGCTTGAAAAAATACGTCTAAAAAAGTGTCTACTTCCAATCGGGTTGTAAAAATGCCCAAAGAAATTCGCAGCGATGACGCAATTTCCAAAGGCAATAATCCTAATGCGGTTAAGACATGAGAAGGGTTCGAGCCCTGACAAGCAGAAGCACGAGAGAGTGCCACATCTCTTAAAATGGAAGCATAAAAAGCATCCCCATTCACCCCTTTGACAGAAATATTGATATTATGCGGCACACGCGCAGAGAGAGAACCATTGGCACGCACAAAAGACTGACCCAACAACTTCTCCCAAATCTGCTTGCTCAACTGCGAAATACTTTCTAAGGCGGGCAATTCCACCGCACGACAAATCGCCTCACTCATGCCGGCCACCAATGCCAACGGCAAGGTCCCAGGACGCAGTCGTTGCAAGGGACTCTCTCCAAAACACAAGGGCGCTAAACGTATGGTGGAAGGTGCCTGACACACCAGCAATCCTATCCCCTTTGGCGCATAAATTTTATGCCCAGAAAACGTCACAAAATCCGCCTCCCAAGCCCTGATATCCACCGGTGTTTTACCCAGCCCCTGCACCGCATCGACATGCAACAATGCCCCCTTCGATTTCACCAATGGCCCTAAGCGAGATAAATCTTGTATCACACCAATCTCATTGTTGACATGCATAATAGACACTAAACGGGTCTTCTCTGTGATGGCATCACTCAAAGTTTGCTCTTCGAGCACCCCTTGGTCATTGACCGGAAGCAGCCTCACCGCATGACCACATTCCCGACACTTTTGCATCACCTCTAACACAGAGCTGTGCTCTGTCGCCACCGTTAAAATCTCACCCGGCTCATGCATGAATGCCCTGGAAACACCCTGAAGAACAATATTATTCCCCTCTGTGGCTCCAGAAGTCCACACCAAACTCTGCACGGGAACATTCAGCACTTCTGACACTCTTTGGTTCATCTGGGTCCATGCAGATTTAGCAGACATACCCTCACGATGTTCTGAGGCAGGGTTGGCAAACGTACCTCGTCGCCCCCAAAAAGGTTCCATCGCTGCCAGCACGCCATCACTCACAGGCGTGCTCGACATATAATCTAAATACACCATTAAGACTCCGTGTCTTTTGGCAATTTCTTTTCAATTGCCGTCAATATCCCACGCAAGATATCCACTTCTTCTACCCCCAACACCAAACGCTGAAAAAGTCGCAACAAACGACGCTCTAAACGAATGCGCTGCGGTCGAGCCAAAAAACCCACACGGTATAACACCCGAAACCCATGCTCAAAAAAACCGACTAGAGCCTCTCTAGTTGCCAATGCGCGCTCGTGCTCAAATGCCTCCACAGGAATATCCGCGGCCTGTCTTAACTCATAGCATATAATCTGGACCGCTTGCGCTAAATTCAAAGAAGAATACTCTGGATTTGCCGGGATAAAAACATGCTGATGACATAAATCCAGCGCTTCATTGTCCAACCCCGATTGCTCCGGCCCAAATAATACTGCTACCTTGCCATGTGCAGCCCTCTGGCAGGCCACCGACATCGCCTCTCTCGGCGCCGACAATGACCACGCCAAACGACGATGCCTGGCACTGGTGCCCAACACCCACACACAATCGGCGATGGCTGAAGGCAAGTCCGCATAGATTCGTGCAGCATCCAAAACATCTCCCGCCCCACTGGCCAACGCTCTGGCTCTTGGATCACTGGGATCGCAGGCAGGATCGACCAAAACCAACTGAGAAAGACCCATGGTTTTCATAGCACGCGCAACGGAGCCAATATTTCCAGGATGAGACGTCCGAAACAATACGACTTTGATCTGAGATAAGTTATTCATGGTTAAAAAAACGACATTGATGCAATCGCAATTGTAACCGAAAACTCCCCTGATAGATATTCACATCCAAAGAAAAACACGCCCACAACCTTTTAGCATGACGGCTCGCTATCCATTCTTCTGGCACCCTAAAGGCAATCGCTTCCACCACCACATCGCTATCCAATGGACGCAATGTACACTTCAAATGCACCTCTTTGAGCACACGCGTATCCAATACCTGAAATTCCCCTTGAAATTGAGGGGGCGGCAAACCCTGCCCCCACGGCATACTCAATCGCAAGGATTTCGCTAGTCCTAAATCAAACGCCGATGGAGGTAATTCCCCATCTACCCAATGCAATGGCAATAACGCTTCTTGCGTTAGCTCTTCTTCTAGCACCGATAAAAAAGCATCGTGAAACACTTCAAAATCTGCTTGAGCAATACTCAATCCCGCAGCCATCGCATGCCCACCAAACTTGTACAATACCGTCGGCAACCTCGAGGCAATTTTTACTAAAACATCACGGATGTTTAAACCAGGAATTGAACGCGCCGAACCTTTTAACATGCCTGAGTCTGCCGGTGCGAACACAATGGCTGGCCTGTGAAAACGCTCTTTTAAACGCCCTGCAACAATGCCAATGACCCCCTCGTGACTCTCAGGAGGTGCAAAACACAATCCCTTGGGAAGAGTCTTTAATGCCGATAACAAAGGCAGTAGTTGCTGTTGTATCGCTGCCTCCGTACACACCCGCTGAGCATTAATCGCTGATAACCGAGACGCCGCCAAACGCGCCTGTCCCATATCTGTGCTGAGTAAACATTGAATACCAAAACGCATATCCTCCATTCTACCTGCCGCATTCAACCGCGGAGCCACAGAAAAGGCAATGTCCTGACTACTGATCCAGGGCAAATAACACTTCCCTTGCTCACATAATGCCAAAATCCCGACTCTTGCCTGCCCCGCACGCAAACGATACAAACCCTGCTGCACCAAAAGGCGATTGACCTCCTCCATGGGCACCACATCAGCAATCGTTCCCAAAGCGACTAAATCTAACCATTGGCCAAGATTCACCCCTCCTGCGCTGTCACCACAATCACGCAACACTGCACGCAATCCCAACAATAAATAAAAGGCCACCCCTACACCGGCCAATGATTTCGCGGGAAAGGAGCAACCCGGCTGGTTGGGATTGAGAATCGCATCGGCTTTGGGCAACACCTCTCCTGGAAGATGATGATCGGTCACCAATACCGATAACCCCAAAGATTTTGCATGCGCCACACCCTCTATGCTCGCAATGCCATTATCCACCGTGATCAACAACTCTCCACCCATCGCAGCCACCTGCTCAGAAAGCACCGGTGTTAATCCATAACCCTCCCGAAAACGATTCGGCACCAGAAAATCTACCTGATTCCAACCCAACGCCTGCAACCCACTTACCAACAAAGCCGTGGCCGTCGCACCATCGGCATCGTAATCTCCCACAACCACCACAAACTTTCCACGATGCGCCATACACAATGACACCGCGTCTTCCATGCCCTTGAGCAGATCCGGGCGCGGTAAACGAGAGAGAGAAAAATCACAATCCTTTTCACCCAATCCTCGTGCTGCCAATACGCGCGCTAAAATGGGATCAAAATCACCGGAGAATTCATGGAGGGAAGGAACTTCGCGATTCAGAATGGTGGGAGTATTTGTCATTTTTGCAAGCTCTCTGTCATTCCCGCAGCACCTGTCATTCCCGCGCACGCGGGAATCTCACCCCATGCAGAGAAGATCCCCGCTTTCGCGGGGATGACAAAGCTCGCGGGGATGACAAAGCTCGCGGGGATGACAAAGCTCGCGGGGATGACAAAGCTCGCAGAAACGACAGGTTCCTCCATTAATGTGCCTCTTTCCAACTACGCCCCCAGTGGGCCGTCACCACCAGTGGTACGTTGAGCAACACCACATTCTCCATAATCTCTTTGACTGCTTTGCATAATACGTCGACCTCATCTTTGTGTACTTCAAATACCAATTCATCATGAATTTGTAACAATAACGTTGCACGGTGTCGTTTCACTCGCAGGTAGTCAAACACCATGATCATTGCTTTTTTCATCAAATCAGCCGCAGTGCCTTGTAGAGGAGCATTGATGGCCACTCGAGCTGCCGCTTGGCGTCTGACATGATGGGAAGAACGGATATCCGTCAAATAAATACGGCGTTTAAACCAGGTTTCTACATAACCATCTCGCGCTGCGCCTTCCTGAACCTGTTCCATGTACGTTTTGACTGCAGGATACCGCTCAAAATAATGCGTGATATAATCCCGCGCACTGGATCGCTCAATACCCAACTGACGCGCCAGCCCGTGTGCCGACATGCCATAAATCAACCCAAAATTAATGGCTTTTGCTGCACTACGCTCTTCATCACTCACCAGCGCTAGTGGCTTACCCCACACTTCAGAGGCCGTCGCACGATGGATATCTTCACCCTTTTCAAAAGCCGCACACAATTTTTCATCCTTCGAATAATGCGCCATCAAACGCAACTCAATCTGAGAATAATCCGCCGATAATAATACATAATCCTCTGGTGCAATGAATGCTTGACGAATGGCGCGCCCATGCGCAGTACGAATGGGAATATTCTGCAAATTTGGATCGGAAGAAGAAAGCCTTGAAGTCAATGTCATCGCCTGATGATAAGTGGTATGCAAACGATAATCTGCATCTGTTTTCTGCAACGGCAACACATATGTCGACAAAAGCTTAGCCAATGTACGGTGCGATAAAATTAACCCGGGAAGAGCATGCTGAGCCGATAACACTTGTAATACTGACTCTGCTGTGGAAGGCTGACCCTTAGGTGTTTTTTCTAACACAGGGAGCGATAGCTTTTCATACAACACTTCTTGCAACTGTTTAGGAGAAGCCGGATTAAAAGGCATGGGAGAGGCTTCCTGGATTTCTTGAGCCAAGCGTTCCAACTCCCCACCAAAATTTTCTTCTAATGTTTTTAGATAAGGCAAATCCACAAGAATGCCCGCAGACTCCATAGCAAACAACACTTCCAACAATGGCCAATCTATTGTGTGATAACAATGTCTATCCGTTTCAAGAAGTTTCCCTTGAAGATAGGCATAACAAGCCCACACATCACGTGCATCTCCATAAAAAGAATATTCAAAAGAGGCTAAGATCGCTTTTAATGACAATCCCCCCAATCGCGTATCTTGGGCGTACGCCAAAAGCTGCACGTCTCCAGAAAACACCTTCTCCAAAAAAGGATAAGCTTTCAAATGAGATTTCACATCAAAAACCCAATAATTTCCTGGAATAGCCAGTAGTCCCTCCCAGATCTCGTCCAGATCAAACGCACAACGCACCAGCTCTTTCTCAACCATCGCACTGCATACGCCATCGAGCACATGCAACATCACAGGAGTGTGCTGCGCAGACAACCACTGCTCCCACTCTTGACGATTGGAAAGTAACACCGCATCTAGAGTCTCTTCAGGACTTGAAGACACCTCCCCCTTAAAACCCAATTCCATCGCCAAAGACGCATAATCCGCACTCCTCTCTGCTGGAATGAGATCATTCAATGAAAAAGGCAATGCTACATCTTGTTTTAACGCAATCAATTCTCGATTCAGATGTAATCTTTCAACGTGTGATCGCAGCGCTTCCCCCACTTTGCCTACAATCTCTTCTTGATGGGCCAGTAAGTTTTCTATATTTTCATAAGCCAATAACCACTTCGCCGCCGTTTTAGGACCGACTCCAGGGATCCCTGGAATGTTATCGGAAGTATCTCCCACCAAACACAACCAATCGAGCATTTGAGACGGCCACACTCCAAACTTTTCTTTCACCGCCTGGGCATCAAATTCCTTAGCCCTTAGACTATCCATTAAACGCACTTGTTCATCCACCAAGGGCGTAAAATCTTTATCGCCACTGGAAATGATGATCTCTTTCACCTCCGAACGATGATGTGCTACCAATGTCGCAATGACATCATCCGCTTCTACGCCACTGGCCTGAATTAACAACAATCCCATCGCCTTGATCAATCGATGCAAGGGCTCAATCTGCACCACCAACTCTTCAGGCATCTCAGTGCGATTCGCTTTATAACTCTCAGAGCACTGATGACGAAAAGTTGGCCCCGGCCCATCAAATACCACCACCATGTAATCAGGCGCATAATCTTTTTTAAGCTTTTTGAGCATATTCAACACGCCATAAATCGCCCCTGTGGGCATGCCTGAAGGGCTGGTTAATGGGGGTAGGGCATAATACGCGCGAAATAAAAATGAGGATCCATCAACTAAGACTAATCGTGACATGAGTAACGCTTAAAGTTTTGAGCAAACGCCTCTAGCAATTGATCACGAATGGTTTCATAAGAGGCGTTAGACTTCCAGGCGACTTTAGGATGCAAAGGAACTGCTTCTAATCCTGGCAATTGCACAGGAATTTGAAGATCAAACCCCTCCAACTGCTCCATCGGCACCGTTTCAATAGCTCCAGACAATGCGGCTTGTACCACCAAACGCGTCACAGGAATAGGAAAACGTTCGCCGCCTTCCCCATAAGGCCCACCCTGCCAACCGGTATTGACTAAATACACATGCGCACCATGCTCCATCAAATAATCACGCAATAAATTCGCGTACACATTCGGATGACGCGGGAAAAATGGCGCCCCAAAACATGGACTAAATACCGGACGAATGGCAGCACCCGCTCCCACTTCTGTACTGCCCACTAAGGCAGTATAACCACTCAAGAAATAAAACGCTGCTTGATCAGGGGTAAGCTTAGCAATCGCAGGCAAGACACCATATAAATCACAAGTGAGAAACAAAATCACACCAGGGCGCTTGGCCACATTAGAGGCCACACAACCCTGAATATGAGAGCGAGGATAGGCAGCCCTGGTGTTTTGAGTATACCTGGCATCGTCAAAATCGACTTCACGGGTGTGCATATCCATCACGACATTTTCCAACACTGCACCATCACGAATGGCGTTAAAAATCATGGGCTCTTTATCTTCTCTTAACTGAATGCACTTGGCATAGCAGCCACCTTCTAAATTAAACAATCGGTCTTTAGATAAACCATGCTCATCATCACCCAATAACGCACGCGCCGGATCAGCAGATAATGTGGTTTTGCCCGTCCCAGAAAGCCCAAATAACAATGCACTTTCTCCATTATCATCCACCACTGCAGAGCAATGCATCGACAATACCCCTTCTGCAGGCAATAGATAGTTCATCACAGAAAAAGCCGCTTTTTTCATCTCACCCGCATAATCAGTGCCTACAATTAATATTTTTCGTTCGCTAAAATTCAGCACCACCAAAGCACCCGTGCGGGTAGGATAACGCTTTGCATCCACTCGATAATCCGGTAGATCGATTAACGTCCAAGGAGCCGTGAACCCATGGCCAGCATCTGGAGCATCGATGAATAAATGAGCCGCGAATATATTATGCCAAGCCAGGCGCGTTTTGACAGTCAAGGGAAGATAGTAATGCGCATCCGCCCCCACACGACAATGACGCACAAAATATTGCTGGGAGGTGAGCTCCTCTTCGGCCTCTCTCCACAATTGCTGAAAATCTGCAGGAGAAAAGGGTTGATTGACCTCCCCCCAGTCTACCGTGTCTTGAGTGATGTGATCTTTAACGATAAAACGATCTTTGGGAGAGCGACCCGTGTGAGAGCCTGTATTCACCACCAACGCCCCTTGAGCAGAAAGATGACCCTCGTTTTGGGACAATGCCACCTTTAATAACTCTCGGACTGGTAAATTCACTGCTGCTGATTCTTCCACCGCACTCATACCACCGCCCACACTTTATTTAGCACTCATTATGCCAGCACTCCGGCGACAGAGCAATCGCCCTATGCTATCATAAAGATTTTACACGAGGTTGTGATGAAATCGTTATGGTTGGGCATTGCCATGATATGTGGCTTGGCCTTTGCAGACATTTATAAATGGAAGGATGCGCATGGAGTGACCCATTTCTCCGATCAACCCCATCAGGGTGCAGAGCGTCTTACCCTAGACACTGAAAGCATGCCCACTCCCCCCGAGCAAACGCCCACTGAATCGGCACAAGAAACCAAACCCGCAGAACAACAAGGGGTGCAATACCAACGCCTTGAAATCATTGAGCCCAAAGACAAAGCCACCATCCGCAATAACGATGGCAATTTGACTGTCCAGGTAGCCACAGAGCCAGAATTATCCAAAAATGACAATGTGCAAATATTTCTAGATGGCAACCCCTTGGGAAATCCTTCCAAAGGGCTGGCATTTAGCATCACTCAAATCGATCGCGGTGAGCATCATTTACAAGCGAAAATCCTTGACAAAGAGTTAAACATGGTCAAGAAAGAAAGCGAGAAAACCACCTTTTACATGCATCGACCCAAAATTGACCATAAAAACTAGTCTGAGTACTTGCTTTCTTTGAAAATGATGTTAGATTTATCCCATGTATGAAGCTGAGAGAGAAATATGACTAGAGAAAAGAAACCCACTACCAACAAAACGAAAAAAGCGAGTGACGCTAAAGATCCCAGTGAGCACAACGAAACTGAAGCCACTTTCACACCTTATGCGATGGGGAAAGATGAAGAATATCTCAATGCCAGCCAGCGCGCTCACTTTGAAACGATTTTACGCGATTGGAAACAATCCTTAATGGAGGAAGTCGACCGAACAGTGGCCCAAATGAAAGATGTTCCTGCAAATTTCCCCGATCCCAGCGATAGGGCGACCCAAGAAGAAGAATTCAACATCGCACTGCGTGCTCGAGATCGAGAACGCAAACTCATTCGTAAAATCGATGAGACCCTGGAGCGCCTCAAAACCGATGAGTTCGGTTATTGCGACAGCTGCGGTATTGAAATCGGCATCCGTCGCTTGGAAGCACGACCGACCGCCACCTTGTGCATCGACTGCAAAACCCTCTCAGAAATGAAAGAGAAACACCACGGTGATGGCAGCTAACAACCACTTAATCCCCCTTGCATACCCAAAGGGTATGGAGAAATGATAACGATTACCCTTTCTGAAATAAAGGGATTTAGCCTAATCATGATTGCATGCATCACTTGGATGGGGGGATATCTGGCCTATTATACCCAGGCCCGCCCTAAGCTTTTGGCACAATCCGCCAGTCTATCCTGTGGTATTTTTCTCTCTGCAGCGCTAATTCACTTGGCCCCACATGCCTATACCCATCTCTCTGCAGAACACTCGCACCCCCTACCAATTCTGCTTGCTTGGATGGGCGGCATTGGCGGGGGATTGTGGCTCATCGATCACCTATTCGCTAAACATGAATCGAGCGCCTATGTGCTCACCACGCTCATCAGCTTGCACGCCATCAGCGCCGGTATTGTCTTAGGCGGCAGTCTCAACTTCACCCAGTTACAAGTCATTGCGTTGGCCATTTTGGCCCATAAAAGTCTAGAGAGTTTCGCGCTACTCTCCTTGCTCCTTCAACGACACCGACAAAAGGCCCTCTTGCTATTTGGATTTTTCTCCATGATGACGCCTCTAGGGGGCATACTGGGCCTTCAATCTTTTCACCTTGCCAAAGCCTACCCCGCCCAATGGCAAGCACTCACAGCAGGAACTTTCCTCTATTTAGCCTTCGGACACGATGATCCCAAAACGCGCACTCGCAGTGTCATTCGCGCGCATTATGGCTACGCCATCTTGGGATTTATCCTGATGGGTGTACTGTCTTGGATGTAACTAATTGATTTTTTATTTGATACCTTGCTATTTAGGAGTTGAACTCCTAAAATACAAGATATGTTGAAACGATGGCTATACACCCTATTAGAAAAACAACTCGACCACCGACCCGCTGTTGCCTTATTGGGCCCCAGACAGGTGGGCAAAACCACATTGGCAAAAACCATTGCTCAGCATAGATCCTCCATCTATATTGATTTAGAATCCCCCCCAGATGCCAACAAACTTCAAGACATCCCCCTATTCTTATCGATGCATGCCGACAAGCTGGTCATCTTAGATGAAATTCAACGAGTACCAGAGCTACTCTCCCCGCTGCGCGGATGGATTGATAATAGACGTGCTGCAGGCAATCTGAGCGGTCAATATTTATTGCTGGGTTCTGCATCCATGGAACTATTAAGACAATCCGCACAAAGCCTTGCAGGACGCATCACTTACCTGTCAATGAGTGGTCTGAATGTGTTAGAAGTGGGTGAAGACAACCTCCAACGATTGTGGCTACGCGGAGGATTCCCCGAGCCTTACCTCTTTGAAGAAAACGACATGGTCTTCGATTACCTTAGTGATTTAATCAACACCTACCTTGAAAGAGACATCCCTCAATTCGGCTACCGACTACCTGCACAACGCCTGTTACGCTTGTGGACCATGCTGGCACATTTGCAGGGTGAAACGCTCAATCTCTCGCAATTGGCGGCAAATTTAGAAGTAGAATCCAAAACTATACAGTACTACTTGGATGTACTGGTGGACTTATTTTTATTGAGACGACTCTCTCCTTGGTACCAAAACACCAAAAAAAGAATGATTAAGAAACCTCGTTACTATATTCGAGACAGCGGCATCCAGCACGCCTTGTTGAGCATCAATGATCACAACGAGTTATTATCACATCCCTGTCTGGGCAAAAGCTTTGAAGGATTTGTGATAGAAAATATTCACTCTGTATTACCACGTCGTGCAGATAGTTATTTTTATCGAAGTGCAGCAGGTGCAGAAATTGATTTGGTATTGAAACTCCCCCACCAAGAAATTTGGGCCATTGAAATCAAACATGCCAGTACACCTAAAGTGTCTAAACATTTTCATGCCACCTGCGAAGAAATTGGGGCAACCAAAAAATATGTGGTCTATCCTGGCAAAGAATCATTCCCCATCAGCAAAGACACTACTGCCATTTCTCTGGCAGCACTGATGGAGCAGCTGTCATCCCCGTGTTTGGGGGAATGAAAAAGCCACTACCCCTTCATCATATCAAAAAATTCGGCAATGGTTTTAGTCGTACGCAAACGTTCTATGAGGAATTCACTTGCAGCAATATCATCCATCGGGTGAAGAATCTTACGCAAGATCCACATTTTCTGTAATTCTGCCTCGCCCACCAGTAACTCTTCTCGGCGAGTCCCAGAGCGGCTGATGTGAATAGCAGGATAGACCCGTTTCTCTGCAATACGTCGATCTAAGTGCAATTCCATATTGCCCGTGCCTTTGAATTCTTCGTAGATCACTTCATCCATTTTCGAGCCGGTATCAATCAACGCTGTGGCCAAAATGGTTAAGCTCCCTCCTTGCTGTAAGGAACGTGCGGCACCAAAAAAACGTTTGGGGCGCTGCAAGGCATTGGCATCCACACCCCCGGTGAGAACCTTTCCAGAAGAAGGGGCAATGGTATTATAGGCTCTGGCCAAGCGCGTGATGGAATCGAGTAAAATCACGACGTCTTTTTTCTGCTCCACCAAGCGCTTTGCATACTCAATCACAATTTCTGCCAATTGCACATGACGATGAGCAGGCTCATCAAAGGTGGCTGCGAATACTTCACCACGCACAGAGCGCTGCATTTCTGTGACTTCTTCTGGACGCTCATCTATCAACAAAACAATCAAATGACATTCAGGATGATTGGCCGTAATAGAATGCGCAATGTTTTGGAGCATCATGGTTTTACCCGCCTTAGGAGGAGAGACGATCAAACCCCTCTGCCCCTTGCCAAAAGGCGCCACAAGATCAATGATACGCGCCGTAATATCTTCGGTACTTCCATTCCCACGCTCCATGGTTAAGCGTCTATCGGGATGCAAGGGCGTGAGATTTTCAAACAACACTTTGCTCCCCAACGCATCTGTAGGGCCGCCATTAATTTCTTGCAACTTCATTAACGCAAAATAGCGCTCATTGTCTTTTGGGGGACGCATTTGTGCAGAACACACATCGCCAGTTCTCAAACCAAATCGACGAATTTGATTGGGAGAGACATACCCATCATCAGGTCCTGCTAAAAAGGAAGCATCTGGAGAGCGCAAAAAACCAAAACCTTCAGGCAAAATTTCTAACACCGAGCGATTAACAAAAATATCTTCTTTTTGCGCAGCATACCCTTTTAACAGTGCAAAAATGAGATCAGGCTTTCGAGCTCGACCTAAGTGATCGCCAAGCCCCATTTCTTTGGCCATTGCAAATAATTCTTGGGGGGTTTTTGATTTTAATTGTGATAGTTCCATGGAAATTTCTCTGATGTGAAAAAACGAAAAAGATGGTCGCGACCCACAAGAACTGCGGGCCAATCTCTGTCATCTTAACAAAACTGATTTTAAAATGCTATAGGTTTGAATCAATAAATGCTTGTAATTGTGCCAAGGAAAGCGCACCCACTTGAGTGGCTACCACTTTACCTCCCTTAAATAGCAATAAAGTTGGGATCCCACGCACCCCATACTCAGAAGGGGTGTTCGGATTTTCATCGATATTGACCTTGGCAACCAATAATTTGTCTTCATATTTTGGGGCCAATTCTTCCAAAACAGGCCCTAATACTTGGCAAGGCTGGCACCAAGGCGCCCAAAAATCCACCAAAACAGGCAAAGCCGCGGATAACACCTCTGTTGGGAAACTGGTGTCGGTCACTTCTTTTAACGCCATATATACTCCTCTAGATTATAAAACTTAAGACACTTGATAGGGACGGAACACTTCATTGAGCTGACGATTCACATGAATAAATGTAGTGCATTTAGACAATTCCTTCAACCGCCTAGCACCCACATATGTGCAAGCAGAACGCAAGCCCCCTAAAATTTCTAAAATCATGGGTTCAACGGGCCCTCGATAAGGGATATCCACCGAGCGCCCCTCACTGGCACGATAGGTAGGCACACCCCCTTGATAGCGCATCATGGCTTCTTTGGAACTCATCCCATAAAAACGCTTGGTTTTAACACCATTATTTTCGACAATATCGCCTAAACATTCATCATGACCTGCAAACAAGCCCCCCAACATCACAAAATCAGCCCCTGCAGCAAAAGCTTTGACCACATCACCAGGAACCACACAGCCCCCATCAGCGCACACCAGCCCTCCAAGACCATGTGCAGCATCGGCACATTCAATAATCGCAGACAACTGCGGATAACCCACGCCAGCTTTCTCCCGAGTGGTACACACCGAACCCGGCCCAATGCCAATCTTCACAATATCGGCACCCGATAAAATCAATTCTTCGACCATTTCACCTGTGACTACATTGCCTGCCATGATGGCGGTATGAGGGAATGCCTCACGCACTTGACGCACAAATGCCACAAAACGCTCAGAATAACCATTCGCCACATCCAAACAAATATGCGCAAAAGGCTGGCTGTCCATTAACTCTGTTAAACGAGATAATTCTTCGTCACCAATGCCTGCACTAATAAATACTTGTCTGAGCAAATCTGGCTGTTTTTTAAAAAGCAATGCACAGTCTTCTTTGGAAATGAATTTACTCAGCGCTGTGACCAGCTGGTGCCGACCAAGCGCCTGGGCCATAGACAACGTACCCGTGTGATCCATATTGGCAGCCATAATAGGCACCCCAGACCAAGACTGACCTGAATGACGAAAACGATAGGAACGCACCAAATCAATTTCCGAACGAGAACCCAACGTACTACGCTTGGGACGAATCAAAACATCTGAAAAATCAAGCTTCACACCTTCTTCGAAGCGCATAAGACCTCCTAAAATCTCATTCTAACGAATTTATACCCCCATCTCAATCTCTTTGATTGGTAAGTTTTTGCTCATGTTGAGAGTTTATAGTGAAAGCAAGAATGAGGAAAAAAATATGAATGAGTTTAGCAAGTACGCTAGCCGAAAATTAGCTTTGAACAATCTGCAATCGATTGATTTCTCAAGCGCCCCTAATGCGCCTAAAACCAAAGTGTTTAACGAGGTGCAAACCCTCAACGCCCTCCTACCCAAATATCAAAAAAATTCTAACGCCATTAATTGGACATTATATTTGTTGAACAAAACCTTCGAGCAACGCAGCAACACACCATCAGATAATACAAAAATGCATGACCAAACGATAAGAACTCTGATTCAAGAACTCAAGCTGCAACTCACTAACCCCTCTCTTGTCATGGAATTGCCTGCAATCCATGAGCATGAGAGTCAGGAGCAATTGTTCCTCAAGAATGTAGCAGATCTCCAATTGGAGATTAAAAAATCCCAAGCTCCTCTCTCAAAAGATAAAAAGCTTACTGTTGCAATTGATTACCTCTTGGAGCAAACCCCCAAAGCACATATCAAAATCCCTTTTGATGAGATGAATCTTGCATGTCATTCCTTAAAATCACAGACAGCAATACTCAAAAAAAAATCCACCGCAGATCTTCTTCATCGCCACAAGATCAATCTAAACAAATATTTAAAACAACTGATTGAATACGCAAACTCTCAAAACATGATAAAAACCGCGTTAAAAAAGCTGTCAAGCATGGAAAAAATCCCTCAGAAGATTAAAACGCTTGCGGATAGCATCATTCAACAGATCAACAATAAAGAACTCATTGTCATCGAGCCCAATTATGCAAAAAAACTCGCCCACAAAATTGAAAGACTAGAAACCCGCGCCACTCGATTCGAACATTTCTTCAGTAAGAGAATCCAAAAAGAAGACTATGATGATCTCTATACATTCATCTCCTTGCTGAATACAATTAAAGAACACTCAGCACAGCACAACTCATCGCACTCGCCCTAGCCAATTGCTCAAGTTCATCCTCACTGATATTCAATGGCGGCATCCAATAGAGCACCTCCCCAATGGGTCGCACAAAAGCTCCGGCCTTTATGGCATGTTGCATCAGTTCAAAGCCGACTCGAGGGACAGACATTGTCAGATCTCCGGCAATCACTCCCCCTCGATGACGTGTGTGTTTTACAAAACCTGGAGCCACTAAACTATCTTCCCAAAGCGCATACATCCATGCCATGCGCTTTTGGATCTTCTCTTGCATCGAAGGCGCTTCTAAAATTTCCAAGACAGCATTGGCAGCCGCCACCCCCAAAGCATGCCCCGCATAAGTATGAGAATGTAAAAAGGCGTCGCCGTAGCCTCCTCCATAAAAGGCTTGATAAATATCCTCACTTGCCAAGGTCACACTCATGGGCACAGCGCCTCCGGTTAATCCTTTGGACAAACACATTAAATCTGGCAATACGCCTGCTTGCTCACAAGCACTAAACGTTCCCAAACGCCATATTCCTGTCATGATTTCATCGGCAATCAAATGGCAACCCACGCGCTGTGTCCAAATCCTCAAGTCTTTTAACACTGCTTTATCGTAAGGCAGCATACCTCCTGCACCTCTCCACAAAGGCTCGACAATCACGGCAGCCACTAACTCTGCATCCAGTGCCTCTAACTGGGGTGACAGGGGTAAGTTTGGATCAATGGTATCAACATGTGGATATAGCAATGCTTGATAGGGCACTTGGTAACATCCGATATCACTCACCGAGAGTGCCAATCCCGTCTCCCCATGATAAGCCTGTTTTAATCGCACAAAGCGCAAGCGCTTAGGCTGATCCTTTTTCAGATGCACATGTCTGGAAAGTTTCAATGCGATTTCCACCGCACTGCTTCCATCACTGGCCCACTGCACATAAGGTAAACCGGTTAATCGGGCCAATGTCGCACTTAAACGTTCAATGCCTTCATAGGTGATATTTGCCAAAATCCCATGCTCAAAAGCATGAAGTTGTTGTTCTATCGCCTCAATAATGGCTGGATGTTGATGCCCCAACACCCGGCACCACCAGCTGGAAATACCATCGACCAAGGTACGACCATCTTCCAATACCCATGTAGCCCCATGAGCTGCACGAAGGGGCAATGGGGGATGGGCTTCGAAATCTGCCATCTGCATTGCCGGATGCCATACATGCCTCACAACTTGACTCCAAAGTGAAAATATCCACACAATCTAGCATACCTTACTCACTGGAGACATCATGACATGCCGACACAACTGGTCCTTGGAAGAAGTTCAAGCTTGCTTCCATCAACCGTTTTCGGATTTGCTCTATGAAGCACAGAATATCCATCGCGAACACTTCGATCCCAACCGCATCGAACGCGCCACACTACTGAGTATTAAAACCGGCGCTTGTCCGGAAGATTGTAAATATTGTTCTCAGAGTGGTCATTACAAAACCTCGCTGGAGCGAGAAGCTCTCTTAGAAGTTGAAACGGTAATTGAGCAAGCCAAAGCAGCAAAAGCCAATGGCGCCAATCGATTCTGTATGGGAGCTGCCTGGCGCAGCCCTCCCAAAAAAGCGTGGCCACAAGTATTGGCCATGATTGAGGGAGTCAAAGCATTGGGGATGGAAACTTGCATGACGCTCGGCATGCTCGATATGGAACAAGCTGCAGATTTAAAAGCCGTGGGCTTGGATTACTACAATCACAATTTAGACACGTCTCCGGAATACTATGGAAAAATCATTTCTACACGCACCTATGCCGATAGACTCAACACCCTAGATGCCGTACGCTCTGCAGGCATTCGTGTCTGCTGCGGTGGTATTGTCGGTATGGGTGAATCACAAACCGATCGCCTACGCCTATTACAAGTACTGGCGACACTTCCTGAACATCCTCAAAGCGTCCCCATTAATCAATTGGTTCCCATTGAAGGCACGCCTTTGGGTGATGCCGCCGCCCTCGACCCCTTTGAGCTGGTTCGCATGATTGCTACAGCACGGATCTTAATGCCCCAATCCGTCATCCGCCTCTCTGCAGGCAGAGAAAGTCTTAACCCACAAACACAAGCACTTTGTTTTTTGGCTGGCGCCAATTCGATTTTCTATGGAGAAAAACTTCTCACCACCGAAAATGCCAAGCAAGATGCAGACTCCAGACTATTTGCCACGCTAGGGATCACTGCCGGCCCACTGGCCGCTCATGCCTAAACGCCAACTCATTACCCTAAAAAATGAGGGGCGTTTTGTCACAGATAAGACAGGCACGCGTTATCGACACTTTAGCAGCAATGACTACCTGGGGCTTGCTCAACACCCAATAATCCGTCAACGCTTTGAGAAAAAACTACAATGCTATGACGGTCCTCTGGGCGCTGCCAGCTCCCCATTGCTCACTGGATTTTCTCCCTTACATCAACAAGTCATCGATGAATTTTGCGAATTCTTCGGATTTGAAGCCGGGTTGATTTTTCATAGTGGATATACGGCAAATCTTGCATGGTGGAGTCACTTAACAGGGGCACATGTCTTTTGTGACCGCGCCATCCATGCCTCTACCATTGATGGTTTGCAGCAAGGTCCATGTCGCATGGAACGCTTCCGACACAATCACATCGATGATTTAAAAAAACGTTTGGCCGCACAAACCAATCCTTCTTGGATTGCTACCGAAGGGATTTTTAGCATGCATGGAGACTTGGCTCCATTAAAAGATTTATATCCCCTAGGAAACATCGCTCTCGATGATGCCCATGCAGTAGGGATCATTGGGAAAGCGGGTCGAGGCAGTTGGTCACATGCCCAATTGCCCATACCGGATCTGCTAATTTTACCGTTGGGAAAAGCATTTGGTTGCCAAGGTGGTGTGCTGTTGAGTTCCAAAAATAACATCGATCCTCTCATTGAGAGTTCGCGTCCTTTTATTTACAGCACTTCTATTGCCCCATTGCATTTGTTATGGATCTCTTCCGCCCTTAGCATGCTCAAAGAAGCCGATGCACAACGAGAGCACCTTCAACATCTCATTGACTATTGGAAACAACACATTCCCCACTCCAATCCTTCTCCCATTCAATTTCTCACCATAGGCAATACCGAGCTCGCACATGAATGCACCCAACAACTTCGAGAAAAAGGTTTTTGGGTACACGCCATTTGTCCCCCCACTGTTCCTCAACATCAAACTGGCATTCGATTCAGCCTCACCGCACATTTACAAATAGACGATTTATCGCTACTCTTTGAGACCCTATCTCATATGGAACACGTCCATGAAACATGAACTCTTAACCCTAAAAAATGTTGGCCCCGCCACCATTCATGAAGCCAAAACCGGAGAAAAAACGCCTTGGTGGGAATGGAGCAAGGTACGGAAAAGTCATCGCAGTTAATCATACATCCACCATCAATCGCTTGATAACAATTGACTGAAATCAATTATCTGTGAGAAATAATCTTCATCCACTAGTGCATCACTCACCCCATTCACATGAATGAGCACAGGGCGACATGAAAATCCTTTGGGCCGCTTCAATTTGGCGATTTTTTGTTGAACCTCACCAATAATTTCTATACCAATGGGGTTTTTAGAAAACTTAATTTCACAAATATAAAGCGTGTTAAAACGTGTTTGAATCATATAATCAATTTGACAACCTTCTTGATTTTGCGTTTTTCTTTGAAAATAAGGATTTTCGCAAACGATATCTGATAGATGAATGTCCAGCAACTGATACAAAGACAATCGATTGCTTAACACCAAATTTTCAAACTGCATGCCCATCATGCTATGCCATTTTGGCAATGAGGATATGGCATAGCTATTTCTTTGAATGGCACTTAAATGTGGTTCAATATATTTTAAATAATACCGCAAATAATTGTCGGATAAGCGATACTGTCTAGATTTAGAATCTTTTTCTGTCTTTAGATCCCAAGCATAATCTACAGTTACAAAACCCGCCAAAGCCAATTCTTCTAGATATTCTGCAATCCGTCCATGCCGACTAATGCCCAGTAATTCAGAAATAGCATTTTGAGCTTTTGATCCATTAATTAATACCCTAATAATCTTTTTATAATAATCTGTTTTTCTCAAAAAAACATCTGAGAAAATTCTCTCAAATTCATCCACCAAAAAACCCCCTTTGCTAAAGCAAAGATTCTGAATATTTTCCTCAGCAGATTTATTAGGAAATACTTCTTCAAGATATTTAGGGATCCCACCTGTCACGGAGAGTACTTTAAATTTTTCATAAGCAGAAATATGATCCGGCCAAAATTCCGAGCAATCAGCCAACGTCAATTCGTCTAAACTCAGTGTATAAGAAATTCTTCCGACAAATCCTGTATGACTGAGAATATTTTTCTCTATCCAGCTAGAAGCGGATCCACACACCACAAAAATGAGTTCATCATTTTTTTTCAGTTGCATATCCCAAAAATTTTTTATTTTTCCCAGAAAAGTAGGATCCTTAGAGCCCATCCAAGAAATCTCATCAAACAGCATCAGCATTTTTCCTGATTGCACCCTCTCACCAATGGCCCAGAAAGCGTCACTCCAATCGTCAAAACGAGCTCTAGCCGTCTTAAACTCTCGTGCAATTTGCCTAGAAAACTCATCCAACTGATGAGAAGCTGTCGTATCCGCATCCATAGGCAGACCAGCAAAAGAATAATAGTGGTCAAATTCTTTGCTAAATTCTTCAATGAGGCGACTTTTACCGATACGTCTTCGCCCTCGAACCACCACAAATGAAGCTGAACCCTTGGTTGCCAGGGCCCTTAATATCTTAAGCTCTTGTTTTCTTCCGATAAATTTAGACATGGAGACAGAAATCACTAAAAACGGTTTTATGTCTCCAATATACACCATTAAAACAGAGACGTAAAATCGTTTTTAGTGATTTCTGTCTCCGATCTTTGCCATCGACTCTGCCACGTCCCGAATCTTTTAAAAGCAACGATGATTAAGGAGAAAAGCCTGATGCACAAAATACCAAAAAATCATTTTAATTTATTGTTTTTTCAAGATCTGAGGAATTGTTTAACTTACGTAAAATATGTAAATACACATTCTACGTAAACTTCTCAGGCCCTCAAAAATGGCGTAGAATGTGTAAATACACATTCTACGTAAGGTGCCATATGTCTTTTATCGGTCGAGAAATGGAGTTAAAGACACTCAAAGAACACATCCAAAAGAGAATTTCTAGCCTTATTGTGATTAAAGGACGTAGGCGGATCGGTAAAAGTCGACTGATTGAAGAGTTCTGTAAATCATATACTCATTACATTTTTGTCGGCCTGCCTCCTACAGACAAAACCACCAAACAAAGTCAACTTGATGAATTTTCGAATCAACTGAGCCTTGCCTTTGGAATTCCGGGAATCAAAGCAGAGGATTGGAATGGATTGTTTTTATTACTTGCACAATATACGCAAAAAAAACGAGTGATTATCGTATTCGATGAAATTTCATGGATGGGTTCAGCGGATCCAGATTTTTTAGGCAAACTGAAAAATGCTTGGGATCTACATTTCAAAAAAAACCCCAAATTGATGTTGATATTATGTGGCTCTGCTTCTCACTGGATCGAGAAAAATATTTTATCGAGCACGGGATTCTTAGGAAGAATATCTCACACCATCTCTCTTAACGAAATGCCACTTTCCGATTGTAATCAATTTTTTAATCAACAAGGTGCTCATCTTTCTGCTTATGAAAAGTTGAAAATTTTATCGGTAACCGGTGGAATTCCTCGTTATTTGGAAGAAATTCAACCTCGATATTCTGCAGAAGAAAACATCCGAACGCTATGTTTTAAAAAAGGCGGCTTACTAACCAATGAATTTGAGAAAATATTCTCCGATTTATTTGGAACTAGAAATGAAAAATACAAAAAAATCGTAAGAATTTTGGTGCAAAACAGCTTAGAATACGATGCAATTTGTGAAAAATTACAGATCAGCAAATCTGGAAATATCAGTGATCACTTGAATGAATTAATCATTTCTGGATTTATTAGCCGTGATTATACTTGGAATACCAAAAATGGAATCAGCTCCAAACTACTTTCAAAATACCGATTAAAAGACAATTTTTTGAGATTTTACCTGAAATATGTAGAAAGTAAATTGCCAGAAATAGATAATAATGATTATCAATTTAAATCTCTTCAATCGCTTCCAGGGTGGAGCTCGATCATGGGCCTACAATTTGAGAATTTAGTTCTCAATAATAAAAAACTTATCCATCAGAAATTAAACCTATCTCCAGATGAGATTGTCGTACAAAACCCTTATTTTCAACGTCAAAGATCTCGACAAAAATCCTGCCAAATTGATTATATGATTCAAACTAGAACCAATATTCTCTACGTTTGCGAAATTAAATTTTCAAGAAATCCATTAAAAAAAGACATTATCCATGAAATGAAAGAAAAAATATCCAGACTCTACTTGCCAAGAGGCATGTCTTATTGCCCCGTATTAATTCACGTCAATGGAGTATCTGACAGTATCATCGATAGCGATTATTTCACGGAAATCATCGATTTTAGTGATTCACTTTATTAAACATTCTACTACCCTAAAGCATGCAACTTTTCATCATTTCCTGACAGATCCCAAGAAATCTGTAGATCACCACGAGTAGCGGTATTCAACCAAACGCTTCCCATACTTTGATAACGCGTCACAATATTGGGTGCTGGCAAATGATAACGATTATGAAGACCACTTGAGCAGAGTGCATAGTGGGGTTTGAGAGTCTCAAGAAGTAAACGACTCGAAGCGCTGCGACTGCCATGGTGTGGCACTTGCAGCACGCGCACCGGTTCTAGCAATTGCTTTTCCCACAACCATTTTTCTACCCGGGTACTCATGTCTCCTGTCAGCCAAATGCGCGTATCTGCTATAGCAATAGACAATACACAAGAAGATTCATTGCCTTTCTTTAAAGGTATGGTGGTGGGATACAATACTCGAAATTTTACACCATCCCACACCCAATGCATTCCAAAACGACAAGGCAAACTACCCAAAACTTTTTCAGGTTCTCCACTCAATACTTCTTTGGTTGGAATGGTTGCAAGTAGACTTTGTAAGCCTCCACGATGATCCCAATCTCCATGACTCACCATCACCATATCTAAGGTATGCACCCCCATGGATTGCAAATAAGGCAACACCATTTTTTTCCCTGTGTCCACATGCCACAATCCTCCTGTATCAAATACCAATGCATGATGTGGTGTCGTCACCACCACAGACAAGCCTTGACCCACATCCAGCATTCTCATTTGCATACGATGCAAATCACGCACTGGCCATAATGGCACACTTGAAAACAACAGTGCATTCCAAAAAAATTTTTTCCAATGCCATGCCGGGATGGCCAATACACACCAAAAGATCAACGCCCACAACAATCCCCACTTTGTCTGATAATCTGTCAAGGCAAAAAAAGCCCCTGGCACTTGTGAAAAAACGGATAAGCATTTCACTAAATATTCCAACTGAAAATTTGCGAAAAAAAGCAAAGCATGACTAATGATGGGAAAGAGTAGTGACGTAATCACTCCCAAAAATACCAGAGGTAGGATCCCTACACTCAACCAGGGAATAGCAAATAAATTGGTACACCAACCCACGGGTGTCAACTGGGAAAAAAATCCAATGCTGGTGGGCAACATCCACCAAGGGAGTATCCACTGCAAGCGCCACAGGCTGGTTGAACGATTCTGACTGGTCACATACCAAACTCCTGCAATGGCCATAAAAGAAAGCCAAACACTTTTTTCTTGCAAACAAGAGGGATCCCAAACACCCACCACCCCCAATGCCACAAAAAACAAAGTAGATATCGGCACTTCTACCGCAAGTACTTTCGAGAAAAACATAACTGATAACATCACCAATGCTCTCAATACCGGTGGAGCAAATCCACTGAGTCCACCATAACACCATGCCAATAATACAGCCGGCAAACGTGCTATTGGCAAATGAGGATGACGAGAGAATAACCCCACCACTTTATGAACCGCTCCATAAATAAAGCCCACATGCAATCCAGAAATAGCCAACAAATGTGCCGTACCCGTATGACGAAACACTGACCATAGGTCTTGAGTCATTTGAGAACGATCGCCCAATACCAATGCTGCCATGATGTTCTTCATACTATAGGGACTCCGATATAATTGAGACAAGAGTTTTTCTCTTCCACGCAATACGCGTATCCGAGACACATAATGACCCATATCACCACGAAAGGGCACATAAGCACCACGCGCTTTTGACCAAGCACTCGCATGCTTAGAAGGCCCCGGAAACACGACACTCAATGCCCAATACTCACCCGGTTTTGGAAGGACTCTATCTTCAGGCCAACTTAAAACAACCTCACCCCTATCCCACACTTTACCTCCAGGCATTGCACAGACAAGCCTAGTGTTGACCTTGTGCTTATCCACATTCGGCCAAGAAAGAATATTGACCTCGGAAGCAAAACAACTAAAACGATAGGAAACATTTACTGGAAGATGCGTGGGAATACTCCATAATGCACCTATTAAAAACCATAACAGCAGATAAGAGCAACGACCTAACAGTAATGCCAGAAAAATACAGAACAAAAGGGCATAAAGGACGCCTAAAAAAGGCCCCCCGTATAACCCCATGACTAAACACAATGCTCTCCACATCCCCATAGGATAAAGAGAGAATGAGGACAAGAAAATACAGGGCTGTCCGATTAAAAATATTTGGGTAGATTTTTCAGGCCTTTTGATTTTTTTGTTTTTCAAAACAAGCAGGCAATAATGCTTTGCTCAAAAATCCCCCTTGCCGTGCGCGAAGCGTCGGGAGGGGGGAAGGCTCGCTCGTAGAGCGAGACAGGGGGGTATTTAAAAAATAAAGCCATCCATTCATGGGACAGCCCTGCAAGAAAATAAAGAGGGTATTGATGGTTTTTTGTTTTTGTTTAGAATGATAAATGACTCGAAAGGTAATCCTATGGATATTAAAGCGCTGCAGCAACTAGTTTCAAAAGGCGAATCTGAAATTTTAGAGTTTAAAAAATCCATTGGCTTATTAAAAGCTGTATTTAAAACATTAGTTGCCTTTCTAAATCACAAAAGTGGAACAGTCCTAATTGGTGTTCTTGATAATGGAAGAATTATTGGACAAGAAGTCACAGAAACCACTCAACAAAAAATCGCGAAAGAACTACCAAAAATTGAGCCTTCGTCCCAAGTTGATATTGAATACATACCGGTTAATGAGAACAAAAAAGTGATTGCATTGACTGTAAAATCAGAAAAAAATGCTCCCTATGTTTATGATGGTCGAGTTTATCAACGAATCATGGATGATACTAACCGAATGACACAACATCGCAGTGATGGATGGAATTACAGAAAAACGGATACCCGCCAGCATTGCTAGAGAAGCTCCAGAAAAAATACTTCGACAATTAAATTTAATGAACAATGCTAAAATTAAAAAAGCGGCTGTAGCACTGTTTGCAAAGAAGATTCAATCTGGTTATCTTCAATGTTGGCTTAAAATGGCAAGGTTTAGAGGGATTACGAAAACAAACCATTTTATAGACAATGAGCAAGTACATTGTAATGTATTCCAGATGCTCGAAAAAGCGGATCAATTTCTTAGTCGTCATTTACCCATCGCCAGCTATTTCAAACCGGATGAATGGCAAAGGATCGATAAACCTACCCTGCCAATTCTGGCGATACGAGAAGCATTAGTCAATGCTATTTGTCATCGATCTTATGAAGATCCATCAGGCTATATATCCATTGCCATTTTTGATGATCGCCTAGAAATATGGAATCGGGGAATTCTGCCCAAAGAATTAAAAATCTCTGATCTAAAACGAAAACATGATTCGGTGTTAAGAAATCATCTTATTTCGAAGGTTTTTTACTTGCGTGGCTATATTGAAGCGTGGGGAACTGGAACCACCACAATGAATGAGTTATGTAAAGAAAATAGCATTCCTCCTATTAAATTTTCGGAACGCACTGGTGGCCTTGTTGTCACCTTTAAATTTGCAACCCCGTTAGGCAGTCATATCTCCATCAAAAAAATAGAATTAACTAAACGACAGAATGAAATTCTAAATCTGTTGACAAAAACCTCTCTGTTAAACTGAACATTGTACGGTCTAATTTTGATGTCCTGCACGATTGTCGAATGAAACCCTTTGAATACGGCATCTTCGGGCAAGTTATCCTTATTGGCAACGCAGCGCTCAGCTCGATGGACAGTCAATTTTTTCTTTTTGGATTTTTTTGATTTTGGGCGTTTTTTATTGCCTTTTCCACGCTCTTTTTCAGAAGAAATGTTTTTATTCGCTCGAGATTGCTTTCTGATATTTGGCTTGCCTTGCTCTCCTTTCAAGTGGTTAATTTCGTCACGCAGCTTTTGATTCTCTTCTTTAAGTCCTTTCGTTTCCTGGGCTTGAGACTCAATGATATTTAATAAACGACAAACGATAACACGTGTGCTTGACTCTGGTATAGCATCCACATCAATTTGTAATTCTGATAACGGTGTCTTGCTATCCATTGTGCCTCAATGAGCTAACCTGTTGATTAAAAATTATAAGGCTATACCGGAGAAAGTCAAACTAGATGGTTAGGCTGCTTCCCTATGATTTGGAGGGGATACGTTATTTTTCTGGAGAAAGTTGATCACCACTACAAATTTCCATGTTATTTTTTATTGAGTCTGATGGGTATTGAAAGACAAATGAAATCAACAAGAATGCCATAAATAAAGCAACACCAACACCAGCATAAAAATTAGACATTTTGAATAAATGTGGATAAGGAAGCATGGCATTTTGATTCACAAAAAAGCTCACTGAATCCATCAAAGAGTATACACCCACAAAAAAAGTCAATGCAGAAATTAACATCCATGCTGGACTTCGACCACTTGCTCTGCAAGCAGCTCTTGTATTGGCAAAGAACCCTCGTCCTAAAATTCCAAAGGTCAACAGAGAATACAACAATTCACGAGTATCCGAAAATAGAAATTCTGAGGTTCCCATCGACCATGCATATCTTGTATTCTCAAAAAGCCTACGCCCCCTACGCCCCCCAAACATTGTTGCTTTTGTTTCGGCAAAAAGAGAAGTATAAGTAATCGCTCTTCTTTGAGCGACATGAGAGTAATCCCAATCTTTAAATGCTCTTCTGTATTTCTGAAAGCCATAAAGCTTAACTTTTTCTCCATGATCAACACCAAATATTTCTTCATCAGATGATTTAATTC
>CAYGKN010000004.1:0-44275 GCA_964350565.1 uncultured Gammaproteobacteria bacterium
CGAGTTAGGAGTCCGTCTCGTGGGCTCGGAGATGTGTTTAAGAGTCAGCGTTTCCTGTCACCCCCGTATACGTCTCCTGTCACCCCCGCGAAAGCGGGGGTCTTACCTGCCCTATGATGATCCTGAAAATCCCTCTCCAGCATTGGCATTCTCTCTTGTCTAAGAGTATATTAAGGAAATGAGCGGTTTATTTTCACAATCATCTAAAAAACCAGTAAAAGGGAGTGGGACTCCCTGGTTGACGATATTGCCTCGCAAAGAGCGTTTTTCAAGTAAAGTGGCTCAATTGCGCCCAAAATTGGCAGTAATATTGGATTTTCCAGAACCTTATGATTTTTCCCGTACCATTGTGCCACTGATAGAATCTTTGAGTGATTATTTTCATGAATTACCGGCGAGTCAAGAAAACTACTATGCCAAAGCGGGGGGAATGATGGAATATGCCATGACACGTGCCTATTTGGCGAGTGCTCAAGCTCGTGCGTATTTGATGCCTCAAGAGAGTAGTTTGCAGAATCTAACACCAGAGATTAGTCGTTGGTTGTATGTAGTATTTAGTGCCAGTTTGCTGCATCGAGTCACTCATCAATTATTCCATTTTGAGGTGGAGCGAGAAACGAGTGAGGGAGTATATCCCTGGCAACCGCTACTGGGTCCCCTTGAAGGGCAACGTTATCGTTATGATTATCGTCAGCCTCCTAATTTGTCTTTTTCTCAGCAATTAACGGTGTGGTTGGCGCAGAAAATTATGCCTAGAGCGGGATTGTCTTGGTTATTAGAAAGTGAGGAAGTGTTTGCTGTGTGGTTGGCATTGCTCAATGAAGATTGGGAGCATTTGGGTTGGTTGTCATTGGTGCTTCCCCATGCAGATGCCAGTGCCGTGTTATATGGTTTCCGCGATCCCGATTTGGGTGGAGGAGAGGTTTTTCTAGATTTAGATTTAGAAAAACTCGATGTAGAAGCCTTACTCAAAAGCCAGAGAGAGGCTTGGTTGCAAGTGCATCAGGGTCGGTGTGATCAAGATACTTGGAGATTGGGAGGTTTTATCGGTCGAGTGAGTATGGATGAAGGCAATGATCGCTATGCTCATGCTGCAGAGCGCATTGCTGCTAAAGAGGGCGCCGATCGCCACGGTGTAGGAGAGTCAAAAAAAGAGAGCACGCGAGTTGGACATTTTGCAGGGCAGAGTGAGGCCATCAAGGCAGCAGCGCAATTTGTAGATTGGTTGCGTCGTCAAGCCGCTAGTGGTCACTTAACGGTGAATGGTGCACACTCACCATTTCATATGACAGCAAATGGTTTGGTGTTGGTGTATCCTTTGGTATTGGCCCAGTATTTGAAGCAACATCCCCACGCCGCAGGACCTGAGCAAGTGCTTCGAGGAATGAAAAAACTAGGTATTCTAAGTCATGGACAAGTGAATGTCCGTCTGGGGCAGGGTGCTCAACAAACTGTTCGACGCGCAATCGTGCTAGATAGCCCATTTTATGTGTTATCCAGCGCACGCCTGCCGAGTGGACCTAGCCAGTGGTTGCAGTTTTCTCAATCGATGCGTGCATCTCAAACATTGCACTTACCGAAACCGGTGAGCAATGCCAATTTATCTTTTGAGCAACAAGCCAAGGGATAATGATGTGACGCGTTATGTGATTGGGGATCTTCACGGTTGTCGACGTACTCTAGAGGCTTTGTTGGAAAAAATAAATTTCAGTGGCAATGATGAATTGTATGTGTTGGGAGATTTAGTCAATCGTGGTCCCGATAGTGCTGGAGTTTTAGGATTAGTGCAACGTTTGGATGCAAAAGTGGTGTTAGGAAATCATGATCTACATTGGTTGTTGGCTTATTATTCTTCAGCAAATCATCATGTTTCCACGAGAAAGGCGATGCAGGATCAGATTGTGAATGCATCTGATATGGAGTGGTTAGGGCAGCAATGTTTTATTCGGTGGATTCCGGATTCTCAATTGATATTGACTCATGCAGGGTTATATCCCTATTGGGATGAGCAGGCAGTATATGAAGCACATGATCAAGCGCTCACATTATTGCGATCCTTAGTCGATGGCAATTTTTCGATGTGTGTTGATTGGAAAAAACCAAAAGTTGAGCCTTCTCATCCGTTATTCTCTTGGGTGGCATTTTCGATGATGCGTTATTGCAACCCACAGGGGCATTTATGGATGAATGAGAGTCGTCGTCCTGATGAAGTAAAAGATGAAAATTATTCTCCTTGGTTTGCCGTGCCCCGCCATGCTTTTCACAATTGGCGCGTGTGTTTCGGACATTGGGCATCATTGGTGGGGTATACGCCTCCAGACAATGTCATGGCATTGGATAGTGCTTGTGTTTGGGGAGAGTCACTCAGTGCTTATGATGTGGAAAATCGCTGTTATTATCATCAAGCTTGTTTGGATGAGGTGCTTTGATGTGGAAATTGCCTGGGGTATTCAAAGCGGGACTCAAAGAAGTGGAGAATCGTTTATTGGCATTGATGAAAACCGCAGAGCCTCTCTCGCAGCATATTCATGAATATTTGTGTCAAGAAGGTGGTAAACGTATTCGTCCCCTACTGGTATTATTGAGTACAGACTTACTGGGTGAAGAACAAACCTCTTTGATCTGGGATTGGGCCAGCATGGTAGAAGCGATTCACACGGCAACACTTTTGCATGATGATGTGGCCGATGGGGCCTGGCTAAGACGCAAACGACCCAGTGCCAATCGTTTATGGAACAATGCCGCTTGTGTATTAACGGGTGATTATTTATTGGCACAATGCATGATTCAAATGCAACCCTGGCCACTAGAAGCGCGTCTTAAAATTGCTGAAGGGTTAGGGGATTTAAGCGCTGGAGAATTAGCGCAGATGGCTTTAGAAGGGCAAAGCCATGCCAGGGAAGAAGAATATTTTGATGTTATTGCTAAAAAAACCGCGAGCTTATTTCGAGTGGCTTTTGGCGTGACTGGCGTGCTATTGGGGTGTTTGGATCGGGTGGTTGAATTAGAGCAAATGGGGGTGGATTTGGGGTATTGTTTTCAATTGATGGATGATGTCCTAGATTATGAAGGCAGTGAGTCTACAATCGGCAAACCTGCAGGCAGTGATTTGCGAGAAGGGAAACCCACGTTGCCATTTATTCATGCCTATCATCAGGCCAGTAAAGAAGATAAACAATGGCTGGCCAACAGTCTGACTCAAGAGACGCAAACGGATGAACATTTACTCGCGGTGTGTGAACGCATCGAATACTATGGGGGGTTCAGTTATACCCGAGAACGAGCACTCTATCATGGCGATAGAGCCAAAAAGACACTGGAAAGCTTTGCGGGTTCGCGTTATCATGATCTCTTCATAGAGCTCATCGATAGGCTCTGTTCTCGCCTGTCGTAGTCGGAGTGTAGCTCAGCTTGGTAGAGCACTGCCTTCGGGAGGCAGGGGCCAGAGGTTCGAATCCTCTCACTCCGATTTAATGTGGAGGTTTTTTGGGGGAGTGTAGGTTGCTAGCCCTTGTTAAGGCTATTAAAAGTCAAAAAATAAAGCCTCTGACCATTAGCGATGCGGGCTGTTAATTTATTGTGGCGAGAATCCATAACGAGATACGCAACTAGAGTTAGTGATATCCCATTTTTCTATTTTCTTGATTAGTTGCTCAATTAATTGAAGTGAAGAAGCTGGTGCTAATAAATTTTGTTGTCTTAATGCAGATGGTGCAGTTAAAAGTTGGTTCAATATTTTACAAGTTGGCTCAAAAGGTTTAGAGTCAGAATTTTGTTTTGCAATATGCTCTAAAGTTGGTATTTGACTTGAAAGTATATGCATACGTTTTTGAAATTTAGGTTCTTGTAAATTAAAAATCATAGTAGTAATACCGATGAATGCGGGTCCATGCATAGCTCCAGAATCATTGCCAACTGCCCAATTTGCATTAAAATATTTCTTCAAGACATAAAAAAACATTAATTGTCCAGCAATGCTAACGTCCTCTTGCTTGTAGACTTTTCCGTTGAGCATATCACATTGTGTTTTGAAAGCGCTTTTTAGATAATAGTCTCTCAAAACACAACAACCTTTCTTGCCTGAATCTGAAAAATTTATTTCATCTTCAAATTTGTTTCCCATCAGTAAATTATTATGATTTTTAGTAAGTTGATTTATGTGATTTTTGATTAGACGAAATTGCTCCACAGAAAGGTTTCCTTCTGGTCGATGTTCTTTTTCTTTAGTTTTTTTGTTTCGGATCCAAATGATTATTTTTTGGGATTTGCGATCTAAGCCATATTCATCTGATATAAACTTGGAAAACTGATCTTCTATTTCTCTTCCATTTTGTATCCACTCTATTCTACAAGAATGCATCCCCATAAAGTAGTGCAACAATTGTATGGAAATTAGTGTGTCGTTAAAATGTATTCTACTTAAGGGATGAAGGGCATACTTTTGGATACAAAAATTGATTATGCTGGCTGTTTCATATAGCTCAATGAAAAAATCAGATTTGCTTTCTTTTTTAAAGACCTGTTCTGTACATTCTCGGGATTCAATGCAACAGGGGCATAACCTGGTGAAAAATGACTTTCTGCTTTTCTTCGTGGCCTCAATCTTTGCCTTTTCTTCTGGCCGTTTTTTTTTGCTCTCATCGTTTGGTTCTTCATAAGTTAGAAATACTGTTATAACTATATGTGCATAATCAAATCTATTGATCACAGAGGTTTTTTCTTTTTGATCTTCGTTTTTATCTGGTTCATGAATTCTAATTTCATATTTTTCAGTTTGATCTTGGTTAAATCCAAAGTGTAAGCAGTAAGCCAGAAGGGCGATATGATATGCTTCTCCAAAGGCGATATGATGTGGATATTTTATGAAAAGCTGTAACTTTGGTTTAGAACCTTGTGCTTTGTGCTCCATAGAAAACCTCCATTTGAGCCACATGATTGTAACCACCCTAGCAGTTTCTCGTCAATTTCTCAATGGCTAACTCGCAGGGCTATCTCAAATTGTTAAACCCTAACTTCTTAAAACCTGATATGTAACACACCCAGCATTCTTAAATAACCTACTATTTTTTCACATTCTTCATCATTTTAGCAAGTTTTGCCCAAAAGAAGGGAAAAGGGATGAGGAGTTATCTGTGGAAACTGCGCACAAGGCTTTTGTTTGATGGTGCTGTAATCGGTTTTTTCATAAAAATTTTCAAAAAACTCTTGACAACACCTCATGGAGTCTTTAGAATTCATCGCACAGATCCTTATAGGGAGATTGGGATGCAACATAGAAATCGTGGTAGTCAAGTTCCCAAGAAAAGTCCAAACCTAAATCTTCTACGATTTTTTCAACCAAAAAAATCACCAACTAAAAACGTTAGGAAAGATGACCCTGTCCAGAGTGAGGTTCCTGCAAGCAAGAGATCAAGGAAGAAAGTTTTCCGAGATTCCGATTCGTCTAGTCGAGAAGAGAAGACTGATGAGGAGATGGAAAGCAAATCCAGCAGTGAGAGTGTGGAGGAGGCTCAAGCATCTGGATCGAGAAGGATACAAACTCAGAGGGGTAGTTCAGGATCAGAAGATAAGCCCTCCGAAAGCGGCTCAGCACGCAATGACCCTAAAGAACTGTATGAAAATATACAACAGTTAATTCGTTGGCATTATCAGTTTAAAAGTGGGGATCAAGAAGCAAAAATAAACATGGAAAGAAAAGCGGAAAAATTTAAATTTATTAAAATATGCAAAGCCGTGCGCGATCAAAAAAATCAAATCACTCAAGGAGATAATGGTTTTTTAAAAATTGCAGAAAAAGATAAAAAAAAGAAATCAGTAGAAGTTGAAGAAAATGATTTATTATTGTCAGCATTTTTTGCATATTTATATTCTGCAATTTTGTCCGCTTCTAGAAAAAGAACCAGAAAATCTACTGCTACTGATATTGCTTTTGAGGATCAATTTAATACAGAAGAGAGAAAAAAGAATTTAAATGCTCAGAAAATCATGTTTAAAGCAAGAGAGCTCGAGTGTAAACATCATTCTTATTTCTATGCGCTTGCCATGTATGAAGGTATTATTTTTGATAAAAATCATACGCTTTCTCGTTTATTGCTTAAGCGATCATTTGAGAGAGAAGAGCTAGAAAATCATCTGGCTTTTTTTCTATATGCAAAATTGTGTTATAAAGGACAAGGTGGAAGGTGTGATTATCATGAAGCTGAAAAGTATCTCAAGAAAATCATGGATGATGGTCTGCCTGAAGATATAAAGGCAGATAAGTATTATTTTCTAGGAGACATTGCGTATCATGAGCATCTAAAAGGTAAACAAGATCCGAATTTGGCCAAAAGTTACTATAGTCAATCGAATCGATTGGATTCTCAGATATGTTTAAAAACATTGTTTTCAGATGAAGAAAAATCAGAAGTAGAAGAGAGAAATTTAAGCAGTCGAGATGTTTCTGTGTTAAAAGAAAACTCAAAAATTTTTGATGAAGTTAATTTATATTTTTCAAAGGCTTCTAAGCCTAGAAACACTTTAGAGTTAATAAAAATCAGTTTGAAAAATCAAAAAGCGCTTTTTTTGGTTAAACAAAAGCTGATCAGGGTTTACAAAAAAAATGCTGATGTATGCAGATTAAATGAATTAAGGTTTTTTGTTGTTGACGAATTGATTCATTCTAAACTAGAAAAATCCATGCATGAAAAAATTATTGATGAATATAAAGAGATATTTCGCGCAATTGATCCAAGTGTGAAAATTGATTCTACAAATGATTTTTATTTTTTTCCGATTAATTATGCGATTGCGTATCAGAAAATTGATTTTATTATTTTATTGTGGGTATTTTTTTTAAAAAATAAAAAGTATTCAAAAAAAATAGAAAATAAATTAAAAGATTTTTGTGATCATCATAAAAAAAATTCTCAAGCAACGGTTGAGCAACTCATCATGAGTGTTTTTGTTAAATTCAGAGTGATTCATCATGAGAAATATAAAAAAATATTTAAATTGTGTTCTGAATTTCTTGTAAATCATAACTATATAGAGGGAATCGATCAGAAACGTCTTTTTCTTGAAGGATCAAAATATTGGCTTCTTCAGAACAAAAGCTTGCTTCCAAGAAAGTTGGCGGTTATCTTGAGTAAAGAAAGGAGAAAAGACTTTATCTTCCTACTTAAGGATTACTACCACAAAACGCTTGATGGTTTTCAGCTTGCGCTTTCTTCTTATTGTTACGAACGGTTACGTTCTAATAAAAAGAATAAGGAAGCAAATTTCCTGAAAAGCGTTTTAGTCAAATTGGCTCCCAAAGTGAAGCTCTGGAAAAGTCACCCTGAGTATAAAGAAGATCAATTTTTTCAAAATTTAGAAGAAATTGAATCTCGAGGGGAAAATGTACAAGAAATGTCTTCTGAAGATTCTGATAGTGACCAAGAATGTGGTTATCAGGCTGCGACGCATCAGATTACGAGTAATGAGCGAGATTTTCGTGAAATTTTGTCTAAAATTGAGTTCATTCTGAGTCATCAACAGGAGACAAAAGATAAAAAAGTTGCCAATAGGTTAGATGTTATATTGAACCGGTCATTTGAAAGCAAATCAGAAAAGGAATGTAAAAAGATATACAGTAATAGTATATCTGAAATTCAAACTGCTTTGCCTGCGGTGGTTGCTCAGTTTAATCCTGCTGGAGCGAAAACTTATTCTCAAGAAGTGCATGAAGATCTTAGACGTCTTAACACTATGCTGGCTCAAGGTAAATTAGATGAAGGTTTGTCCAGCATTAGAACAAATTTTATATTTGCACAATCCAGAGGAATTCATTTCAGAACCAATAAAAGTGGTCGCCACCTAAGAGCAGAGTATAAAAAACTAGCACAAATGCCTCATCATCCATTGCATAATAGGCCCGTGTTTAGTCCTGCAGTTTATGAAAGCGCCAAAGTGAATTCTTACACTGATCTTAGAGATGCATCTCAATTAAAACTTGAGAAACATGCGAAATTGTTGCAAGAAAGACTTCTCGATGGTTTTAGAGATGAGGAACGCCATGAAATGCATGAACAATATTCTAACAATTATGCGAAATTTTTTAACACATATTGGCCCCAAAAAACGAAAGAAAAAAATTTTCAATGTTGTACAAAAAATCCATTTGTATCCACGGGTGGAATTGATGGTCTTCACGATCTGCGTTATGCTTATGGTTTAAAGCAGTATGGAGATCAAGAGAAAATCTATCGATTAAGGCCTTGTTATAAAAAAGCAAAACCACTAAGACCGACTTCTGGTTTGGTTTTTCTGACTTTACATCCATTAGAAGATTTGTTAAGACAAGATTCTTTTGATGTGGTTTCTCACAACATGAAAGGTCATGTTAGCATTAAAAAAGAAATTTCCCCAGAGAGAGAATTGGCGTTTTATAGTTATATTCCTGAAAATCGATTGAAGTTTATTCATATTGCAAAATATCCTTCTTTTCAACATGGTTCCTATCCTAAGATTTTTTTGAGAAAGTATGGAATAAAAGAAGATGCCTTCAATAAATTTAATGAAATATTTACTCATCATTCTCCACACAGTCCTAATCATCGATTGGCAGTTCATTTGCTTGGGGAATATCTTTCTGCTTTTCATCGATTATATTTAAAACGTTATGCTTACGATTACATTGAAAAACTAAATGCAAACAGTTTATCTGCAAAATATGTTTTGGTTTATCGTGATGAGTATGGGTTTTTTAGTCTTTCTCCTGTTCCACCCAAAAATTTAAATCCGACTCCAGCGATCACTGATGAAAAAACTTTACTTCGCACTTTGAGCACACAATTTATTCAAGAAAATAAAAAAACAGAACAGTTGTTACAGTGGGTTTCTGAAGGGAAACAAAAAGAAGTGACTGAAATTTTGAAGAATAATAAAAAATTAAATTTAGCTTTCTGTAAAGGACGGCTGCAAGATCCTTCAGGTCGTGTATTCAATTGCATATCTCCTTTTCAGTATGCAGTTTGGGCTTTAGATTGGCATATGTGGAAAGCAATACAACCATTTTTGTCGGAAGAAGAACAGAAAAATCAGTTAAACGCTCTACAGCAGGAAAAAACAGAGCATGGTGAATATTTTGATTTTTCATCTTATGTGAATTCTCTGCAGTTCTATGCAAAATATTACCAGGAATGGGTTGATGAAGAAAAAAGAGATTATATAGTCAAAACAATTGGTCAGCAGCAGCGTGCGTTGCCTATGCATGTCATTCATACATACTGCCGAACTGATATTCAATATGATGAGAATTCAACCTTTAAGGAGGAGAAGTTACCTCGAGAAACTTCTTTGAATTCTTATAAAGGTCCTGTTCTCTTCGGTTTGTTTTCCATCGAGGATAGGGATTTTTCATCCATTTCCCCAAAAGAATTGGGGATCATCGCTTCTATTTTTAGAGGTTATCGATCGAAAAAGGCTTGTAAGATTGAATTAGAGGAGTATGATTCCTCTCATGACGCTTCTTATGTCGAGGATAGTGCGTTACTTAGCAATTTCTTTCAGTGTCGCTTCAACCAAAGAAAAGCATTATTTGCTGCAGTGTTGGGTTCGGAAATCGGTACGAACTCTCTTGCTCACTATACTGCCTCTAATTGATGACTGCATTCAAGCCCCCCCTCTCTCTGCCGCTAAAGAGTGGAGGTATACCAAAGGGAATGGATGGATGTCAGAGCTACCATCGGAAATAGTCAGCTATATCAGTCAGCTAGAGGAGAGTGGCTCTAAGTTGCCTTTTATGGCGCATCAATTGCTGACCCGCTTGAATGATGAAAAAAAGCTCAGTGTATTGAATCGTGTCCGAGCTTTGAGCTTAGTCTCTAAGCGCGTGAGTGCTTATGCCCAAAATACACGCAAGGAATTGCGCCAAGAAAAAAGCACCTTTACGCGTAAACAGCAATTGTCGAGTTTTTTTGACATGATTGAGCAAGAGTTGGCGGGCAGTTATGTGAATTTCATTCGTGAAGCCATCAAGAGTCAGCATGTGGATATTGAATTATTTCGAGATGGATTGACTTATGCTTTTGAGCATTTACTGAACTTACAAACTTGGCATCATCAAATTTATATGCCTCTGCCTAAACATGTTTGGTTAAATCTCAATCAATGTCTGAGATTTATGGTGGGTAGTCATCAGCAACCTCAAATTCCTGTGCTGAGCCCTGCCATAGAAACCCGTTTATTGGACCAATACCAATGGGCTTTATTGATGGATACTGCGCCATTGGGTTCATTTAATGCAAAAATATTGGATCAAGTGATTTATTGCTTACCCAAATGGGCGAGCAAAGTCGATTTGCATTTCCAACCCACCATGCGTGATCCGTTTGTGATTTTCTGGTTTCAGGATTTAGGACCTAAAGCCCAAGAATATTGTTTAGAACATCCACATCAAGAACAAAACTGGATTACATTTAACTTAAATGTACTGCATGCTTTTTTAAAAAAGCAGTATGATAATCCAGACTTTTCTTTGCCCAAAGGTGTATTGAATACGTTATTAGAGCGCTGGGAAGAGCCGTATCCTCATAAAGCCGTTTTGCCTCCCTACAATCGTCTCTACACCCTATCCAAAGAAATGAAACCTGTGTCCTGGACATGTTTGAGATTAAGCAAAGACGGTTGTTGTTTGGGAAGTCAGGATGAAGATGCTCATTTGCGTTTTAAAAAGGAAGAAAAAATTAAAATTTATCGAGAATCTCCTACAGAGCAAGCATTGGCTTGGCAAGAAGGATTTGTGCAGTGGATTTATTGTGCAAAGAGCAGCCATGAATACCAAATTGGTGTGCGTTTTGAAGAAAGTGAAAGCCTACAATACCGTCGTTAGCAAGAAGATTTTTTTTCCGCTAACCATTGTGTGATTTCTTCAATGACAGGTTGAGACGCATAATCAATAGGAAAGAAAATTTTAAATTCTAGAATAGGGGCCTCCCATCGGAAACCCGTAGCTAACCCTTTGGGGTGAATCAATGCATCCAACTCATGCGCAATCTGACTTTCGGTAAAGCCAGTGATTTCCCATTTGTGAATATAAAGTGTGGGTGTGGCATGCTCCAGTAACCATGGAAGTACATCTCTCTCAAACATTGGCATGCATTCTTTGGGAGGGCCCGGTAGCATGAAATAGGTTTTCTCTTCTTTCTCTACTCGGCAGCCAGGAGCGGTGCCATAGATGGCCGGGAAAACATGGGCACCTTCTGGAAACAGGGCCTGCTGGCGCATCAGAGGCGTCAGTGTGTTGTAATCACGCTGATGGTAAAACGTTTCAAGTGCTATGAAGCTTGTCTCATCGAGCATTAAGGGTCGTTGTACATGAGTAGATAATGCATAACGCGTATTGTCGTCTGAAGTCGGCCCCAATCCACCGGTGATAATGATCACATCAGCATGTTGAGATAAAAAACGCAGCGCCTCTGTAATGTCTGCAGGATGATCTCCACAAGTGAGATGATGTTGAATGCGATAACCATGAGCCGTACAGATTTTAGACATTACAGGAGAGTTTTGATTGATGACATCTCCGTAGAGTAATTCTTCGCCTGTAGTGAGCCATGATAGTTTCATTGCATACTCCTCTTGTTATTTTTGCTGCACTGTCACCCCGGCCGCCCTGTTGTCACCCCCGCGCAAGCGGGGGTCCACCTGGTCCAGTACGCATTACCTCCAGTGTACGCTTTTCTTGATAGGCTGTTAAGATGTTGCCTCCAATGGTGCCGAAGAGCAATGTCGCAAAGGCCGCAATCATAAAAGGGCACTGCCAATTTTGGGGAAGATACTGTTTGATGAAATGGTAAAACACATAAGTTCTAATGGCACTCCAAACAAAATGTAAGAGTCGGTTGATGATGCTGATAAACACAAATCCCTTGGGACTATAATACCAAGGTGTTTGGGCGGGCAAATCAGTATGGGGGTTTTTACTGCTATTTTGCATGATGTCGGTAAAATGAATCACATCAAAGCGCCAATGAATGAGGCAAATGACAATACCCAATACGTAAGACCAATGCGTAGGGATCGGTAAATAAGCGGCTAGGGCAAAAATAATAAAGAGATTTTCTCCCAATGCAGCAACACTGAAAAAATTAATGGCGGATTGATGAGAGTCCTGTTTATCTGTGGATAGTGTTTTGAGAAGAGGAGGAGAGGACTTTGAGACTTCCAGATAAATGCCGTAAGAGATCACATTTAATAAGAACATCAAACTGGCAAAGCACCATGCTAAGGTAGAGAGTGAGCCTGTGGGTCTGATGCACAGGCTGAATAAAAAAATACTTGCCGCAGAAATCAGATTCGAGAGAAAACCTATCCATGCTATGGTACCCCAATCCTTGTAGAAGGGGGGGGATTGTTCGATTTTATCCATCAAATACATGGTGGTTTGATGAATGTTAAAGAATTGCCCGATAAAGGAGCATGTTGCGAAAAAGCCTCCTAAAATGATAAGCCCCAGATTTCCAGGATGCAGCGCATAGAATCGAATGAACAATTGGAAACAGAAATAAGTAGTGCCCAGAATCCTGAGTAACCAAAGGCTGCCAAATGCCAAAACTCTAGGCCAGTTGCGGATTCCCAGTTCGAAAGGGTCGATATGTCCTAAGTACAAGAGGCGTTATCCTACGGGTTTGGATCCATTTTATGGTCTTGACCTTTATCCTGCAAGCGGTTAGTCTTTGGCTTTGAGTAAGAGGTTTTTCTGAGGTTGGCTTTCCGTTATAAACCATGGTTAATTTGGGGGTTGGCAGCTGCATTTTTCTTTGCAGAATACTTTGCCAGAATCGCTCCTGGCGTAATGGCCGATGAACTCATGCGTGATTTTAAAATCAATGCATTGGCTCTAGGTACACTATCTGCTTGTTTTTATGTGGCTTATTTAGCGATGCAGCTGCCAGTGGGCATGTTGGTGGATAGATTTGGCTCCAAGCGCTTATTGGTAATCAGCGCAGGTTTCTGTGCCATTGGCTCTCTGCTATTTGGTTATGCGCCCAACATCTGGTTTGCGCAAGTCGGGCGCTTCGCCACCGGGTTTGGAGCCGCTTTTGCTTTTGTGGGTGCTTTAAAGCTGGCTGCCTATTGGTTTCCGCCTACTCGGCTGGGCTTATTAACGGGATTGACCCAAGCGTTGGGCATGTTGGGTGCTGTGGTGGGAGATGCCCCCATGGCTTTCTCTGTTTCGAGTTTAGGTTGGCGGCACACCATGCTCTGGGTAACAGGCGTATTCGTGGGGTTGATGATTCTGATGGCAAAATATCTACAAGATACCCCAGAAGGAAGCATTCATCATCTCGATAGCATTCGGGGCAAGCAACTTTGGCAAGAAGTGCTGACAGTCTTTTCTCGACCTCAAAATTGGCTGAATGCCATGTATGCTGGACTCATCTATGCGCCCACTGCGGTAATTGCAGAGTTTTGGGGGGTGTCGTATGTGAGTTCTACCTATGGACTCTCTCGTGAAGTCGCTGCTTCTGCTGTGGGGATGATTTTTATTGGATGGGCCATTGGGGGAGGGTTGACAGGCTTATTTTCCGATTGGTTGGGCCGCCGACGTATCATCATGACGTATTCAGCATTCTGTGGTGCTGTTCTTATGTTTATTATTCTGTGTGCTAATCACCTCGGAGAAGGTAGTCTCCATGTGTTATTTGCACTCTATGGTCTCACCAATACAGGCGTTGCCATGTCTTATGCCGTTTCGACAGAGCTGAATCCGCGTCCCATTGCAGCAACAGCGCTGGGACTTACCAATATGTCTTCTGTGATCTTAGGGGCAGCGTTACAGCCTGTCGTGGGGCTCTTGTTGGATTTACACTGGTCTGGACACATGGCCAATGGGGCGCGTTTTTATACCGCAGGTGATTATCGCATGGCCCTGTCGCTATTGCCATTGACCTCCTTACTGGCATTTATCGTGTCATTTTTTATTCGAGAGACTCACTGTAAAAATGTGGGGGAAGAAGAGGGATCCACTACGCTGTAGTGGATCCGATATCATTAACCCATTCTGCTAGTAATAGAGAATAGGATTCTAGAATTGGCATTGGGATCATTGCGAAGATTCGTATCTTCCCACTGTACGGCAACATCAGTATTTTTGTTGATGCCTTTGGTAATCCCCAATGCGTAGTTGGTGTAGTCAGGACTAGATGTCGTTGAGAGCCAGAAATGCCCTACCCAACCAAATAATTCCGCACCGGAGATGATGTGATCGATGGGATAATTTACACCCAATTGCGCATACGTTCCGGGCTCATTGGAGTTGATGGAATCACTAGAGTGATAGACTTCCAGATTTACATCATGGTAGTCCAACAGTAAGTAAACATCGTTATAATCCAAGCCAACGGCTTTGGGATATTCATAACGTACCACTCCAATATCATAATTTAGATCTTGAATGTGGTTGCGATATCCCATGCTCAAATCAATTTCTGAGGTAGCAATGTTACTATTTACATCTGGTAAATTTGTATTTGAACCCCAAATATTGGCATAGATTCCTATGGGGAAGGCCAACTCAAGAGAAGCTTGTATGGCTGGACGTCGTTCCGTTTGGCTGGCGCCATAGGCACGGTAGTCCGTCGTAAAAGTCAATTCTCCACTGAGGTCTGCAAACCCTAAGTTAGGGGCGGCATAGGTACTTCCCATGAATAGAGCAGTAGCCACAGTAGAAATTCCAATCAGTGTTTTTTTCATACAAATTTCCATAGTATTATGCATGCATATTCAATGTAAAAATCACCTGAGAGTTAGAGGCAAAAGCATCTATCGAAGTGTTTTCCCATTTTACATTCAAGTCAGCATTCGAATTGATCGTTTTTGTGACTCCAATCGCGTAATTGGTGTAATCCACGGCTGTGGGGTCACTGTACCAGTTTCGACCCACCGATGCGGAGAGACTAGTGCTACTTAATACGGTGTTGGGTAGATCATAGGTTCCTGTCAGCTGTGCATAGTTACCAGAGCGTCTCGTGCCCAGTGCATTCGAGGAGTGATAGAAGTCGAGGTTGAACCATTGGTAACCCAATTTTAGATACACTTCATTGAAATTCACTTCGTGAGTTTTAGGATAGACATAACGCAGCGCACCGATATCATAAGTTAAGTCACCAAACGCATTGCGATACCCTGCACTTAAATCAAACTCTGCAGTAGAACGATTGCCTGATAAGGTCGTAAAATTTACATTCGAACCCCAAATATTAGCATATACTCCAATAGGGAATGCCCACTCCATGCTACCTTGGATAGCAGGGCGCTTGTCAGTTTGACTCACACCACGCCAACGGTAATCGCTGGTGAAAGATAACGTACTACTGAGATTGGCAATATCCAAAAAGTTGAGATCAAAGCCTGATGAGTGACCATCTGCTTGAACAGCAAGCGCTGAAAGCGCTATAGGTAGAGCGAGTAAAGTTTGTTTTAGCATATATCCTCCTTGCTAGTTAACACCCAGTACTGTTGAGAATAATCTGATTTACTCTTGTTGTAAACCCTTGTAATGGGTTAGGATGAATTTTTTAGGAGTCAGATGATGAGAGCCTTGTATACTTCTTTATTTCTTGCTTCCAGTGTGTTTGCTGCATTCAGTACCCCACATTATAAAGAGCATCGAGTCACGATAGGGCCTTATCTCGGTGTACAATCACGTTTTGATGGCAATGATCTATTGGTGAATTTGCCCAGCATCCATCAGGATTTGCGCTTATTGCAATTTAATGAAGTTCAGGCCAAGTACTTTGGTTTAAATTATGTACACCAATTGCCTAAAATGCGATTGAGTGGACAATTAGAAGCACAGGCTGAAATGCACAATAAACGGGGCAAATACGAAAGTGACTTGGATCTCACCACGGCAGAAGTGGATGTGGATGTTCAAATTACGCGGAATCTATCAGGATTATTGGCCCTAGATTATGACAATAGCGTACACCCAAATGCCGTAGGTCGTCGAGTCAGTAATTCCCGTTTATTCTTGCGCAATGGTTTTATCGCTATAGGTGATTTAACACGCGCTCCTTGGTATGCCACGGTGGGTCAACTCTACGTGCCTTTTGGTTACTATACCTCTAACGCATTGAGCTCCAATTACACCAAGAAATTGGGGCGCGTGCATCAGCGTGCTTTGGTGTTGGGCTTTGCACCAGATTCTGGACACCATGGTTTTGGAGAATTGTTTGTGATGCGAGGCGATACCAAATCAGGAGGAGCGCATCGGATCAGTGAAGGGGGGGTGAATGTCGATTGGCATTTCGAGAAACCGCTACATGGTGATGTAAGTGTGAGCGTCATTAGTGAACTCGCAGAATCCGATGGCATGCAATCTACTGGCAGCTCAGATTTCACAGGTTTTGGGTCGAGCGAAGCCGCAGAAGCGCTTTCCAGACGCGTACCGGGTGTGGCTGCACACTTAAAAATACAAGAAGGGCCTTGGGCTTTTTCTGCAGAAGCTGTGAGCGCCATGCATCGTTATAGCAATCAAGATCTCGCTTTTAATGGACAGGGAGCTAGACCCAGTGCTTGGCATGGTGAAGTGGCTTATCATTCTCATTGGGAAGTCTATCCCGTGGATTATTCTTTGGCTTGGGAAGGCACCTCTCAGAGCTTAGTGATTGATCTGCCTAAAAAGGGGATTATTGCTGCGGTGAATATTGCTTATTGGAAAGATTCTATTTTTACGATAGAAGCCAAACATGAGCAATACTATCCAGTGACCAATAGTGCCAGCGGAGCTGGTGGTGCCACCTTCAATGGTCCTGGGGGGATTAACAATCAATTGGCCGCTCGTTTTGCTGTATACTTTTAAAGGAGTGTGAGTGGAAAAATCCATTCGTGAGCGTTGGGAGAGTCTAAAATCACGAGTAGATTATCACAATCAGCGTTATCATGGGCTAGATGATCCTGAAATCAGTGATGCAGAATTTGATGCCTTGTTTGCAGAGCTCAAGGCAATAGAATCGCAATATCCGCAGTTGCAAGAACAAGAGGATTCACCCACTCAAAGTGTGGGATCCTTGCTTAGGCATTCTGCACTGGCTCGTGTGAGGCATCAGTATCCTCTCCTTTCATTAGACAATGCTTTTAATGCCAAAGAAGTGGAACAATTTTTTCGACGAGTGTCTGTACAATTGTCAGGCACTCCCCAGTGGCTTTGTGAACCTAAAATTGATGGATTGGCTGTGAATTTGCGTTATGAACACGGCGTATTGACATTGGCAGCGACGAGAGGCAATGGTCAGGAAGGCGAAAATGTCACAGAGAATATGAAAACCATTGCAGAAGTACCTAGTCAGCTTAAAGGCCAGTGGCCGGAATTATTAGAGATACGCGGGGAAGTCTATATGCCAAAAGCCGAATTTTTGGCTTGGAATGCCGATCTGGAAAAACCTTTTTCCAATCCGCGCAATGCTGCAGCAGGCAGCTTAAGGCAATTAGATGCGCGTGTGAGTGCACAACGTCCTTTGCATTTTTTTGCCTATGGGGTGGGCCGAGTCCCTGCAGGTATCGAAACACAAAAACAGCTACTAGAATGCTTCGCTTTAGAAGGGTTCTCTACGTCTCCTCATCACCGATTGGCTTTGAGTGTAGAAGAATGCCTAGAGTATTATGAATATTGGGTCCAAAATCGTGAGGATTGCGCTTTTGAAATTGATGGAGTGGTGTACAAAGTCAATGTGTTTGCGCAGCAAACTCAATTGGGGATCTCCTCTCGAGTGCCCAAATATGCCATTGCACACAAGTTTAGTGCACCCGTTGGTGAGAGCACGTTGCTTCAAGTTCACTGGCAAGTAGGAAGAACCGGGGTGGTGACTCCAGTGGCAGAGCTTGCGCCCCTACCTTTAGGGGGGGTGATCGTCCGCCGAGCAAGTTTACATAATCTCGATGAGATTAAACGGTTGGGATTAGCGCTTTGTGATCAAGTGCAAGTGGCCCGTTGTGGGGATGTTATTCCAAAGATTATTGCGCGAGTACATGAGGGGGCCTCCAGAGCACCTATTCAGATCCCGACACATTGTCCTTCCTGTGGAGAGCAATTGGTGCGTGCACCAGAAACTGTGGCATTAAAATGTATGGGGGCTTTGGCCTGTCCGGCACAATTGCATCAACGCGTTGTGCATTTTGCCTCTCGCAGTGCATTGGATATCGCCCAACTCGGTGTGAAGCAAGTTGAGCAATTGCTACAAGCCGGCTTGATTCATCGTGTCGATGAGATCTATCATCTTACCTCAGACGATTTATTGGCTCTGCCGCGGATGGGCAAACGCTCTAGTGAGCGTTTGCATGAGAATATTCAGCAATCGAAAAATACCACACTTGCACGATTATTGTATGGACTGGGCATTGATGGAGTGGGGGAGCATGTTGCTAGATTGCTAGCCAGTCATTTTAAGCATATAGAGGCATTGTATGAAGCGTCTATAGAATCCTTAGTGGCCATTCATGAAGTGGGTCCGATCGTCGCACAATCCATCGTGGATTTTTTTCACTCTCCGCATAATCGTGAAACCATTGAAGGACTATTGTCTGCAGGAGTACACTATCTCGAAGCAGAATCCCAAGATGAAGATCCCGATCAAATCTTTGCCGGTAAAACGATGGTCATCACCGGAACTTTGTCTCGCTCCAGAGATGAGATTAAGCAAGCGTTATTGGCCAAAGGAGCGAGAGTAAGTGGGCAAGTGAGCGCAAAAACGGATGTGGTGATTGTTGGAGAGTCTCCCGGATCGAAATGGAAAAAAGCACAAGCGTTGAATATTCCCTGTTGGGATGAAGAAACCTTGATAAAACATCTGGAGCGTTCATCATCATGAAAAAAATAGGGATGTTATGGATGCTATGGATGGTGAGTTTACATGCCGGCGTGTGGAATGCGCCTTATCCTCCCTCCATGTTGAAGAGCAATACCTTATTTTCTGTGTATCGTTCAGAGCCTAAAACGCTAGATCCCGCTCAATCGTATACCAGCAATGAAATTACTTATTTGGCCAATATCCTGGTGCCCCTCTTACAATATGAATATCCCAATCCGCATTTGGTGCTAAAACCCTTTGGTGCAAAATCATGGTCGGTGTATTATGCCAATGCCAAAGGGGATCGGGTGCCACCAAGCAGTCCTACAGTCGCATCTACCCATTATGTATTTACGCTCAGAGATGACATGTTCTATCAACCGCATCCGGCATTTGTGGTGAATGCCAAGGGAGAACATCCCTTTTGGGAACTCAGTGCACGTGAAGTGGATGTCATGCGCAATCCTCAAGATTTACCGCGAGCAACGAGAAAAGTGATTGCCGCGGACTATGTCTATCAAATCAAACGATTGGGATATCCACCACTCAGCTCACCGATTTATGGGATGATGGCTTCACATTTAAAAGGGTTATCGGAATTTTTTCAAGATTTACAACAGCATCCCATCGATGAATTGGCGCTTTATCACAAAGCCTTTGTGGGGGCACGTGTGATAGATGATACCCATTTTGAAGTGGTGGTGAAGGGGCGCTACCCTGCCATGCCTTATTGGTTTGCAATGACATTTTTTACCCCTGTGCCTGTAGAAGGCATTGCTTATTTCCAACAACCTTTGCTTAAACAGCGCAATTGGTTCTATGCCAGATACCCCATCGCTTCTGGGCCTTTTTATCTTGCCGATCGATGGCCGGCCCAAAAAATCATATTGGCCAAACAACCCCATTATTTTAAAGAGTATGATGCAGACAACAACCCCTTAGTGCACATCGATGGGGCTGTCTTTACCTTTGAAAAAGAGAGTCTCACCTATTGGAATAAATTTTTGCAGGGTTATTATGATCGCACGCCATTATTGGCGGATCAATTACACGCTAGTGTGCATGTGAAACCAGATGGAACTCTGACGTTGCAATCACATTTAGAAGATAAAAAGCTTCGTTTAACTTCGGCGATGGGAACAGGAATATTTTATATTGGTTTTTATTATGCAGACTCTGTGGTGGGAGGAGAGCAGGGTAAATATTTACGGCAAGCTTTAAATATTGCGATCGATTATCGAGATTACATTCGTGTTTTTCTACAGGGGCAAGGGGTGCCTGCAGATGGCCCCATTCCACCGGTGCTGCGTCAAAGTGTGGGGAGCAATCCCATCGTTTGCGAGGGTGCTTCTGTGCCTTGTCAATGGAAGCGATTATCAGCAGCAAAAGCGCTCTTAAAAAAATCAGGATATCCCAATGGGATCAGTGAAAAAACGCATCAACGTTTGCGTTTGTTGCTAGATATGCCGGGGAATGGTTCCCCAGAAGAAAAAGAAATTGTGGGTTGGCTAAAAAAACAGTTTGCACGTGTAGGTATTGTGCTGCAAGTCAGAATGAATTTATATCCACGGTTTTTGGATAGGTTACTAAAAGGGAATACCCAATTATTTTTATTTGGATGGCATGCAGATTATCCAGATGCAGAAAATTTTTTTCAATTATTTTATGGTGCACACACGAAAATTTCTGGAGGTGAGAATGCCAGTGCTTATCACAATGCTCAATTCGATAAAGTGTTTAAAGCCTATCGTTTATTGATGAGAGAAGATCCAAAACGCGTTCTTCTAGAACAACAATTGTTAAAAATTTTATGGGAAGATAGCCCGTGGATTTGGGGTTATTACCCCAAAAGTGTGGTGTTATCACACGATTGGGTGAGTCCATTGATCCCCATTGATATGATTCCCAATACACTCAAATATGTAAAAATCACCCCTCAAAAACGCTTGAAAGCGGTTTTGAATTGGAATCGTCCTGAGAGAAGGCCATTGTGGGCTATGTTGTTATGCATCCTTCTCACGCTGTGGGTGGCAAAATATTGTTATCAAAAGCAGTTATCAAAAAAACCTTGGAGAGAATAATGTGGAATTATATTAAACGACGTTTATATTATGCATTGCCCATTTTTATTGGAGTGAATGCCTTAACTTTTTCATTGTTTTTTTCTATTAATTCCATTGATGATGTGGCACGCTTTCATTTGGGAGAAAAGTATGTGACTCAAGAAGCTATTGAAAATTGGAAGGTACAACATGGTTATGCCGATCCCCTTTTTTGGAATGGTAATGCAGAGGGAGTGGGACATGTGACGCAGACTTTATTTTATCGATTTAATATTCGGTTATTGGCTTTTGATTTTGGCCAATCGGATCAGGGTGATAATATTGCACAAACATTAAAAATAAAAATGGGGCCGAGTTTGTCTATTGCTGTGCCGACTTTTATTTTAGGATTATGGGTAAATATCACGGTGGCTTTGGGGTTTATGTTTTTTAAAGGAACACGCATTGAGAAATATGGTTTGCAATTCATGATTGTGTTGCTCTCGATTTCTAGTTTGTATTATGTGATTGGGGGGCAATATTTATTTGCCAAATTATGGAAATGGGGGCCTATTTCTGGGTATGCTTCTGGAGATTGGCGATTTGTGATGATCCCCATACTCATTGCCGTGGTCTCTGGGCTGGGACCGGGGGTGCGTTGGTATCATCGTCTATTCATGGATGAATGGAGTCGAGATTATGTGCGCACGGCAAAAGCCTTAGGATTATCTCCTTGGCGCATTTTATCCACCCAAGTGCTGCCCAATGCGCTATTGCCTATTTTAACAGGCGTGGTGGTGGTGATCCCTTCGTTATTTTTGGGAAGTTTATTGTTAGAATCTTTTTTTGGGATCCCAGGGTTGGGAAGTTATACGCTAGATGCTATTGCTTCACAAGATTTTGCCATTATCCGCGCCATGGTATTTTTGGGAACGTTATTGTATTGGTTAGGGCTGCTGCTCACTGATCTCAGTTATGTGTGGTGCGATCCCAGAGTGCGATACTCATGAAAGTCTTAGGGGCCGATCTAGCCATTTATGGTTTGTGTTTGATTTTTATCTATGGGACACAGCAGTGTTATCTCAAGAAAACGTTTCAACATCGACGAGCAGCTTGGATATTTTGGATGGTGTTGGGAGTATATTTATTCATAGGTCTACTCGATAGCCTGCATTGGGAAATCTCTGGGCATGTCCTTAGCCTATTGGATTGCTTCCCTCATCAGATGGAAGCGGGATATTCTGCCCCGATGGCGGCACATTTACTAGAGCCTCAATGGCTGGGCAATCATTTTGGGTATGCCCCATTACATCATTGGCATGTACTGGGCACTGATAAAATTGGACAAGATGTGCTGTATATGGTGCTCAAAAGCATTCGCACCAGTTTACTGATTGGTACATTGACCTTGTTGGTGAGCATGCCATTGGGAGTGAGTTTGGGCTTAATGGCAGGCTTTTATCAGGGCGTGGTTGATGAAGTGATTTATTATCTCTACACTACGCTCACTTCCATTCCTGCCGTGTTACTCATTGCTGCTGGCATGTTGGCGGCTGATGTTTCTATGGGAGATTTGCATGCCCAGCATGCTGAATATCGTTTATTGTTATTGAGCCTGATTTTGGGACTCACTGGTTGGAGCCCCATGTGTCGTCTGGTGAGAGCACAGGCATTAAAATGGCGACACAGTGAATTTGTGTTGGTGGCCAAGATGTATCACAAATCGGGACCTTATATTTTGTTTCGACATTTATGGCCATTGGTACGCGCTATGGTGTGCACCCTGATGTTATTGGATTTTAGTGGATTGGTATTGGCAGAAGCGGTCTTGTCTTATGTGGGCGTGGGGGTTGATCCCAGCACGCACAGCTTTGGTCACATGATCAATGCTGCCCGTTTGGAATTGGCTCGTACGCCTGTCATTTGGTGGCCCCTGGCCTCTGCTTTTGTCGTAATGCTTGGATTGGTGTTTTGTGCAAACCGACTGGGTGATGAATGGCAAAAAATTTGGGAAACCAAAGCATCGAGTTGAACCTTTTCAGTCCCACTTTTGAGACAAGAGTGCTACACGCTCGCCCAAAGCCTTAGCCAGTTCAATTTCTTCTTTGCTGAGCGTGCCTGATTGGGCTTGAATCACGTGACTGGCCCCATAGGGAGTGCCTCCAGAGCGGGTGCTATTCAAAGCAGGGATTGAGTAGGGTAGGCCGACAATGATCATGCCGTGGTGAAGGAGAGGGATCATCATTGAAAGCAACGTGCTTTCTTGGCCACCATGAAAAGTTTCACTGCTGGTAAAAACAGCAGCAGGCTTATCAATCAGTGCACCATTCATCCACAAACCGGAAGTATTATCGAGAAAGTATTTAAGAGGAGCAGCCATGTTTCCAAAGCGTGTAGGGGAGCCTAAAATGAGGCCATCACAATGGGCCAGCTCATCCATTGTCGCAAAAGGGGGGCCCTCTTTAGGGACAGCTTCTTTGGGTTCAGACGAAATATGATCATCTACAGGAGGAACGGTTCGTAACAAAGATTGAGCACCAGAGACACCATTGACTCCAGCAGCAATATGATTGGCCAGCTGAGCCGTGTGCCCATAGGCACTGTAATAAAGAACTAATATATTTTTTTTCATCACTACCACATATGGCTCCCCGGGACGGGCTCGAACCGCCGACCCAGTGGTTAACAGCCACTTGCTCTACCGACTGAGCTACCGGGGAATAAGTTCATCATAATCAGTCTGCGAATCGGAGTCAAGAATGCGGCCAGAAAAATCTAGCCGCATGATGTGCATTAAGGGAGTTCTCTTCTCTTACTTTTTTCAATAGCGTAACGCTTGAGTTTTTTGCGTAACGTACCTCGGCTGATCCCTAAAATCAATGCAGCTTTGCTTTGATTCCCTCTCACATAGCGCATGACTTCTTCGAATAATGGCGGTTCAATTTCTTGCATCACCATATCATAGATTTCATTTGGGCTTTGTTCGCCAAGTTGCGAAAAATAATTGCGCATTGCAAGTTCAACACTTTCCCGTAACGTGCGAGAAGGTGCGGATTGAACCTGATTGTCTTTAAGAGCGGACTCTGGTAGTTCCAATGTTGCCATTATATTAACCTCTTTCCATTGTATTGGCTTATTTTGCCATAAGAGCAAACCTCTTATGACCCCCAAGGGCTTCAATTTAAGTGAAGCATAATTTCCATTATAACATTGTTTTAAGAATGCTCAAATAAAAAATGACCTTTTTGGGGAGATTTTAGGAGTTAGCCTCTTTTCCCTTGAGCCAGTGCTCTAGAAAATGGATAGGAACGCCCCCTTTTTGGAATTGTGTATCGCCCATTAAGGCTTGATGAAGAGGGGTTAGGGTTTTAATGCCTTCAATGACCAATTCATTGAGCGCAACTTGCATGCGGGCAATGGCGTGTTCTCGGTGAGTACCATGCGCGATGACTTTGGCAACTAAGGAATCGTAATTCGGTGGGACCTGATAGCCTGAATATAAATGAGACTCAACACGAACTCCAGGTCCTGCCGGTGCATGATAGTGTTGAACCAATCCAGGATTAGGCACGAACTTCCAGGGATCTTCAGCATTGATGCGACATTCAATGGCATGACCAGAAATGTGAATGTCTTCTTGTTTGAGTTCAAATGGCAACCCTTGAGCAATTTTGAGCTGCTGTTCTAGAAGATCAATGCCGGTGACACACTCTGTGACCGGATGTTCGACTTGAATGCGTGTGTTCATTTCAATAAAATAAAATCGTCCATCTTGGTAGAGAAACTCAAAAGTTCCCACACCACGATAACGCATTTGTTGACAAGCCTTCACACAGCAGGATCCAATTTCTGCACGGGCTTTCTCATCAATCCCGGGGGCAGGTGATTCTTCAATGATTTTTTGATGTCGACGTTGGATAGAACAATCCCTTTCACCTAAGTGTATGGCATTGCCTTTTCCATCACCGATCACTTGAATTTCAATATGACGAGGTCTATCTAAAAATTTTTCCATGTAGACGGTGGCATTCCCAAAAGCAGAGAGCGCTTCGCGCCGGGTCATCATGACGGCCTCAGCCAGATCACTTTCATGGTAGACAATGCGCATTCCACGCCCGCCACCCCCACCAGAGGCTTTGATGATAATCGGAAAACCAATTTGTTCAGCAATTGTTAATTGACGTTGTTCATCTTCATCCAGTGGACCATCAGAGCCAGGAACACAAGGGACCCCAGCAGACTTCATAAATTGGATCGCAGAAATTTTATCACCCATCAATCGAATATTTTCTGCACGAGGACCAATAAAAACAAAACCACTCTCTTCCACTCTTTCCGCAAAATCAGCATTTTCCGAAAGAAAACCATAGCCAGGATGAATAGCTTGTGCACCAGTGATTTCTGCAGCACTGATGATGGCCGGAATGTTTAAGTAACTTTGAGCAGCGGTTGCAGGACCAATACACACTGCCTCATCGGCCATGCGCACATGCATGAGATCTCTGTCTGCGGAAGAATAGACCGCCACCGTTTGAATGCCTAAAACTTTACAAGAACGCAACACACGAAGGGCGATTTCACCTCGATTCGCAATAAGAACCTTTTCAAACATCTAGTTTTCCTGAACGCGAAATAGTACTTGGTGAAATTCAACCGGCTGACCATTCTCGACCGCGCACTCCACGACGGTACCAGAAACTTCTGCTTCAATTTCATTAAACATTTTCATGGCTTCAATGATGCACAAAGTTTCTCCCGCGTTGACTTTATCTCCGATACGAACATACGGCTTTGCATCTGGATTGGCTGCAGCATAAAAGGTTCCTACCATTGGGGAGAGTACAGGAGTTCCCACTTGCTCTTTGACTGGGGTGGCAGCAGGTGCTGGTCCAGCTGCTGGAGGAGTAGGCATCATTGCAGGTGCCGCAGGAGTCGCAAAAAGAGGGGTAGCTGACGCAGGTGCTGTACGAGTAATGCGTATAGATTCGCCATCATCTGTGGTTTTGACTTCGATTTCATAGATATTTTCATCAATTAACTCTATGATTTTTTTTAATTTTTCTATCAATTCCATGTTCTAACCCCTTCTTCTTCTTGGGACATATGTTCAGCGTCAATCACATGACATGCCCACAGTAAACCTAAATTATAACCCATAGGCCCCAAACCGACGATCTGACCACAAGCGATGTCACGAAGGTAGGAATGATGTCTAAATGGTTCTCTATCATAAATATTAGAAATATGAATTTCCAGGAAATAAATATCTGCCGCGATCAGTGCATCTCTCAGTGCGATACTGGTGTGTGCCAAAGCGCCTGGATTGATTAAAATCACATCTTGAGTATCAGCGGCCTTTTGAATTGCTTCAATCATTTCCCCTTCAAATTGAGTTTGAATACAGGTGAGACTATGCCCTTGATCTCGGGCTTGATCCTCAAGCATTTTACACAGCTCATTTAATGTCACGGCGCCATAATGAACGGGTTCACGCCCACCAAGCAAATTGAGATTTGGCCCATTAATCAATAGGATATTTCCCACTGAACCTCTCCTAACAGAATGATTTCCCACAGTATGTCATGAGAAGAATGTAAAGTCTACTCTACAGCGTTGCAAAATGCCACCCTGCTTGAGCAGCGACTGTTTCTAAGATGTAGCCACCTCGCAGACTGTTACCGCGGCGATTGACTCGAGGGCTTAGGGTTGCAATACCGGCTTTTTTCGGAGCCACTGCTACCATAAATCCAGAAACCCCACTTTTGACAGGCAAACCAATGCGCACAAAATGGGTACCGGATTCATTATAGGTGCCACAAGTGGCCATAATGGCCATGGTTTGATGGGCTGTGTTTTCTGAGAAAATCTGATTACCATGGAAATCTTGACCGCCATTGGCCAGCAAATAACCCAAATAAGCCACTTGAGAGACGGTGGCTTCAAAAGAGCAGAGACAAAAATAATTTTCCAGAACTCGCTCGACATCTTGACTAATGATTTGATTGCTTTTGAGCAAATAAGCCAGAGAGCGGTTGCGATCCCCAGTGCGTTTTTCGGAGGCAAATACACTGAGATTCATGGTTAATTTTTGCCCAAAAAGGAGCTGAATCCAACGCTCAATCCATGCCAATTGTTGATCTATGTGACCCGGAATGTAATTGCACAAGGTGATGGCACCTGCATTGAGCATGGGATTAGAGGCAAGAGGTCCAAACTGATCCAATCGGGCTACAGAAGCAAAATCATCGCCTGAAGGCTCTACACGCACCCAAGAAAAGACTTTATGTGGGCCTGCTTCCTCTAAGAGTCCAATGAGGATAACCAATTTGGCCACACTTTGGAGCGTCACCTTGAGCTGGAGATCTTCCTCCTTTCCGGCCGTAATCAATTCTCCTTCGATAGTGTGAATAGCAGCTGAGGTGACTTCTTCTGAAGTGTTTGCAAGCTCAGGAATATAATTTGCCACCTTACCATCGGTGATGGGTAAGGAATCTTCTAAAGCCTTTTTTAAAATCTGTTCTAATGTCGACATAGAGACAATCTTAAACCCACGAGAGGGGTAGAGTCAATATGTTTTATGGAGTAGAGCGAAAATTTATTGGGAATGAGTATCGCACGAGTAGTTGAAAGACGGTCTCTTTTACAGAGGATAAATGAGGAAATACCACATCGTAAATCTCTTGGAAGCCTTCAGCAAATCGAGCTGGTTGTAAGTTGGGATTGGTGAGTATATGGCGGGTAAAGAAATTGTGCCAGTATTGAATCATCCATTTTTCTAAATCTCCATTGCCCATGCCGCCACGATTTAAGCGTTGATTGATTTCATGTTGACAATAACAAGCCAGATAGATTTCTAGAGATTGTTGTTTGCAGACATTAATCAGAGCGGTTTGTAATCGACTTTTTTCCCCTTCTTTGGCTGGGATTAAAAAAATAGAATCAAGATAATAATAGGTTTTGGCGGCATCTGGGCAACTTTGAATAAATGAATTGTGTTGTAATTGTGAAATGGCGGCGATTTGCTCTACTCGCTTTATTCTCCAAGGACCTTTGTTCCAGTATTCAGATCCTTTGAGATATGGAATATCGATGAATTGAGGGCCACGATAGCGAGAAAAGTATTCTTCATTTTCACGTTCTGTCACATATCGCAGCATGGCATTGGCGATGGATGTATTTAATGGATTGGTCATATGTCCTCCTATTGTAAAATTAACCAATTTCGTTGATGGTATTGAGTGAGTGCTTCTGTGATTGGAAGAGACTGTGATTTCAGTGAGTGCATGCAAGTGAGTAACCATTCGATCATGGGGGATTTGCTATGTTGTCTCATCATCAAATTGAGGAATGATTCTTCTTTTGAAGAATTTTGGTGTTGTTCATGAATATTTTGAATGAGTGCAATGCAAGTGTTCGGGCTCATCTCACTTAAGGCTTTTTCTAACTGTAAATCATTTTGTATTTGCAATATGGGATGAAGAGGAGGAGTTGATGTGTTCTTTTGAAAAAATGTCACCTTGTGAGCATTGATTTCTCGAGTTGTTTTTTTAGGGGGTGATGATTTTATTTTCAACAAATGAAAAGAGAGTTTTTCATGATTTTCTTTTTCTAAACTTCCCCACATCAGGAGGTTTTCAATCAGCCACAGAGATTTCTCATGAAAGAAAGGGTAGAGGTAATCTTTTGCTTGATGAAGGCTCTTGAGAAATCCCTGTAGATAAATGATTCTCAGATCCCAATTCATCCGAAATTTGTATTGTTGATACCAAGAAAACCCTGTGAAAAAAAGTTGTTGATAGTATTTTCCTCGATTAAAAAAATGAAGGCTAAAGGTTCCCGTATGGTATTGATTTCCTAAAAATTGCACCGAGTGATTTTTTATCGAGAACGTCACCTCTTTTAAGTTTTCTCTAATGCTTTCTATGTCATTGAAGCTATAGATCTTTGGTTTTTTCTCTACCGTTGGAGGGATATTTTCTGAGAGGCTGTCGAGGTTTAGATCCTTCTTAATCTTCCTGATTTTTTCGTTGATCTCCCGTCTTTTATTTTTTGGGTAAGAGGTGACCTTGTCGAGTATGAATATGCAATGCTCACGAATAGTTTCCTTGTTATTTTTTATTTGATCGAAGTATTTTTGTGTTTTTTTGAATTGTTTATAGAATTTATGATCTATAGAGGTTTTTTTTTCATGAAAATAAACTTCACTTTTCCTGGAGAGTTCTTGATGAAGAAACTCAGCTGAAGAGTATAGTCTTTCTATCGATGCTTTAATATGAGAGATGACTTTGGATAGAATTTCTCCGCCTTGCTCATGTGTGTATGCCCAAAATTCCCCCATTTCTCCAGTGAGGTCAAAAACGATATTGAGCGTTTCATATTGTTGATTGAAAAGATAAAGCAGTTTAATTATTTCTGGAAATTGCGATAAGTAAGATTCATGATGAATCATCCAGGGAAATAAATCCTCTTTTGCCATCAATTTTTTTATGAGCGAGATATCGAGGTTTTCTAAAGCTGAAGGATGAGATGATTGAACAAGATGAAAAGCTTGTGGATTTAGAAATCTCATGATGTCGTATAGAAATTGATTCATGCTGTTCGGTTTTTTATCCTCATGCAGGAGTCGAGGATAATGAGATTGAGGATTCACCAGTTGATGAACATCCAGATGCGTGGTGGTCTCGTTTTTTTGCTGATGGTAAATCCAATTAATCGTGTGGACGAAAAACTGTTGTAAGTGAGCGCGAAGTGTTGATAAATATTCTCGGGCGCTCAGTCTTGCAATTTCAATGTCCATATAATCTAGGCACTGAGAAAGAATGGTTTTCAGTTTCTTTAAAATTAATCGATCGTTGTCATGGCTTACAAATTGAAAAGAGAAGTTTTCTTCGAATATGCATGGTGAATCCATGCAAGCGTCTAGATAATGAAAGCGTTTTAGGATTTTCTCCTTGCTGGCATTCCCAATGGGGTAGCTTGAGAAATCCTCCAAACACCAATGCATCAATTCCATATAAAATTGTTCAATGTAATGCCCTTTTTTTCGGCGCAACAACCAATGAGATTGTTGCTGAGTGAGATGATCACCAATAATGTGAGCAAACAATTGAATATAGTAAAACAATGGAGAAGGAGGCTTTTCTTGTAGGATTTGAAAAATGTATTCAGGCCAATCCAGTACGGCAGACAATTGCATCGGGCAGCCTTTTTCATCGAGTTGCCATTGAGGTGGCTGTAACTCCGGATGAATATGCCTGGAAAACAATTGTTGAATCGCCGCCAACATTCGACATTCATGCTCATTATAACGCAATGAAAAAATATGCTGCCCAATGAGATTTAATGCACCTACTGATGCTGAAACGGTAGTTGATGTCATATGCCCTCCTGTATCTTCAATTACAGGTTAATCCATGTTGCCATGACAAAACTATGGGAAAACGAAACTTGGCTGGTTTGTCCTTGTTACTCCTGCGAAAGCGCGTTGTCATCCCCTCGAAAGCGGGGATCTTCTAAGTGCGCTAAGAGTCCCCCTTTACAGGAAAGACAACGCCTTTCCCAGTATCGATAAAGCACGCCGCCGATGGGATTGTTGATTTTTTTCTTGAAGGCTCAACTGTGCAACACTTTGGCTATCATTTTCAGGAGAAAAAATGGAGTCGTAACCAAATCCACCGGTTCCTTGTTCTTGAGTGAGGATATGACCTCGCCATGTGGCTTCAGCAATAATAGGCATGGGATGGTTGAGACTCGGTAAAAACACGATTACCGAGTAATAAAATGCTTGGCGTAGATCAGGAGTGTCTAAATGCGCCATCTGTGTGAGTAAATATTCTCGGTTTTCTTGAGCATTGGCATTGGGATGAGCAAATCGGGCAGAGTAAAGTCCAGGTGCGCCCTCCAGTGCGGGCACAATTAGGCCTGAGTCATCGGCAACCGCTGGAAGCTGACTATGTGCACATGCATGACGGGCTTTGATCAGCGCATTTTCAATAAATGTAGATGCATTTTCTTCGACAGAGTGGATGTCGAGTTCGGCTTGAGGAATGCATGCAAAACCGAACTCACCCAGTAATTGAGAGAGTTCCTCAATTTTTCCTGGGTTGTTCGTTGCTAACACCAATCGGGGATTACTCATCGGCCAAGCGAACGGCAAGCAGATCACAAGAAGCATTGTGTAAGACGCCATCCGTTATGGATGGTAGTAACATTTGAATGCCATGTCGCGAATGACTGCCAATCATGATGAGATCAACGTTCAAGCGATCAGCAACTTCTAAAATTACCTGTTTGGCTGGCCCCATTTCTAGGTGAGCAGACTCTACAGGCAAACCTAGGGCACGAGCACGAGCTTGCAGGTGAGATTTCGCATCAGCAAATAGCTTGTCCTCTAATTCACTTAAAGGGGCATAAGCATAAGCGGGACCATAAAGGTGTAATCGTTCGAGTGCATGTACCACACTCAACTGAGCCCCCATCTTTTTTTGCATTTCTAGTGCTTTCTTTTCCGTGGTGTGATCGCGATCAGGGTGTAAGTCCAAAGCGATCAGAATGTGTTGGTACATAGGATTCTCCTCTCCACAGTGAATTCTATGATCGCACAGGAGAGGGAAGTATGTAAAGTCACTCTTGTCTGGTCCCTCAATTCTCGCTAATCTGTCGACATGAAGTTGACTTGTCCAGACACCCTAGCAGAGCTCCAATCCCGAGCGATGGCTTTGCGAGGCCTGTCTTTTGGAGATCTGGCTAATATTCTAGACATTCTCTGTCCGTCTGACATTTTGCATGCGAAAGGTTGGTTGGGACAGGCCATTGAGCATTACTTAGGCGCAGATGCGGGCAATGCGGCCTGTCCAGATTTTACCAAATTAGGAGTTGAGTTAAAAACCTTACCCTTATCGGTGAATGCTCAAGTGTTAGAGTCTACCTACGTTTGTCATGTTCCATCGCAACGTGAATGTTTGTTACCATTTAAAGATTCTTCTGTGGCTAAGAAACTTTCTTGTGTGCTTTGGGTGACCATCCAAGGTGAACGAGACATCCCTTTTGCATCACGCTGTATAGGAGAGGCTTTTTTATGGCAGCCCCATCCCACACAATGGAAAGAATTGTCAGAGGATTGGGAAGAGTTGGCCGGCTTCATTAGTCGGGGAGAATTTTCGGCTATTCAGGGGCATCTGGGCAGTGCTTTGCAAATTCGCCCCAAAGCGGCACATGGACAAATCTATCAACAGGTTTATGTGGAGTCTGATATTGGGGAAACACTGCCACGTGGTTTTTATCTCAGAGCCGCGTTTACTCAGCGTTTGTTGTGGCAGGGATGATATAAACTGTCACTCTATTTGGCCAATAAACGAACAAATTCTCTTGCTATTTGTATTGTGTTCGTAGTAGAATTCGGGGTGTGCTAGAAATGTGGGGTTCCATGAGTTACTCCAATCAATCTGATGAAGTGTTTTCTGTTTGGAAAGTTGAATGAAAATGCTTGTTTAATGGGATCTGAGGAAAAGCCACGACACCACATAGTGCGTTGCTTTCGCAAGGGTGACCTGTGGGGCGGGGGTGACAAGTAGGCCAGAACCCGTTATTCTAGATTTTAGGTTTTTCCAGAGCAGGTGATGTCAAGACAAGCGTTTCTTCTGCGCTTTTTGCGCTATCAACAAATTGCCCCGAGTGTTCGCCATTTTATTTTTGAGCGAGTCGATGAACAATGCTTTGATTTTGTTCCTGGTCAATTCATCACCCTATTGTTGCCCAATGGGGATGTGACCTTAAGGCGGAGTTATAGTCTGGCTTCAGAGCCTGTTTCGGGCAGCAAGCAGATTGAATTTGCAGCATCCTATGTGGAGGGTGGCTTTGCCAGTCAGTTATTGTTTTCCTTGCAGGTAGGCGATGAACTCTCAACCACCGGTCCTTTTGGCCGTTTGATTCTTCCGCAAGAGCCTCCTAAACGTTATATTTTTATGGCCACAGGAACGGGAGTGACCCCTTATCGCACGATGTTATCCTTATTAAAAGAGCAAATGGCTGCTGGAGTGGAGGTGGTGCTGCTGCAAGGGGCAAGACTACCAGAAGATTTGCTCTATTATGATGAATTTTCTTCCATCTCTGATCCCAGATTCCATTACCATCCTTGTTTGAGCCGTTTTGAGCAGAATACAGGCCAGTTTCATCCAGGTTATATCCAGCAGTATTTAGGTCAATTATCACTCAATCCAGAAGAGGATTTGGTCTATCTTTGTGGAAATCCTCGGATGATTGATGACACGTTCTCCCAATTAACTGCACAAAATTTCCCCAGCCAGCGAATCAAGAGAGAAAAATACATTTCTTCGAATTAAGCAAAACTATTATTGGCCGATAAACTAGGAATGCGGGTATTTGGTAAGGGTATGCATTGGATTCAAGCGCTAGGTCATGGCGCACTGGCAGGATGTCGACGTTTGGGTGCGTTGACGCTATTTTCGCTGTCTCTGTTTTCTTTATTACCAGAAAAAGGCGGTGCGCGTTCTTTGCTTCGTCAATGTTATCTATTGGGGGTTTGCTCTTTTGGGATCATTACCATTTCTGCGCTTTTTGTGGGCATGGTAATGGGGTTGCAGGGCTATTATACCTTGAGTCGTCTCGGTGCCGAGAGTGCCTTGGGTCAGCTGGTGGCATTAAGTATGGTGCGGGAGTTGGGTCCTGTGCTTACCGCATTGTTATACACAGGACGAGCGGCTTCCACTTTGAGTGCAGAAATTGCTCTGATGAAGACCACAGAACAATTAAAGGCCTTAGAAATGATGGCCATCAATCCTAAGCGTTTTATTCTCTGGCCTCGCTTAATGGCCAGCATCATTGCGGTGGTTTTGCTCACTCAGTACTTTATTGTGACCAGCATCGTGGGTGGATATGCCTTAGCCCACTGGAAATTTGGAGTTACTCAAGCAGCTTTTTGGAATGGGATTGTGCTGCATGCCATGGATGACTGGGGAGTCAGTGTGCTCAAGAGTGTGATTTTTGCCGTGGCGATTGGCTGCATTGCTGTTGAGAGGGGATATCGTGCTCATCCTACGCCGACTGGCATGGCTAGGGCCACTACGCAATCTGTGATTTGGAGCTCTATTGCCATCTTAGGAATAGATGTCATGGTTACCGGTTTATTTATTGGACAATGGTCATGAAGCAGTTAGAGTATGGGGTAGGTTGTTTTGTGTTGGGGGCGCTGTTATCGGTGGGCTGGCTATTGTTCACGCTCACGGGGATGCAATGGGGCGGGCGCACGTATACGGTCTATGCCACGTTCAGCAATGTGGGCGATATCAAAAAACACGCATTGGTGTCTTTGGCTGGAGTACCTGTGGGTGAAGTTCAAGCGATAGCGCTTAACCCCAAAGATTACCAAGCCAAACTGATATTAAAATTACGCTCAGATCTCAAACTTCCCAAAGACAGCAGTGCAAATATTTATACGCAGGGATTACTGGGTAACCAATATATCGCCCTTTCTCCAGGATTTTCCGAAGAATTTATCCAGGAAGGAGAAGCCATTACCCACACCCAAGGAGCCATGATTTTGGAGTCCATCATTGGGCAATTGATGTATTCACTAAGCAACAATAAGGAGTCGACATGAAAAGCATTGCATTGGGATTATGCCTAGTATTACTTAGCATAGGGCAGGTTTTTGCCTCACCGGTAGGCACTTTAGAATCTGCCTCTAACAAATTGATGGGCAAATTAAAAAGTGCGAAGCAGCCTGTTTCTCTGAGCGCCGCTCAACATTGGGTGCAGGAAATTATTTTGCCGATTGTCGATAGAGAGACTATGGCCAAATCTATGGTGGGCCCTGTGGCTTGGAAGGCGGCCAGTGGGGCAGAGCGTCAAGAATTCATTCGATTGATGACCAAACGCGTGGTAGGGACTTATGCTCGAGCCATTTCGCGTTATCAAAATGAACGGGTTCAATGGGGCAGTGCAGTGGCTCGTGGGGCGGGTCAAATGTCAGTGCGCAGTCAAATTGTCCGTTCGAGTGGTCCCAATGTATCGATGAATTACGTGATGAGCAATCAAAATGGTCAATGGAGAGTGGTGGATTTTAGTGTAGAAGGGGTGGGTTTGGTGCAAAGCATGCGTACACAATTCCAATCCTTGCTCAATCAAGGAGGCTTGTCTGCCGTGAATCAGCAACTCAAAGGGAGAGGTTGATGTCCTTGAATATCGATGATCATGCGCATCGTGTGTTTCTTCCTCATGCGGTGCTCAATGGCACCGTGCCAGAGATTTGGCATGAGACTAAAGATTTGTGGTTGGTCAAAGAAATTTGGTACACTGACTGGATGATGGTGTCGGATGTCGACACCAGTGCGTTGGCATTGATATTGGCGTGGCTTAGGCGTTCGCGTCTCTCTCAAGGGGAGCTCTGTCTTTGTCATTTGCCGGAGAAACTAATCAGCCTGATACAGGCCTTTGGGTTGCAGTCCATGTTGTTGGAGATTATGCATGATAACAGTCGATTCTCTCAAGAGTCAGCTTCAAAAAGCCTTCCCTCAAGCAATGGTGAGCGTGAGCAGTGAAGATAATGTTCATTTTTCCGTATCGATTATTGATGAGGGTTTTGCCGCGCTCTCTAGAGTCAAGCGTCATCAGGCGGTGTATGCACACTTAGGCGATGAAATATCCTCTGGGGCGCTGCACGCATTGCAGTTATCCACCCTCACGCCAGAAGAAGCCCGATGACGATGCTCTCCATACAAGGCGGTGTGCCGCTGCACGGCAGTGTTCAAATTTCAGGGGCAAAAAATGCCGCATTGCCATTATTGGTGGCCTCACTCTTGACGGAATCCCCATTGAACTTCAAGGGGATCCCCCATTTGCGGGATGTCAGCACCATGATAGAATTGCTTGGTCATTTGGGTTCGAAGATTTCATTGTCTGAGAATATGGAGCTCACCATTTCCACTCCAGAGATAACTTCTCATGAGACGCCAGATGAGTTGGTCTCAGCAATGCGTGCTTCTTTTTTGGTGCTAGGGCCTTTATTGGCCCGTTGTCATCGAGCCAAAGTGGCATTACCTGGAGGGTGCGCCATCGGTGCTCGCCCCGTTCATGTGCATTTGGCTGGCTTAGAAGCGATGGGGGCAAGCATTTCTATCGAGCAAGGGTTTATTTGTGCCACAGCACCTGGTGGATTGAAAGGTGTGGATTTTGAGATTGAGCCCGTCAGTGTGACTGGAACAGAAAATTTATTGATGGCTGCGGTATTGGCCAAGGGAGTTACTCGATTGCGCAATGCGGCCAAAGAGCCAGAAGTGGTGGATTTGGCCGATTGCTTAATGCAAATGGGCGCTAAGATCTCTGGCGCGGGGACGGATTGTATTGAGATTGAAGGTACAGATTCCCTAGGAGGTACAGTGCATCAGATCCTACCGGATCGGATTGAAGCTGGTACATATTTGCTTGCAGGGGCTTGTACCAAAGGCGCAGTCAGGGTTGAAGGCATTTCACCTCATGTGCTTACTTGTGTGTTGGAGAAGATCGATCAAGTGGGTGGGTTGCTATCGACAGGCACAGACTGGGTTTCACTGGATATGCAGGGTGAATTGCCCAAAGCGGTGGATGTCAGCACAGGCGCTTATCCCAGTTTCCCCACAGATTTGCAGCCGCAGTGGATGGCCTTGAATAGTATTGCACAGGGGCAAAGCAAAATCACTGAAACCGTTTTTGAAAATCGATTCATGCATGTTCAAGAATTAGAGCGCTTGGGCGCTTATATTGAAGTGCGCGATCACACCGCCATTTGTCAGGGAAGTAGTGTTCTCTCGGGAGCAAAAGTCTCTGCCACGGATTTGCGTGCGGGGGCGGCCTTGATTTTAGCGGGGTTGAGTGCTTCTGGAGAAACTTTGATCCAGCGCATGGATTATGTGGATCGAGGTTATGAACATATTGAAGAAAAATTATTGCGCCTAGGCGCGAGAGTAAAACGAATAGGGGTTTGAGATGGCGATGATCAGTACCAATGAATTTAAAGCTGGTTTGAAATTATTGATGGAGGGTGTTCCTTATAACATCATTGAAAATGAATTTGTAAAACCTGGCAAAGGGCAAGCTTTTAACCGTGTTAAACTGCGTCATTTGCTTACTCAGCGTGTGGTTGAAAAGACTTTCAAGTCTGGGGATAGTGTGGAATTGGCGGATATTGCTGAAACTCAGATGCAGTATTTGTATCAAGATGCTGATGGATATCACTTCATGGATAACCAGACCTTCGAGCAGTATCTCATTGGCAATGAGGTGATGGAAAAATCCAGCTTGTGGTTGATGGGTCAAGAGACTTGCACGGTGATGTTGTGGAATAATCAGCCCATTCAAGTACTCCCTCCTAATTTTGTTATCCTCAAAATCATTGAAACTGATCCGGGTGTGCGTGGAGACACCTCTGGTGGGGGTGGAAAGCCTGCGAAATTGGAAACCGGTGCGGTGGTGCGTGTGCCCTTATTTGTTCAGCAAGATGAGTATATCAAAGTAGACACCAGAGAAGGCGGGACCTATGTCGCACGAGCCAGTGCCTCTGATCGCAACGCCCAGTGAATGAGAAATCCCATACTTTGTTAGATATCCTACAGTTCAGAGGAAAATCTTTTGCACGCATTCGTTCATTTTTTGAAGAGCGAGGAGTGATGGAGGTGCATACACCATTGCTGGGAGAGACAGGAGTGAGTGATCCACACATCCATTCTTGGAAGGCGGTGAGTCCTTCAGGCGTACAAGGTTATCTGCAGACTTCTCCTGAATATGCGATGAAACGTTTATTGGCAGCAGGGGCTCCAGATAGTTATCAACTCACTCCAGCATTTCGAGCTGAAGAGCGTGGGCGTTGGCATCACCCAGAATTTTGGTTGTGTGAATGGTATCGTCTCGGTTGGTCTCTAGAGACTTTGTGCGAGGAAGTGGTGGCCTTGATCCAATGTTTCACGAATGCCTCAATCACTTGGCAGGGGACTTACCTGGCTTTATTTGAAAAGTATCTGGGTGTCTTTCCTCATAGCGAACAGGATTGGCAAGCTCTGGGGCGAAAACATGGCATGCCAGAGTGTTTCCAAGAGGGCAGTGAGATTGGGGATTATCTATTGACGCATGTAATTGAACCCCAACTCACAGGGATTGTGATTGTGATGGGTTATCCAGAAACCTTGGCTGCACTCTCTCGGATTGAAAATGGCATGGCACAGCGTTTTGAAGTGTATTTGCACGGTATTGAATTGGCCAATGGATTTGCAGAGCTCAGCGATCCTGTGATCCAACGAGAGCGTTTTGAAAGAGATAATAAATATCGTCGGCAGAGGGGGTTGCCAGAAATGGCACTCGATGAAGCCTTGCTATCGGCGTTAACTTCAGGATTACCAGACTGTGTGGGGGTGGCATTGGGGGTGGAGAGATTGTTGGCCCTGGCGAAAGGGTTGGATGGGATTGATGGAGTGCGGGCGTTGTAGACAGTTCTGGTTTCAAAGCAGCCATTTCTCAGACACTTGTCATCTTTGTTATTTTTCCGATATAATCTTCCTTTTATCGGTGTTGGAGTAGACGTAATGGGATCTTTGGCCAATCGGCGTTCGGTGATGACGTTATTTTCAGATAAATTATCGATTGAGAGTCATCAGGTGCGTTTCGTGCTGGCGGAGAAGGGCGTGAATGTTGAAATTCATGATGTTTCTAATGAGCAGCTCCCAGAAGACTTGGTTACCTTAAACCCCTACGGTTCCTTGCCGACGTTGGTGGATCGCGAATTGGTGCTTTATCACGCGCCGGTGATTATTGAGTATATCGACGAGCGTTTTCCTCATCCTCCTTTAATGCCGGTGTATCCGGTGGCCAAAGCGAAGAGCCGTTTGATGATGTACCGCCTGTATGAAGATTGGTTCTCTTTGGTGCCAACGATTGACGCTGGTGGAGAGAAGAGCAAGGCCGCAGTTCGTACTTTGGTCGAAAATTTAATTATGGTATCTCCAGCATTCAGTCAGTTGAATTACTTTATGAGTGATGACTTTTCTATGGTGGATTGTTATGTGGCTCCATTATTATGGCGCTTGGAGAAGTGGGGCATTACTTTAAAAACGGCCTCTGCCAAGCCGATAGTCCAGTACATGAACCGGCTATTTGAACGAGAGGCTTTTATCGCCAGCCTAACGGATGCTGAACGAGAAATGCGAGCATTGTAATGATGTTTTTTGATGAGCCACCGGGTTTTAAATACCACTTGCTTCGTGCGCTTTACGATTCTCTGTTGGAAAATAAGTATACCCCTTATCTGTTGGTCGATGCCACGATAAAAGGGGTTGAAGTCCCCAAGAGGCTAGTCAATAGCGAAGGTGCCATTTTATTGGATATTAGCACTGATTTGGTTCGCGTTTTTTCTATAGAAAAACATGCATTGAAGTTTGATGCCTGTTTTGGCAAAGAGGTATTCTCGGTATATTTGCCGATACAATCCATTGTGGCGCTGTACGCCAAAGAATCCCCGTGTGGATGGTATTTTGATCCGAATGCAGAAGAAGGGGAGCCTGTGGTACGTGGAGAAGAACCCTCTTCAACACAAAAACGTTCTCCATTTCGGATCATTCAAGGTGGGATCTCTGATCCCGGTAATGAAAAGTGAGGGTTGAGGAATGTATTTAAGAAAAAACTTTAAAAATACGGCTATTGTGTTGACTATTTTGATTCCGATGTTGGGTCTGTGGTTTGCGGGCAGCGACATCTATCACCATCGAGTGACAGGTGTGGATATTGGTTTATTCTTCTTTTTTTATTTATTGGGGGTGTTGTCCATTAGCATTGGCTTGCATCGATTGTTTTCCCATCGCGCCTTTGAGGCAGCAGCACCTTTAAAATGTTTATTGGCCGCAGTGGCCAGTGCATGTTGGCAAGGAAATTTATTCAGTTGGGCCGCCGAGCATCGGGTGCATCATGCAACATCTGATGAGAAAGGGGATTTCCATTCACCTTATGTGCGACAGGATGGAACACCGATTCATGGATTTTGGCATCAGTTCGCTCACTCTCATTTTATGTGGTTTTTTCGTCGTGTGAATAAAGCCAAGTATCATTTGGTTCGCGATTTAATGAAAGATCCCCAATTGGTATTTATTGATAAACACTATTTTTTTTGGTCGTTATTGTCTTTAGTCTTTCCCGCACTGTGTGGATGGGCGTTATATGCCGGTAATCCCATTGGCCTTTGGAAAGGTTTTGTGTGGGGAGGATTGCTGCGAATTTGTGTGGTCCATCACGTCACGTGGTGTATTAATTCAGTATCGCACCTGTTTGGTCGACAGGTTTATGAGACTGGTGATAATAGTCGGAATGTGTTATGGTATGCCATACTTGCAGTGGGAGAGGGTTACCACAACAATCATCACGCGTTTCCTCGCAGCGCGTGTTTCGGAATGGACAAGGGACAATGGTTTGACCTGAGTTGGTATGTCATTCGCTTATTGGAGAAATTGGGTTGGGTGAGGAATGTGGTCTATCCGCCTAAAAATCGTTCGCGAAAGTTGATTTCCAAGGCAGAGGAAAGTAACGAATCTGTGCGCCTGTAGCTCAGTTGGATAGAGTACCTGGCTTCGAACCAGGTGGTCGGGAGTTCGAATCTCTCCGGGCGCGTTTTATTTTGGAGTGTGTGATGTCTCGTCAGTTTCCGCATTATCGAGCCAGACGGTTGCGTTCAAAGGCGGCTATGCGTGATCTGGTTCGAGAGCATGATTTATCCTTATCTGATTGTATTTATCCCATTTTTGTGACAGCAGATGCAGAGCAGGCGGTGGCGATCCCTAGCCTGCCAGGAGAGCGTCGTTATTTAATCGAGGATTTACCTGCGTTGGGGAACCATTTGAAAGCATTGGGCTTACCTGCTGTGGCTTTGTTTCCTCAAATCCACCCCTCTCTTAAAACGCCAGATGGTCAATTGGCCCTTGATGAGACAGGACTCATTCCCAATGCCATTGCGGCATTAAAATCAACAGCTCCCGATTTATTGGTAATTGCCGATGTGGCACTCGATCCCTATACCAGTCATGGGCAAGATGGTTTGTTGAATGCACAAGGGCAGATTGATAATGATGCCACACTGGAAGTATTGGTCGCGCAGTCTTTGGTCTTGGCAGGTGCGGGTGCTGATATCGTCGCGCCTTCTGATATGATGGATGGTCGAATTGGCATGATTCGAGCCGGATTGGAGTCCTCTGGATTTGTGGATCTCGTGATTTTATCGTACGCCGCAAAATATGCTTCCCATTTCTACGGACCTTTTAGAGTGGCAGTGGGCTCAGAGGCTGCCTTAGGGGGAGCGAGCAAACACACCTATCAAATGGACTATGCGAATGTAGAAGAAGCTTATGCAGAAGTGAGTGCTGATTTACTAGAAGGTGCAGATATTGTCATGGTGAAGCCTGCCATGCCTTACTTGGATGTGATCACCCGTGTGAAAAACCATTTTCAAGTGCCGGTATTTGCCTATCAAGTCAGCGGTGAGTATGCCATGTTGACTGTGGCCATTCAAGAAGGGTTGTTAGCCAAAGAAGCCATCCTGGAGAGTTTAATCGGTATTAAACGTGCTGGGGCGAGCGCTATTTTAACTTACTTTGCCAGACAGTTGGCAGAATCAGATATTTTGGGAGTATAACATGTCATTATTAGCTGAAAAGATCCGCAATGTGGCGATTATCGCCCACGTCGATCATGGGAAAACGACATTGGTGGATCAATTACTCCGCCAAAGTGGCACCTTGAGTGAACGGGGTGAAATCAGAGAGCGCGTAATGGACTCTAATGCCTTGGAGCAGGAAAGAGGGATCACCATTTTAGCGAAAAACACGGCCATTGATTGGCAAAATTATCGCATCAATATTGTAGACACGCCAGGACATGCTGATTTTGGTGGTGAAGTGGAACGCATTTTATCAATGGTTGATTCGGTATTGTTATTGGTGGATGCTCTAGATGGTCCGATGCCACAGACACGCTTTGTGACTCAAAAAGCGTTTGCCAGAGGATTAAATCCCATTGTAGTCATTAATAAAATGGATAGAGATGGTGCTCGTCCCACTTGGGTGGAAAATGAAGTATTCGAATTATTTTCCAGTTTGGGAGCGAGTGAGGAACAACTCGATTTTAGGGTGATTTATGCCTCTGCACTCACAGGACGTGCCTCCACTACGACCACATTGGGGGAAGATTTGGTGCCATTGTTTGAAACCATTGTAGCGCATGTGCCGCCGCCTGCAGTAGAACCCGATGCTCCTTTGTGCATGCAAATTAGTGCATTGGACTATTCCAGTTATGTGGGTGCCATTGGGGTGGGTCGCATTCTGGCAGGAACCTTAAAAGCGAATCAGCAAGTGTTGGTGACAGATAGAGAAGGAAAATCTCGTCGTGCCAAAGTGTTGCAAATTTTAGGTTATAAAGGCTTAGAGCGTGTGCCCCAAGATTCGGCGGTGGCTGGAGATATTGTAGCGGTCACCGGCATTGAACCCATTGGGATTTCTGATACCTTGTGTGATCCAGAACATCCGCGTCAGTTAGAAGCCTTGAGTGTGGATGAGCCGACCGTCTGTATGCAATTTCAAGTAAATGATTCTCCTTTTGCTGGGCGCGATGGGGATTATGTGACGTCTAGACAATTGCGTGAGCGTCTAGAACAAGAATTGATACACAATGTGGCATTGAGAGTGGAATGGTTGCCCTCACCAGATAAGTTTCGGGTATTGGGGCGTGGAGAATTGCATCTGGCTATTTTGATTGAAAACATGCGTCGAGAAGGTTATGAGTTGGCAGTCTCTCGTCCTGAAGTCTTGCTTCAGACGGATGAAGATGGCAATCAACAAGAACCTTATGAATGGTTGGTGGTGGATTTCTCAACCGATGCTCAGGGGGCTGTGATGGAAGCTTTAGGTGAGAGAAAAGGCTTGCTTCAGAATATGAGTTTTGCAGAGCACGAAGCCCGTGTGCGCTTAGAGTATTTGATTCCTGCTCGAGGACTCATCGGCTTTCATACCGACTTTCTGACTTTAACAGGAGGCACGGGTTTGATGAGTCATGTCTTCGAGCATTATGGCCCCTTGGTAGAAGATTTACAGGCAGGACGTCATCAAGGCGTGTTAATTGCCAATGGTGCGGGAGAGGCGAGTGCTTATGCGCTGTGGAAAATTCAGGAACGGGGTCGAATGTTGATTGAGCCCAATACAGAAGTGTATGAGGGGATGATTATTGGTCGTCACACGCGAGAAAATGATTTGGTAGTGAATGTTAGCAGAGAAAAGCAATTGACCAATATTCGCGCAGCAGGGAAGGATGAGAATATGATATTGACTCCTCCCATTCGATTAAGCTTGGAAGCCGCCATTGAGTTTATTCAAGAAGATGAATTGGTGGAAGTGACCCCGAAACACATCCGATTGAGAAAGAAATTCTTAAAAGAACATGAGCGTAAAAAACAACGTTAGATTAGTGATCCTTACAGGGATGTTGCAACTGATAGCTATTGCCGGGCATCATCCTTCTGCCTTGGTAGAGGTGTGGAAAACCTTACCCCATGCTGGAGACAAGGTTTACCAAGAATTTTGTGCTACTTGTCATGCCAAAAACCCTGTGATCGGCACTGGAGCGCCGCGTTTTCAAGAACAAGCCGATTGGGGATGGCGTTTGAAGTCAGGTTGTGATAGCATCTTTTCGTCTTTGCTAGCAGGCAAGGGTGTGATGCCTGCACGAGGAGGTTGCTTTGAGTGTAGCGATCAGATGCTCAAAGATGCAATGAATTATATGTTACCGAAAAAGAGGATGTGTCAATGAATGATTTCGCTTTGTCAAAAAAGTGGTTATTTTCCTTGGAAAAAACAGGTGATCGTTCTAGATTAGTCAAGGGAAAGAGTTATGCTAGACAAGGCCATGTCACTGGGGTAACCCTGAATATGCAAACAGGCGAATTGGTAGCTGAGGTGAAGGGTTCCAGGCGTACTCCGTATCAAGTGGAATGGGTAATGGAGCCATTGTCCGATGAAGATAAGCAAGTGATTTTGTCGACCATTAAGGAGTCTCCCACATTTTTAGCGGCTTTTGCGCAGCACAAGGTGCCTGTTGAATTGATCGATGCTTTGAAAAAAAAAGGCATTGTATTGATTCCTTCAGATTGGGAAGATTTTTCCCCGGATTGTACGTGTCCAGATTGGGGATATCCGTGTAAGCATATCGCAGCGGTATTTTATTATTTGGGACAAATCTTAGAGCGAGAGCCTTTACAGTTATTTTCGTGGTATCAATGTGACATGAAAGCCTTATTGACCTTAGATGGCTCTGTGGCTCCAAGAGATGAATTTCTAGATGTGTTGAAATTAGCAGACACTTGGAAACCTCTTGAGAAGGGTGAAGCATTTCCAGAAAGGGTACCGT
>CAYGKN010000005.1:0-43236 GCA_964350565.1 uncultured Gammaproteobacteria bacterium
GTTTTGGGCGTTCCCGGGCGCGTTTGTTAGGTGAGGATCAAGTCAAGGTGCGTTTCAATGATGTGGCCGGTGCGGATGAGGCTAAGGAAGAAGTCCAAGAATTAGTCGACTTCTTAAAAGAGCCCACGCGCTTTCAAGCGTTAGGTGGTAAAATTCCTCGAGGGGTCTTGTTGGTGGGGCCTCCAGGCACGGGTAAAACCTTGCTTGCCAAGGCCGTTGCTGGTGAAGCCCAGGTGCCTTTTTTTACGATTTCCGGGTCTGATTTTGTGGAAATGTTTGTTGGTGTCGGTGCGGCACGTGTACGTGATATGTTTGAGCAAGCCAAGCGTCATTCTCCTTGTATTATTTTTATTGATGAAATTGATGCAGTGGGACGTCATCGAGGGGCTGGTTTGGGGGGTGGTCACGATGAACGCGAACAAACGCTGAATCAATTGCTCGTTGAAATGGATGGCTTTGAAGAACACGATGGGGTGATTGTGATTGCTGCTACCAACCGTCCTGATGTGCTGGATCCTGCACTTTTGCGACCTGGTCGTTTTGACCGACAGGTGGTGGTGCCTCTACCCGACATCAAAGGCCGTGAACATATTTTACGTGTACATTTAAAGCCTCTGCCATTGGCTCCTGATGTTGAACCGGCTATTTTGGCGCGCTCTACGCCTGGATTTTCTGGGGCAGATTTAGCAAATCTGGCCAATGAAGCGGCTCTTTTTGCGGCTCGATCCAATGAGAAAACCATCAATATGAAACGCTTTGAGCAGGCCAAAGATAAAATTATGATGGGTGCGGAGCGTCGATCTATGGTGATGACTGAGCAAGAGAAACTTCTCACCGCCTATCACGAAGCTGGGCATGCAATTGTTGGTTTATCTGTGCCGGATCACGATCCGGTTCACAAGGTCACCATTATTCCTCGCGGTAGAGCATTGGGTGTGACTATGTTTTTGCCTGAACAAGATAGATACAGCCACACCATAGAAAATTTAGAAAGTCGCATTTCTGCACTATTTGGTGGGCGGATTGCTGAAGGGTTGATCTTTGGTGACAATAAAATCACCACAGGTGCGAGTAATGACATACAACGTGCGACAGAGATTGCCAGAAATATGGTGACTCGTTGGGGGTTGTCTAACAAAATGGGTCCTGTGGTGTATGGGGAAAATGAAGATCAAGTGTTTTTGGGACATTCAGTGGCCAAGCACAAGGAAATTTCGGATGGTACGGCAGCAGACATTGATAGAGAAGTACGTGCGATCATTGATCGCAACTATGCGCGTGCAGAAATCATTCTGAAAGAAAAAATGGAGATCTTACATAAAATGTCTGAAGCACTGATGCAGTATGAAACGATTGATGCTGAGCAAATTGATTCGCTGATGAAAGGGGAAGTGCCACTACCTCCTAAAGATTGGCAAGAGGCCAAATCGGATGATCCTCAAGCGCCTGATGAGCCCTTTGGTGGTGCGCCTCAAGAAGCGTAATGATGGGTGCACGCTCCCCTCAAATTATGGGGGTGTTGAATGTCACGACCGATTCTTTTTATGCGGGTAGTCGTTCCATAGATCCCCCTGGGGTGGTGGAACGTGCGCTGGCCATGGTGGAATCTGGGGCAGCACTTCTCGATATAGGCGCACAAGCCACCAACCCTCAGGCTGCTCAAGGTACTCCAGAAGAAGAATGGGAACGTTTGTATCCGGTGCTTTCTGCGCTACGTCAGGCGGTGAATGTGCCCTTGTCTGTGGATACCTATCATCCCTGGGTGATGGAAAAAGCTGTGGATGTGGGGGTGGATATTCTCAATGATGTGAATAGCAAGGCTTCTGTGGAGGTGGCGAGATTGCTTAAATCTTATCCGCATGTGAAGTATGTATTGATGGCGCATGGAGCCATTTCAGGGGATCCTGTCTTGAGCATACAAACCCAATGGTTGGATTGGTTGAAATGGTATGAAAATCAAGGAATTAAAGGGCAGTTGATTTTGGATCCTGGTATTGGTGCGGGTGCATTATTTGGAAAAACTCCGGAGCAAGATCGCTATATCTTGTCGAATTTGGTAGCATTGAAGAAAAAGGGGTATCCTTTATTGGTGGGTTTGTCGCGTAAGTCCTTCATAGGCCACTATTTGGGGTTGACAGTAGAGGAACGTTTGATTCCCAGTGTGGTGGGGGCTCTATGGGCATTCTCTCAAGGTGCAGATATCGTTCGCGTTCATGACGTAGCAGAAACCAAAGCTGCATGGGATATGCATCAATTGTTAGTGGGGTAGGCATGGGTAAATATTTCGGCACAGATGGCATTCGCGGGCGCGTGGGTGGCGAGGTGATGTTTGCGCCATGGATGCTGGGTTTTGGTCAGGCTTTGGGCCGATTTTTGGGGGCTAATCGCCGAGTCATTATTGGTAAAGACACACGATTATCTGGTTATATGTTGGAGTCTGCTTTGGAGGCGGGATTGGCAGCCAGTGGGGTGCATTGTCATTTGGTTGGACCTGTGCCAACACCGGTTTTGGCTTTTTTGACCAAATCATTAGGGCTGGATTTGGGGGTGATGATTACGGCTTCTCATAATCCTTATACGGACAATGGCATTAAATTGATGAATCATGCTGGAGAAAAGTTGAGCCTAGCAGAAGAGGCGGCCATTGAACAGGAGATCGATCATTTTCAGTGGGGGGCTTGTGACAATGCCGCCTTAGGTCGTGCGTCTCGAGTGCATGATGTGTTCTTGCATTATCATGAACATGCACGCTCTTTTTTACATCGAGCTGATTTTTCTCTTTCGGGGTGGCGCATTGTGGTGGATGCTGCGCAAGGGGCTTTTTATCGTTTGGCTCCTCAAATATTAGAAGCTTTTGGAGCAGAGGTCATTCCCTTACATTGCGAGCCAGATGGTTTGAATATCAATCGAGACTGTGGAACGCTACATCCTCAGGTGGCGATTCATGCCGTATTAGAAAAGCAGGCGGATATTGGCATTGTCTTTGATGGTGATGGCGATAGAGTGCATCTCATTGATTCCAAAGGGCGTCTCTACGATGGCGATGAATTGTTATACATTCTGGCGCTGGCCAGAAAGCAGTCGAATCATCTCCGTGGAGGTGTTGTAGGCACCATCATCAGTAATTTGGGTTTGGCACAAGCATTGTCTCGGCATGATATTCCTTTTCATCGCGCTCCGGTTGGCGATCGCTTTGTGATAGAAGCGTTAAAAAAACTGGGTTGGCAGTTGGGCGGAGAGCGCTCTGGTCATTTGATTGTACATGAAGGCATGCCTTGTGGGGATGGATTAATTGCTGCACTGAGTATTTTAGAATGTCTTGATGGTCTTCCTCTTTCAGGCTGGCTGTCAGATTTCCAAAAAGTCCCTCAAATGAGTAAAAATTTAATCTGTGAGGGCACTCCTGAAGCGTTGTTGTCGTTATCTCAAACGCAAGATTGTATTACTCGTGCGCAGAAGGCTCTTGGGAATGGTGCACGTTTGGTGGTGCGAGGTTCGGGGACTGAACCATTGCTCCGATTACTGATTGAAGGAGAAGATATTACTCGCAATGAAGAAATTTTAGAAGCGTTAGCGCAGGATCTTCAGGCGGTAGTGAGCTCTGTGATTTAAGCGATAATAGGGCTTCATGTCTGCGAATCATATGTCATCCCCGCGACACAGTTTGTCATCCCCGCGAAAGCGGGGATCTTTCTCGGGTGCATTTAGATCCCCGCTTTCGCGGGGATGACAAGTGTGTCGCGGGGATGACAAGTGTGTCGCGGGGATGACAAGTGTGTCGCGGGGATGACAAGTGTGTCGCGGGAGTGACAGGGCTCGCAAACCCAGCTGGCAGATTTTCCCATCTTAGCGTACACTAAACGATACAAGTGGGAGTTGTTCATGCGTTCATGGAAGGGTCTGTTGTCATTGGGGCTATTGGCATTAGCGAGTTGCGGATATGAAGTTAAGGGTGTGGTGGTGCATCATCACAGTCCGCCCAGTGTATGGCAAGTGCGTCACCAAAGTGCCTACCAATTGCAGCAGATGTCTGTGGATATGATTAGAAGCTCCGAGGGCGTTAATTTTTGTATCCCCAATTGGCAACTGTTTTATCGAGATGATTATCATTTGACTCGATATAGCCGGGATGTGTTAAGCCTGATGCAGCGTTATTTATCTACGTTTGACGGTGTGGAGCGTTTCGCTATCAGTGTCTATCCAGAATTTCAACCTGAACTCCGTTGGCAGTTGGCTGAGTTGAGAGAGCAACGCTTAAGCGATTATTTTGTATCTCAGCATCTAAAAGCTTCAGTTATTGGTGGCGAAGCCATCTCGGGCTATTTCAAAGCCCGTGAAGATTGGCGTTGGAATCAAACCTGTATACAAGCGCTGTTTAGTCGCTAAAATATTCATGCGTTCCTGTCGCCCCAATGGCATCACTTAAGCGTTTGAGCGCGATGGCATAGGCGGCTGCACGCATATCGATTTTCGCCTCGTTCATCAGATTATAAACCGCCTCAAAAGCCTGCTCCATTAAGGTTTCTAGACGTTGATGGATTTTATCCAGTGGCCAGTAGAGGCCTGCACGATTTTGTACCCACTCAAAGTAGCTGACGGCCACACCACCGGCATTGGCTAAGATATCGGGGATCACTAAAATATTGTTGCCCACCAAAATGGGATGTGCATCCGCAGTCACTGGACCATTGGCCACTTCGATGATGGTTTTTGCACGAATTTGAGCGGCATTTTTTGCCGTGATTTGATCTTCTAGGGCCGCAGGCACCAAAATATCCACATCTAGGGCGAGTAATTCTTCTTGCGTGATGGATTTCGCTTCAACCTCTTCGCATAAGGCGCCTTCGCAGTAGACAGCTTTCAGCTGTCGGGTTTTTTCTTTGATATGAATGAGACTGTCGATATCAAACCCTTCCACACGGTAAATGCCTCCTTTAGAATCACTGACTGCCACAATGCGATAGCCCTCTTGGCTCATCAATTTGGCAATATGCTGTGCGGCATTCCCGAATCCCTGAATGGCCACGGTCAGTGTCTTGGGATCGCGTTGTTGATGACGAATCAAGGAGCGCAAACAATAATAAGCGCCTCGTCCTGTGGCATCATCTCTCCCCAAACTGCCGCCAAGAGGAATGGGTTTACCGGTAATCACTGCTGGAGAATATACCCGTTTGATTTTGGAGTATTCATCCATCATCCAACCCATGATCATGGAATTCGTATACACATCGGGTGCAGGAATATCTGTATCTGGGCCGATAAAATCAGCCATTTGGCGAATGTAACCCCGAGAGAGGCGTTCTAACTCCAATCGAGAAAGTTGTTTGGGATCGACAATGATGCCTCCTTTGCCGCCACCATAGGGAATATTCACCACCGCACATTTGAAGGTCATCCAAAAAGCCAGTGCCGTGACTTCTTCTTTAGAGACATTGGGGTGGAAGCGTATTCCTCCTTTGGTGGGTCCACGAGCGCTGTTATAGCGCACCCGAAAGCCTTGGAAGGTTTGCAGGGAGCCATTGTCCATGCGCAGAGGCACATTTGTTTCTAGTATCGATTCTGGGGAAGAGAGTAGCGTGACGATTTCAGGCTCTGTGTTCAAAAATGCCGCAGCAGCATTCAAGTGCACTAAAGATTGTGTAAAAATATTTCCCATAATTCCTCCTTATGGTGATGACCAGCCAATTTCTTCCCGAGTCTTATTTCCTATTATACACTCTTGTAAATCTCTTGGCATTCTCGCCTCAGTGGGGGAGAGAGGAATCCGACCGGCCATGAGTTCTGCACGATGTTGAGGATAACGGGGCTCTTGCAAGGGGGTGCTATAGCCACTGGGATACAGAGGTAGACTGGTGCGTCTGTCGTATAAATCTGTGGCGCCAACCGTGTGTAAGACTTCATGGGCAAGCACGATATGATTTTGGGCTTGCTGGGTATGTGCGGCAAATGCATGCACAATTCCAATGAGCCCCTTGGTCAGTCCACTGGAGTGGGGAAGCGCTATCCCCGGCTCTGGCAAGTGGTAGATCATGTACATGCGAATAATGGGGGGAATGGCATCGTCACTATGGGGGGTATTCCACCAAGCCCACAGGCGAAAACGTAAACTCCAGAGAATCACGGATAAGGTGCTGGGATGCTTAGGAAGCGCTGGAGGGGGAGTGCGAATGACAGGGCCCAGTTCAACATAAAAAGGGGGCTGTGCCGCTAAATTGGCGATTTTCGCTTCTTCTTCAAAGAAATCGCCGACTTCCGTGAAATCCTGCGAGCTGAGTTCGCTCACATAACGTTGAATTTGAGCTGGTGCTGAAGCGGGCAGGATGGGATAGACAATGACGGTCAGAGGTTCTTCCCATTCCCTAGAAGAAAACCAAGTGGATAAGGTTTGATGAGCTACAATGATGAGCAAGGCCAGTAGCAAGCCGACACGTACTTGTTTAAATGAAAGCATCTCTCTCCTCTAGCGGGCGCCAAAGGCGCTCACAAAAGCTGCTCGACGCGCATTCCCCTCACGATTTATTGTAGCTTCAGTATGAAAAGCCTGCAATAAAGGCCACAATGGTTCTTCTGGGTGTGGGGGCGCGAATATCAAATAATCACAAGTGCGATGGGCTTTGAGTAATCGCTCCAGAGGAGTCAGGTGAGAAAGGGCTTTCATGGATAAGCAATCACTGAAAATCACGCCATTAAAACCAAAGTCTTTTCGTAACACTTCCACCCAATGCGAAGAGAAAGTGGCGATTTCATCATCGACGGCTGGATAGCGAATATGAGCCAGCATGATGGCATCCAATTGCGGCATGAGTTGATGGTAGCGTTGAATGCTATTCACAATACTACGCTCATCTCTGGAGTCTGTGGGCAGTGTGAGATGAGAGTCCAGGGTCACAACGCCATGATCAGGAAAATGCTTCCCAATGGCCGGGAAACCATGGGCATGTAAGCCTTGGCAAAAGGCTTCTCCCAATGCTGCAATGGTGCAATCATCATGGCTAAAGGCGCGCCCTCGTTGCCCAATGATGGCGCTGTGTGCCTCATGCCTATCTAGCACTGGAGCAAAGGTGAGATCAATGCCATGCGTTCGTAGAGGCTTGGCAATGGTACAAGCCGATTGGTAAGCCATTTCTTTTGCCGTGTTGAGTTCATATTCTCCAATCTCTCGGAAGGTCGGTGGGATAGGGAAATACAGCTCATCAAAAAAACGCCAGATGGCGCCTTCATGATCGACGGCAATGAGCAAATGGGGATTGATGGTTTTGATGTCATCAGTGAGCTTGCGCAGCTGCATCGAAGAGTGAAAGTGCTCCTGAAATAAGATGACCATCCCGACTTCAGGATGGGTGAGTAACGTATGGTCTAGAGGTGTGTGCGTTGTTAAGCGAATCGCTAGACGTCTGGGCGCCATACTCATGAATGGTTTGGAGCTTTGGATTCCGGCATCGCTCGGTGAAATAAATATCCCAATAGTGCACCTATCAGTACACAGCCGATCACCCAACCGACCGTTGCACATGCTTTTAAGGTGGGGGTGGTGAGGTTGGCGAATAAATGAGAGACAGCAGCCCATTGATCTAGCGTCAAATAAGACGCAGCCCCTCCGAAAAGAATGGCAATAGAAATGGTGGTGGGCCAGGGGTTGGTGGAAGAGTGTGGTTTTGGGGGGGCTGATTCTTCTGCTTCTTTTTCTTCTGGTTCTGCTTCTTCTTCTGATTCTGCCGCTTGGCGTGCCGCCTCTTCTGCCATCGCTTTCTCTTCTTTCTCCTCTTCGTGGATAGAGTCTATGCAGTCCACAGCAAGACTACACTGTCTGGTAATTTCTGCATGCCAGTCTGTTATTTTCTGTGCCCGTGCTGGTTTTTCGTCATCATTTAGTGCACCAGGTTCCGATATGATGTATAGAAACTTTGAGCTCATCTCGTCTACACAACTTAACATATTATTTTCAGTGGAAATAATATTGGCTGTGATTTCTCTGATTTTTTTAGGAATACCTTTTGTAAGCAAATGATAGTTTACTTGTGAGTCGGAACCGTTGGAGGCATCACTAATCATCCCTCCAGTTTGAGGCACAATAGCTGTTAGAATATGTGAGTACCATTGGATCAGGGCTTTTAGGCTACAGGCATTCAAGTAGCTTCGATTTGCTTCTGCATTCGTGATTTTGACGATGGAAACAATGTGTTGTTTCAGCTCTTCTTGGGTGTAAGGAAATTTAGTATCGTGAAGCTGGTTTTTTTGAGAGAAAATTTTACTTAAATTTGTTTTCTCATATTCTATGGCAAGGACAACAGTATTATTCTCAGAGTCAGCGTGCATTAATCTTCATTCATTTTTAAATATCTTCACTATACCACTTGCGCAATTATTTCGCAAGTCTCACTTGCACTTCTCTCCCAAATCTCTGACAATGGGCCAGGTTTATCGATACATTTTCATGCAGATCATTGCGGTGACGAATCAGAAAGGGGGGGTGGGGAAGACCACTACGGCCCTCAACGTGGCTCATGCCTTGAGTTTTTCCGGTAACTCCTTGTTAATTGATCTCGATCCCCAGGGCAATGCCACCACGGGGGCTGGGTTATTGAAAAACCCCGATATTCCGAGCATGACCGAGGTCTTGTTGGGAGAGTGTGGCCTCTCAGAGATTGTGCAATCGCGCCCGGATTTTAGTGTGGCGCCTGCCAATGACACGTTGATTGCCGCTGAGGTGGGCTTGCATCAGGCTTCAGAGGGAGTCGCGCGTCTCTCATCGGCCATTGAGAGCTTGTCTTTGGATTTTGATTGGGTAGTTATCGATTGCCCCCCAACTTTAGGAATGCTGACGCTCAATGCCTTGTATGCAGCTCGTGTGGTATTGGTCCCTGTGCAATGTGAGTATTTTGCCCTAGAGGGGTTGAGTAGCCTGCTCCAGACCCTGGATCAAGTGCGAGGTGCACTACATTCGCCGATTGAGCATGTGTGGGTGTTGCGTACCTTGGCTGATCCCAGAAATCGGTTGAACAATGAAGTCTCTTTGCAGTTAACTGCTTATTTTGGAAAGGATTTATTCCAAGTGAGTATTCCGCGCAATGTGCGCTTAGCAGAAGCCCCGAGTTATGGAAAAACCATTTTTGAGCATGACTCAACGTGTGCGGGTGCTGTGGCCTATCAATCTTTGGCTGATGAAATGCAACAGCGCTTGGGGTTTCAGCGTTCGAATTCAGTAGAGAAGGAGCATGTCCATGAGTGCTAAGGGCTTGGGGAGAGGTTTAGAAGCCTTATTGGGGGAGGTCAAAAAAGCAGAAAAAGTGTTGCCCCAATCGACTCAAGGCTTGCAATGGCTATCTACCGAGGCCCTACAGCCGGGAGCGTATCAACCCCGTGTGATGCAAGTGGATGCGGCCTTGTTAGAATTGGTGGAATCCATCCGTCAGCATGGCGTCTTGCAACCCCTGATCGTGCGACCGCTTTCGGAAAACCACTATGAAATCATCGCAGGCGAGAGACGATTCCAGGCGGCCAAGCGTGCAGGGCTCTCTCAAATTCCCTGCGTAATTCGTCCCTTGAGCAATCGGGATGCACTAGCGGTAGGTTTGGTGGAAAATGTCCAGCGTGCCGATTTAAATCTCATTGAACAAGCCAAAGCCTTAGGACGTTTGATGGAAGAGTTTGGATTGACGCAAGCGCAGGCTGCAGATTTGGTGGGAAAATCTCGACCGATGATCAGTCATCTCACACGATTATTACAACTCCCCGAGCGGATTCAACAGCATGTAGTGGCAGGAGAATTGGAGTTGGGTCATGCCAAATTGTTATTGACATTACCCACAGCGATGCAATTGCAACTGGATAGTTTAATTATTGAGAATCAATGGAGCGTTCGACAAACAGAAGCCTATTTAAAAAAACAAGGCTCCTCTACAGAAAAAAAACCAAAACCAGAAACGCCACCCTGGGAGCATGATGTGTTACAACTCAATCGACAATTGCAAGAAAAAACCGGCTTAGACATTTGCATTCATGCCAAAGAAGCCAGCAAAGGGGAAGTGCGGTTGCGCTACGATAATCTGGAAATCCTCGATAAAATTTTAGCGTATTTCGAACACTAATGGATGTATTGTTGGCCAAGGGGCTGTCCTTTATTTTTCAACATGCCACAGCAGAGCAGTGGTCTTTGGTGTTTTTATTGCTGATCTTTACCATGATGCTGACTTGTTGGCGCTTGGGGGGATTGCATGGACTCTATCTCTATCAAATCGTGGCGATTGTGGCGGCGAATATTCAGGTACTCAAAACTGCGACCTTTGTATTTTTACCCCATCCCATGGCACTGGGAACGTTATTATTTGCGAGCACTTGTACCGCCAGTGATATCATTACCGAGCATGAAGGGGTGGAGGCAGCAAAACGAGGCATTTATTTGAGTATGGCAGCGCAATGCGTGTTTGCGCTGTGGATGCTATTTGCACTGGCTTATCCAACCTCAGGCACATTTAACGGGGAGGGCAATGTCATTCAATCGGCTTTCTATCAATTATTTTTACCCAGTTCTCGTTTGATTGTAGCCAGTCTCCTTTCATTTTATGTGAGCCAACGAGCTGATGTGTATGTATTCTCTAGATTGCGAGCCTATACCCATGGACGTGCATTGTGGTTGCGCACCAATGCCTCCAGCATGATGGGAGCGCTATTGGATACCTTGTGTTTTAGTGTGCTTGCCTGGCAAATATTCTCACCCCACCCGGTCAATATTGCGACTTTGGTCTGGACCTATATGTTTGGTGCAATGCTTGCTCGTGCGTTGGTGAGTCTTTTATCCACACCCGTGTTGTATTGGAGTCGTCAATGACATTTAAATTTATAGTGCATCAACGAGATATTAAAAGTCATGCACGCCTAGGCACGCTCACCACTCCCCATGGAGACATTCAAACGCCTGCTTTTATTTTTTGTGCTACGAAAGCCAGTGTGAAGAATGTACCGCCCGAAGCTTTAGTGGAAGCGGGTACACAAATTATTTTATCGAATACGTATCATTTAATGCTGCAACCTGGTAGTGAAGTTGTAGCCATGCATGGAGGGTTGCATGCATTCATGAATTGGTCCGGTCCGATGCTCACTGACTCAGGAGGATTCCAAATTTTCAGCTTGGGTCATGGCTCGGTGGCCCAAGAAATCAAAGGAAAACGACAAGGCACAGGAGCGCGTTCTTTGATGAAAATCACAGAAGAAGGAGCGCATTTTCGATCATACATCAATGGGCAAAAATATGTATTAACTCCGGAGCGCTCGATTGCCATTCAACAAGCATTGGGAGCAGATTTGATTGTGGTATTGGATGAGTGTACGCCCTTTCATGTCTCCAAAGCTTATACCGAAGAATCGATGGCATTGAGTCATCGCTGGGCTACACGTTCTTTAGAAGCGTTTCAGAAAGGAGATACAGATAGACAGCGTTTGTATGGAATTATTCAAGGTGGAGTCTATGAAGACTTGCGAAAAATGAGCTGTGATTATGTGAATCAGCAACCTTTTTTTGGACATGCGATTGGAGGCTCTCTAGGTGCCGATAAATCTCAAATGTTTGATGTGGTCTCCTACACCATGTCTGAGTTGGATCTATCCAGGCCGGTGCATTTATTGGGAATCGGTGGGATCATCGATATTTTTAAAGGCGTGCATTGCGGTATAGATACCTTTGACTGTGTGCATCCCACGCGATTGGCTAGACACGGTGGGGCATTGATTCAGGGGGGCATAGAAGGAAAAGAACATTTGAATGTAAAACGCGGGATCTATAAAACCGATCTTACTCCATTGGATAGTCAGTGCTCTTGTTATACGTGTCGGCATTATACCAAAAGCTATTTGCACCATTTATTTAAAGCTGGAGAATTACTGGCGTTGCAGTTACTCTCGATACACAATATTACGTACATGAATCGATTGTTAGAAGATATTCGAGAAGCCATCCAGTCGAGTACACTGGATGATTGTCAAAAGAAGTGGCTGGCATCATGAAAAAAACCAGGCGTTTTTTTCGCTTCCATCCCTATAAAAAACCTAGTTTAAAGCCTCATCAATCGTGTTCAAATGAGGAATCAAACTCGCAAAATTCTCCACCAACGCAAAATGATCTCCTGCTACTTCTAGCCATTCTCCATTGGGGAAATAATGTTTCCGGAGACTGTTTTTTTTCCAACGATACGTACTCGCCGTGAGGCAAATGGCAGGCGTTGATGTGGGTAGTAAGTAGGCTTCGATAAAGCATTTTAATTCGCGCTTGGTGCAGGTGAAGAAATCCTGTTGCTCTTTTTCCGATAAGCTCTCCAGCCATGATTGTGTTTTTGTAGGAAGCTCTTTTTTGATGGCCTCATTGGTGAGCAATCGATACCGCCAGAATAACCCTGGGTGTCTGGTCATAAGTGGGGGATCTAAGCCTAAAATATAACGAACGGGTAGACATTGGCAAAGCGCGAGCGCTAGAGTGGCGCCCAGTGACCACCCGATGAGCACATATCCATCTGCAGGATGATGTTGTTGAATATATTGGGCATAGTACTGACATAGTGCTTGAAAGTCTGGAAATTCTTGATCTTTGGTGAGGCTAGGGATGCGGAGTAGCGTATTGCCTTGCCATTGCTCTGGCCAATGTTCATAGGCTGCGGGTCCCAGAGCGATGGGTGGCAGCAATAACCAGTGAGTTAGCGTTTCCATTGATACCAAACCGGCCAAGCACAGGCAGCAAAACTGGTCAGCAGTGCGGCAAGACAAAGAGCCACAAAATGAGGAATGGGATGAATGACGGCTGGCTGAATGAATCCCACCAGAATGCCCACCGTGGTCGAAAACAGGCCTAGGGCAATCATGATTTGGTTGATACAGCATTGCACTAAGCTTTCGGGCTGGTACAATTTCCATGCCGCAAGAAAAAGGATGAAATATACGACCAATGCCAAGGTTGCAGTCAGTGCGCTGAGCAGCCAATAGGCGCCACTGACTTCAGGGACTAATAAAAAAGTGCTGGCCAGCAGAGAAAAAATGACCGCTTGTGCGGCAAGGATTTTAGCAGGTACTCCATGGGTATTATTGTTGACCAACCATGTCGGTCCATTTAATTCAATCGCTGCGGTTTGTAAACTTTTGGTGGGGCCAATAATCCAAGCCGATAGGCTTGCGAGCGATCCCAACAGAATGCCAGCTGCAGTAATAGAAACTGCAAGTGTGGGCAGATGAAAGAGTTGATAGAATTTTTCAAAGGCCACGATCAAACCCACCATGAGATGGATCTCTTTTTGAGGTAAAATGATGTTGATGGCTGCGGTTGAGAGAGATAGTGTCAGTAGAATCCCTATAGCCGATCCCCACAAGGCACGCGGGAAGGTGCGCTCCGGATCTTTGACTTCATCGGCATGCGTGGCAGACATTTCCAAACCTAACATGCCAAACAGCACCGCAGAGAGATAAGGCCAATCTTGAGGACGTTGTAATGTTGGCAATAGCCAATTCCAATCTGGTGTTTGTATTCCATGATGTTGCCACAAGGTCAACAACCCCATACCAATGAGAATGAACATCGGCAATAGGGTTCCGAGCAGCGCTCCAGCGGTGGCAACCCAAGCAGAGTATTTCATGCCATAGGTATTGATGAATGTAGTGAGCCAAAACAACAATAGGGTGGTTGCCGTGAGCCATTGGGCATTGTTTTGCCATTGCGGCAAGAATAAATGGGCAAAGGTGCTGGCAATAAAAGACAAGATGGTGGGGAACCAGAATAAATTGTATAACCATTGCAGCAAGCTTACCCATAGGCCTACATGCGGACCAAAGGCTTGTCGGATCCACACATAAATCCCTCCGCGTTGTGGAAATCGTGTGGCCAGCAGTGTGCTCACCCAAACGAGAGGCACTAAAAAAAACACACCCATTAAGAGATAGAGCCCTAGAATGTGGGGTCCATAGGTGGCACCAATGGGTAGATTGCGTAAGCTGTCCACGGCCACGAGGTTGAGCATGATGAGAGCCAATACCCCTAAGTGTCGTGGAGGTTTATTCATTGGGAGGCCCTACGTAGTCTATCTGCAATGGCGGCAAATGCAGGATCATCGGGAGGGGCTTCCCAGAGAATCATATCGGGCTCTAGGGAATCAATTTGGTGTAGAAGGGTGTAGAGTTGTGCGGCATAAGGTAGTGCTTCAGTGGGTAGGCGAAAGGTAATAGCTTGCGAATCGAGAAAAGGTTGAGCGCTACAGATAATGAGCCGTTGGTGTTGGCGCCGATATTGTTCAAAAGTTTTTTTTAATTCCTCAAAGTTCAGACAATGGATGGGTGCTCGCGGGGCATAATGTTTTTCTTCTCCACCAGGATAGGGGGAGTTATGGTGAGAGGCTTTTTTGAGCATGGGGCAGTGCATACGCACCTCTTCAAAAGTGATTTGACCGGCTCGTAGATATTGCTGGGAGGTGAGATCAACAATGCTCGATTCAATGCCTCTCTCGCAGGCCATCTCACTGGCTAAGATGGCTAAATCTGGAAAGCTTTTTTGAACATGTTTTGCTCGGGTGGGACTGATGTGTCCAAATACATTTGCAGAAGGGGCGCAGAGAGGACCTTGATAGCGTCGAATAAGCTCACGAGCAGTCTCATGTGCAGGCAAGCGGATGGCCACAGTATTCAATCCCCCAGTGACTCCATAGGGGATGTCAGCCGCTTTTTCTAAAATGAGTGTTAGAGGGCCTGGCCAGAAGTTCTGAGCCAGTTGCTCTGCTTCTGGGGTCCATTCTTTGACGAGCGTTTTGGCCATGTCAATGTCACACACATGAAGAATCAACGGACGATGCGCCGGACGCTGCTTGAGTCGAAAAACACGGGCGACCGCCTCGCTTTGAAAGGGATCAGCGGCAAGACCATAGACAGTCTCTGTGGGGATGGCGGCAATCCCCCCTTGGGTTAAAATTTCTAAAATGGCATCAATACTAGACAAACAATACCTCTAATCACTGATAGTATTGTGCCATATTTTCTTCAAATTCAAAACGCTCAATACACATAAAAAGTTATCCACAAAAATTGTGGATAACTTTGTGGGTAAGTGAGAAATTGTGGCGAGAATGGGGGGCTGCCCTTAGAAGTTGTACTTTTTGGACAGAATAAAAAGCCCAATATAACAGTCGGTTATATTTGGGGCTGTGTGCTGCACTGAGGGGCGTTCTCTAAAAGGTATTTGTCTTTAATTGTGTATAACCACCCTTCTGTCAGCCCCGCCTTGCGAGACTGAAAAGGAGGAGGTGTTTTTAGACAGCACACATACTTTAATTGATTCCCCCATGTGTGCGGGGTGGGTTAGGGTGTGAACTTGTGCTTGTTCTTTGGGGGTAGGGGGTTGGTGAATGACTTTTAGCAAACCGGCTTCTAGTAAAAACCGTTGTTGAGATCCAAAGCCTGAGCATGAAAAGCCGCATTCCTCAGCAATGCGATGCAGCGTCGAAAAATCGACGTGGGCGGTGATGTCATCTTCTCCGGGATGGGCTAGGGGATCAAAATGTGCTTGATGCGCGCGGTGGCAAGTGAGCGTTCCCATTGCCCGTTGTGGATGATAGTATTCTCGTTCTAAGAAGCCATAGTCGATCACATAGCACTTTCCAGCCGTAAAATGCGTGGTGAGTCTTTTGAGCCAGGGCGCCATATCGGTGTTGATTTCAGAAACGTAATGGTTACTGGGACATAGTGAGCGCAAGTGGTTTTCATAAGGCGCAAGAGAGGCAGAGGGGGGAAGCCATTCGAGTATGAGTTGGCCTGATTTTTCAATGACGGCTGCTTCACAAAAGCGTTCATCCATAAAGGCGAATAGGTGAATGGGCATGGCATCGAGAACCTCATTGGCAAAAATAATCCCTTCCCAGTCATGTGTTGGTAATCCCCAATGTACCGGAATCGGGGGATCTTTTAAACGTGTTTGTTGTTCAACTTTTCTTGCAGGACTGATTTCATCACAGTAATAAGCGGCGGGCAATGCATTCAGTGCCTCGAGTCGCTCTAAAAAAATTTTTGCGAATTGACCACGCCCAGGGCCAACTTCAAGAAAGTAGGCGTGGGGGTGTTCTTGAAAATAGGAAGAGAAATGCTGTGCCAAGGCATGAGTAAATACCTCGCCCAATTCGCAAGCAGTTACGAAATCCCCGGAGTCTCCAAAGACTTGTTTTTTGGCAGTGTAGTAGCCGCTTTCGGGATGATACAGGCATAGGGCCATGTAGTCTTTAAACCATAAAATGCCTCGTTCTTGAATATGCTCGGTGATCAATATTCTTACATTCATGAATGACTCTGTTGCATGTTCCAAAGCCTATGATATAACCCTTGAGTCTGAATCAGCAGTTCATCATGGGTTTCCGATTGTATGATTCGACCTTTATCTAACACCACAATCCTATCCATAGATTTGAGGGTAGAGAAGCGATGGGCAAAATGACGGTGGCAGGATGCTGATGGAGCAAGCGTTCCATCGATTCTTGAATCGATTGGGTTCATGAGCAAAAATATACGCCGATTGAATCTGAGGCAGTGCAGGGTTAATGCCAAAGAGTAGACGACCCAATAGGCATCAAAGCTGCGGGTGTACTTGTCCCAAGATCGCCACTGATTCAGTGCAGGAAGAATATGGGAGTGAAATTCTTTGACCCAATTTCCAATAATTTTTAAACTAAAAATATTCATCGTCGAGTCATTGAGCAATTCCATGGTGTGTTGTTTAGAGAGATGTAGCGATTGCTGAGGCTGTAATTGTTTTTTGAGTAGCACGAAAATGATGGGGGAGTATATCAGCACAAAGTCCAGTAGCACCCAAAATGGTTGATGGTTCATATTCCACAAAAAATAGAGACTCAATAGGATGTTCATCAAACTAAACAGTGCGCGTGCATACTGATAAATGAGTGCGGCCGTGCCATCTTGATAATCAGCAATTTTCGCAGCAATATCTCCAGAGAGTTTTTCTTCGAACCAGTGTAGAGAATGCCCCATGACATGCTGGTAGATGCTGCTAATGGTATCTTGTAGCAAGCGTGGCATATACCGAATATCTGCCAATCTCATCAAGAAAAACATGCCATGAAAAAAGAATTTATACGCGACAAACCACCACAGGGTTCTCTGCCAGGTGGGCTCTTGAATGCCATCAATGAGGTGCTCAATCTGAGCGGTGACCATCAAACTACAATAAGCGGCAGTCATCGAGAGTAGGGTGAGTATCAGCAGATACCCCCCATACCCACGCAGTGGGTGAAACCAATGAGAGCGTATACTCTCCATCTTAGAGAATGTACTTGCTTAAATCGTCTCGCGTGAGGAAAGTGCAGAGTCTCTTATCGACATACGTTTTGTCCACTTTCAATTGTTTGAGTTTGGGATCGGGAATGCTAAAGGAGGCTTCTTCTAGCAATCGTTCTAAGACGGTGTACAATCGTCTTGCTCCAATATTTTCTTGAGATTCATTCAATTGCCAAGCGATCTCTGCAAGGCGTGCAATACCGGTTTTGGTGAAGTTTAGTTTCAAGCCATCGGCTTTCAATAGCGCTTCGTATTGCTCGGTGAGAGAAAACTTGGGTTCGGTGAGAATACGAATAAAGTCTTCTACAGAAAGGGCTTTGAGCTCAACACGAATGGGCAGGCGTCCCTGCAACTCTGGAATTAAGTCTGAGGGTTTTGCTACATGAAACGCTCCTGAGGCAATAAATAAAATGTGATCGGTGCGCACAGTGCCATATTTGGTATTGACGCTACATCCTTCAATCAATGGCAAGAGATCACGTTGAACCCCTTCTCTGGAGATATCTCCACCACCTTTGGTATCACCGCTGCGCGTAATTTTATCGATTTCATCGATAAAAACTATGCCATTTTGTTCGACCCGGGAGAGGGCTTCTTGTTTAATGGTTTCTTCATCAATTAAGCGATGCGCTTGTTCAGCTTGAATGGCTTTGAGGGCATCGGCCACTTTCATTTTTTTAGAGCGCTTACGTGTTTCATTAGAAAAACTCTGAAACAGGGATTGTAATTGTTGCGTCATCTCTTCCATGCCTGGAGGGCCCATGATTTCTACGCCGAGAGGAGAGGAGAGATCAATTTCAATTTCTTGATCATCCAGCTGCCCTTCTTGGAGTTTGCGTCTGAAGACTTCACGACCCACACTTTCTTCTGAAGGGTTTTCAATGTTTTTCGGTAATATTTTATCGAGGATGCGATCTTGTGCCGCCTTGAGTGCTTCCTCGGTAACTCGCTCTCTGGCCAATTCTCGCTCTTGTTTGATCGCCATTTCAATTAAGTCTCGAATAATAGATTCAACATCACGCCCCACATAACCAACCTCAGTGAATTTGGTCGCTTCGACCTTAATAAAAGGGGCATTGAGCAATTTTGCCAGTCGTCTGGCAATCTCGGTTTTCCCAACACCAGTGGGGCCCATCATCAGAATATTTCCTGGAGTGATTTCTTCACAAATGGCTTGTGTGGCAGGATCTTTGAGTAGCATTTGTCGACGCAGTCGATTACGAATGGCAATGGATACGGCTTTTTTCGCATCCTCTTGGCCCACGATATGGGCATCCAACATGGATTTAATTTCAGATGGCGTGGTTTGTTCAGTAATCATGATTTGGCCTCGAGCTCATAGAAAGTGAAGTGATGGTTGGTGAATACACAAATGTCAGCTGCGATATTCAGCGATGCTTCTGCAATGGCACGCGCGCTTAATTTGGTGTGTTTCAGAAGCGCTTTTGCCGCCGATTGTGCATAAGTGCCCCCAGAACCAATGGCGATTAAGCCTTCTTCGGGCTCAATAATATCGCCATTTCCCGTGATGATGAGAGAAGCGTTCAGATCTGCAACTGCAAGAAGGGCTTCCAGGCGGCGTAGAATGCGATCAGTGCGCCAATCTTTGGCGAGCGCAACAGCCGCTCGAGTCAAATGCCCTTGATGCAATTCTAATTTGGCCTCGAAAAGCTCAAAGAGTGTGAACGCATCAGCAGTACCCCCGGCAAAACCTGCTAGAATGGTGCCGTTGTAGAGTCGACGCACTTTACAAGCATTGCCTTTCATGACAGTGGATTGCCCCATCGTGACTTGGCCGTCTCCCCCGATAACCACTTTGTTGCCTCTGCGCACGGAAACGATGGTAGTGCTATGTAATTCCAAGAATTGCCTCGTTTAGGTCGATAGTAGTTACTATATGGGGTCGGGAGGGGACATTTCAAGTCATTGTTCGGTTCTTCTGTTCTAGATATGGACTGTGTTATCATTTCCTAAGTGCAGTTTGATGGCTTGAATTCAAATGATGAGTATTGTTCGACCTGATAAGTATTTGATGAGCGTTATTAGGGAAATTAGAAAGCTTCCCTGTGAGACTGAGTGGGTCGAGTTTAAAAAAAATGCTTCGAAGCCTGAGGAAATAGGTGAATATATTTCTGCATTAGCTAATTCCGCAGCTTTAATAGGAAAAGTAAATGGTTATATGGTTTGGGGGATCGATAATGATTCGCATGAAATTATTGGTACGGATTTTAAACCCAGCATTGCCAAAATTGGAAATGAAGAATTAGAAAATTGGTTATTAAGGCTCTTATCGCCTAAAGTGGATTTCTGTTTTTATACTCTAGATTTTGATGGCCTTTGGGTTGTTTTGTTAGAAATCAGTGCAGCCTTTAGACATCCTGTGCGTTTCAAAAGTGAAGAATTTATCAGGGTTGGTTCGTACAAGAAGAAACTAAAAGATCATCCGGAAAAAGAACGTCATCTTTGGAGAGCTTTTGAGCAATGTCCATTTGAAAGAGATGTTGCTGCCGAAAACGTTAGTGCCGAAGAAGTATTGCGTTTATTGAATTACCCTGCCTATTTTGATTTGGTTAGATTACCTCTACCAGAGAATCGAGTGGGTATTCTTGATGCTCTTCAATCTGATGGGATGATTGTTGAGTCAAATACTGGAGATTGGAATATCATCAATTTTGGTGCGGTGTTATTTGCGAAAAGGCTTTCTGAGTTTAGTCACTTGAAGAGAAAGCCCGTTCGTGTGATTCAATACAAAGGTGATTCTAGAATTGAGACCATTCGAGAACAATCTAGTGATCAGGGCTACGCGGTGGGTTATGAAGATTTGATTAGAGCTATTATGCAGTTGATCCCAAGTCATGAAGTGATTGGGCAAGCTTTTCGTAGAGAGATTACGATGTTTCCTGAATTGGCCATTAGGGAATTGGTTGCAAATGCGATGATTCACCAAGATTTTAATATTAGAGGCACTTCCATTATGGTGGAGTTGTTTGCGAGTCGCATTGAAATCACGAATCCCGGCTTGCCACTTGTTGAAACGGAACGTTTTTTAGACCACCCTCCTAAATCTCGCAATGAAGCAATAGCATCATTCATGAGAAGAATAGGAATTTGTGAGGAGCGTGGCACGGGTGTTGACAAAATAGTTTCTCAGATAGAACTCTGTCACCTGCCAGCGCCTAGATTTGAAACCACTGCCGAGCATACTCGCATTACCTTGTTTGAACGTAGACAGCTTAAAGAAATGAGTCAATCCGAAAGATTGCAGGCTTGCTATCAGCATGCTGCTTTATGTCACATCGATGGGAAAATAATGACAAATGCCACGCTCAGAGAGCGTTTTGGTGTCGATTTAAAAAATAGTGCGGTGATATCAAGGATAATCTCTGATGCTATTCATGCAGGGCTCATTAAGCGCATTGAGCAAAAAAACAAAAGAAAGAGCAGGAGGTATGTGCCCTGGTGGGCATAAGATGCTTGATATAGCAGTGGGTGGATTGACTTGGTTTAAAATCGATGACGTAACGGTACTATGAGTACATTTTTGAGAGAAAAAATAAACCGGTGGTGATGGAAAACTTCAAAAGACATCGTTCTTGAAGCCCTACAAATTAGAAGTTATAATTCGAATATGCACGACAAATTCGAAGTGCAAAGATGAAAAATCTATATCCCAGAGTGTTATCCTTGCCTAGGGACAAAAGCTTTTTTTTATTTGGTGCTCGCAATACGGGCAAGAGTACCTTGATTAGTACTCAATTCAAAGCCCAATCCATGTTGATGATCGATTTATTGAAAAAAGAAACAGAGGCGTGTTTGCTGCGTAGGCCGGATGAGCTTTTTGATATTGTGATGGCGCTGCCACCAGAGGTAACTCATGTGGTTATTGATGAAATACAAAAAGTGCCTCCATTGCTTGATCGTGTATCCTTGGCAAATGGCACAGGAGCGTTTTTTGTTTCTTAAGTTAAAATCCGCGACGATGTCGCGGATTTTTTGCAATTTTGCTATGAAATACGTTAAGTATTTTTCGTCAATAATTCTTAATCCCTCAAATCCCCAAATGCCTCAACCCCAGATGCCAACCGAGTTTGTGTTGCAGGGTGGAGTAGTAGTCATAATCCAGCGGGTGCATGAGTGGTAACATCTGGGGATGTTTTTCTAGCACCAGCTTGCTAAAGGGAGGGATATCCACAGTGTGTTGGCTATCCACATGGAGAATGGCTTTGGCGTGAGTGTGCTCTGCGACAGAAATGGTAATGGGGTGTTTATCCGAGAATACAATGGGACGTGCAGAGAGGGTATGAGCGAACATGGGGAGCAAGAGCCAGGCATTTAATTCTGGATGTACAATGGGTCCGCCTGCAGAGAGTGCATAGGCGGTGGAGCCCGTAGGCGTGCTGATCATTAATCCATCGGCTCTCAATTCACAGATGAGTTGATCATTGATTTGCACTTGGAAAGTGAGCATATGCCGATCGACACCACTGGTGATGACGATCTCATTGAGTGCAGGGGGCAGGGTTTCTCCGTTGAGTGTGGTTTGTAGGTTACTGCGCGCTTCGATGAAGTACTCCCCTCTCAGTAATGCCAGAAAGCTTTGGGGTAGGCTGGCTGGGGCAATATCGGCTAAGAAACCGAGTTGGCCACGGTTTATTCCGACAATTGGAGTTTGAGAATGTAGGGCATGTTGTGCGCCGCGGATCAGAAAGCCATCTCCACCGATAATGACTAGAGCATCAATCTGATTCATGAGTTTCTCAAACGGCAAGGAGGGAGCATGAGGCTCTTGAGTGGCGTAATGTGCCGCTGTGGCTTCTTCTAAGGTGCATTCTACACCCACATGCTGGCAGGCAGTGATCAAGATTTGTAGGATGGGTAGGCTATCCGGAGAGGGTTTGGCGAACAATCCAATGCGTTCTAGAGGGGTTGGCATGTTTCAAATTCCTTGTCAGATGCTATTTCTCTATCCTACGTTGAAAATCTTGGGTTGACAATTCTGGTGTGTTATAATGGCAATTTGCCTACCTGGGAGGTTCTATGCAAAACACACCGATGACCCATCATGGCTATGAAGCCCTGCAAGCAGAGCTGGCTCATTTAAAGAGTAAAGTGCGTCCGGAGGTGATCCAAGCCATCGCTGAGGCTAGAGCGCATGGAGATTTGCGGGAGAATGCCGAGTATCATGCGGCCAGGGAGCAGCAAAGCTTTGTCGAAGGTCGGATTGCAGAAATCGAATCTAAATTGGCAACTGCGCAGGTGATTGATATTACCAAATTATCGAATGACGGCCGTGTGGTCTTTGGGTCCACTGTGCATTTGCGTCACGAGGATACTGGAGAGTCAACAATCTACCAAATCGTAGGGGACGATGAGTCTGACATCAAGGAGCAAAAAATATCCGTAAATACGCCGATTGCGCGAGCGATCATCGGCAAATATGAAGGGGATTTGGTGAATGTCCAGACACCTTCAGGCATGGTGGCGTATGAAATCGAGCAAGTCGAGTATATTTAATGGCCAGACACTGGCGAGAGACACAGCATAAGGATAAGTATTTACAAGCCGCTAGGGAGGCAGGATATCGATCCAGAGCAGCATTTAAATTACAACAAATCCAAACGCGTTATCAATTATTCAAACCTGGAATGTGTGTCTTGGATATTGGAGCCGCACCCGGTGGTTTTTCACAGGTGGCCAAATCTGCTGTGGGGAAAACGGGGCAAGTCATTGCGCTAGATAAACAACCCTTTGAGCCTCTCGAAGGGGTGGTGCAAATGCTAGGAGATTTTCAGGATCTCTCAACCCAAGAAGCGTTGCGCTTGCATTTGCCAGAGACAGGTGTGCATTGGATTATTTCAGATATGGCGCCAGCATTTAGTGGGCATGTGGATGTCGATGTGCTCAGAACCATCCAATTGGCCGATGAAGTCTTGCATTTTGCCTTGGAGTTGCCAGTACCTCTGCTGGGAGGCTTGGTGGTGAAATTATTCCATGGCTCTGGGAGTGAAGCATGGCTGGCTTCCTTAAAAAAAGTGGCAAGTGCGGTAAAAATTGCGAAACCCAAAGCTTCTCGAGCAGAATCTAGAGAGTGTTATGTGATTGCGTACGCTATTATCGGTGGCCCCCCGCATTCGGCGGAGCCTGCCCCCGCCAAATCCGGGGGGTGACAAGGTGCGCGGGGCTGATAAGGTGCGCGAGACTATTCGAAGAAATTTTTCCATGAGCAAAGCAGCGCAGGGCGAGTTTTGCTCGGGTGCAGCCCACGTAGAGCAGGCGGGCGCGTTCTTTGGCCAATTCCATTTTTTCCCGAGATTGTAGATATTGATAGTGTGGATCGTCTTTGCGGGCGCCTGGATGGGTGGCTAGGAGTGTGGTAGCACCAGTGGCACCAAAATAGGTGTGTAGGCGTAGTAATGGAGAATCGGTCACCGGTGTGCCTGCACCTAAATCTGCTAAGATGACGCCATCAAAAGCCAGACCTTTGGCCGCATGAATGGTCATGAGTTGCAAGGAGGCATCGGGGCGGCCTTCATCGAAATACGTTTGCTCCAGTTGGGCATCAATGAGGGGCCATTGGGGCCAGTTATCTCGTAGTGCAGGATACCAAATGTCCCAGAATACCTGGAGGGCGTCTGGTAGTGTGCCTTGATGTTGGGTCAATGCACGCCAAGTATCATCAATCCAGCTGCCCAAATCTAGGACATGGGCTTTTTGTGAGAGGGCAGATTCTAATATTTCAATCTTCGAACTATAGCCACGATAATCGGATAGGGTGTATCCCACTTGTAGAGCTTCCAGAGGCAGCCCTATCCATGGGCTTTGTAGTAGTGGGTATAGGTGGGTTTCATCGGGGTATTCCAGCAAAAAGTGGGCGAGGTGATAGAGATCAGAGAGCAGCGGTTCTTGATGCGCACTTCTCATGCCTTTGGCAAAATAGGGAATGTCCGCTTCTAGCAGATATTCTCTTAACCCGTGAAAACTCCGTCGACTTCTCAATAAAATGGCAATGTCTTCGATGCCTTGAGATTGCCACTCTTTGAGGGTGTGAATGATGGCTTGTGCTTCTTCTTCTGCGGTTTCCAAGCTGTTGCACTCAAAGGGATGCTTGCTGTTTGGTTGAGTTGGAGATTGAGGAGCAAAGTCCATATCATGATTGGAAAAAACAGCCGAAAAGGTTTGATTAAAGCTTTCTACCAATTGTCCGGCACTTCGAAAATTGCATTGCAAGGTGAGAGGGGTGAGGGTGATTTCGCCGAGGCCATGATGTTTGGCATACTCAAACAATCCCATTTGTGCTTGTCGAAATCGATAAATGGATTGCATGGGATCGCCAACTAAAAAGATGCTGCGACCATCACCTCGTTCAAAGCCGGCGCTGAGGGATTCAAGCAGCGACCATTGAGAGAGTGAGGTGTCTTGAAATTCATCAACGAGGATGTGTTGGTATTGATAATCGAGTTTCATTTGGGTCTCTCCTGGCAATTGCTGTGGGGAGAGTGCTTCTTGTGCCATGAGAGCTACTTCATTGTGATCTAGGCCACCGGCTTCTTGCATGCAGACATGCAAGTGAGCCAGTAGGGGGGGGAGCAATTGCAACAATGCGGATAAACTCGTTAAGGCAGGTTCACGATAATCTTCGATGGGTAATTGTCCCAGATGTGTGAGCCATCCCAGCAATCGACCCTCTTCGTCGTCTTCTCGCATGGCGGCATACTCTGGAGGCAGTCGTTTGCGCCAGGTGTTTTTTTTAGTTAGACAGGTTTCTACAAAAGTTTTGGTGGTTTCTCTATCTTCGAAATGGGGAACCTCGAAATGAGAAAAATGTGCTTGTGCAGATTGTCGAATGTGTGTTTGCCATTGTGAAAAAGCAATGCTTGGCAAATGCAGTTTATTTTGATAATGCATGGGCAGTAAAAACAGCCACTGTTCTCGTACTGCTAGCAGAGATGCCAATAGCGAAAAGAGTTGTATCCATTGTTGACGAAATTGTTTGAGTAGTGTGCGTATGGCGGGCTTTAATGAAGGCATGTTTAGGCAGCGCTCTGCGGCTTGTTCATAAAGCAATTGTGGCGCGGGATGGATGGGGAGATGGCCAGAGAAACGTTCATCCCAATGGGTATCAGGAATTAAATAATGATTTAAGGCATCAAAAGTGTAGATCCCCGATAACACTTCTTCTTCACTAAACGGGAGATTGGATGATGATTGAGTCCATTGTGCTTGTACGCGTTTGGCAATTTCTTCTCGGGCTTTTTGTGTGAAGGTGAGGGCCAGAATTTGTCGAGGATGTTTGACAGTTTTCAAGGCTTCACAATAGCGATTAACCAAGAGAGTGGTTTTTCCTGAGCCTGCGGGTGCTTGGACAATAAACGATGTAGAGATTTCTAAGGCTTGTGATCTGAGGTGTTGATCAGCGATTGACATGGTGTACTCGACAAAGATGAGAAAAATGGCAGTGACGGCAATACTGGGGATTCAGGGGGTTGGGAGTGGCGGGTGCGGAGAGTGGGGCGATGATTTTTTCTAGTTGATGCAGCGCTTCGTTTTTTAAAGCTTCCCATTCAGCAGCATCGAACTTTTGGAGACGAGAAAAAGGGGTATCGATGTCTCCCATGCCATACCAACCCAGTTGTGTGGCATGCAATGATCCATAAGCCACCGCATCGAGTTCTGGAGCCTGTGTGGCGATAGCTAAAGGAATGGCTTCGTGATCGAGGAGGGTGAGTTTTGCAGGAAGAGATTTGGTGGTGTAGAGAATACCCAGCTTTTTTCCATTGGAGAGTTCATCGATGCGGTCAATGGTGAATTTGATACGGGTTTCTTGAATGGTGGTTTCATAAAAGACTTGCGTTTTGAAAATTTGAAAAGGGGGACGTGCTTTTTCTTGAGATAAGAAGAGGGATAATTGTTCTAAAAGATAGTCGTGTTCGGCTTGTAGCAGATGGGGAGAGAGTGTGGGTATTCCGGGATCTTCGAGGCATAGAGATAATATGGATTCCAACGTATCAGTATCCATGTGCTGCAATTCATCGAGGCTGTGTATCGTCCAAAAATTTTGTAGTGCCTTTTTGTAGGTAGGTAAGCGTTTGGATAATAATTCTTGCTCTGTGGAAAGGGGCGGGGTTGGCAAGTGTTGTTGGTGTTTGGCTCTTCCTAGAAAATGGCATTGATTAAAATCCAGCAGTGCTCTGGGGGTGAGTGTGTGGGGTCGTTGAGGGGTTGGTATTGAAGGTGAAATGGATGGGTGTCGAGCAGATGGTTGGGAACGATATACTTCGAAGGGCACAGCCTGAGGTAAGTCTTCCGGTGCGAGAAGGAGCATGCCATGTGCCGGCAGGGTGAGAGGCCATTGGTATTGCTGTTGATAGGCTCGCCATTCACCCATCCATTTTTGAATGGGTTGGGGAGGGCTGGTGCTTGATTGAATAAAATCATTGAAAGTCTTTCGGTAGCCTGCTGTCTCAGGGTGGTTGGAAAAACCACTGCGTGTAAAGAGTGTGTGGAGAGCCGCCTGCCATTGCAGTGCAGAAAGGGGGCCCTCGATGGGGGTGTTTGGTAGATACGTTTCGATGGCATCATGGGTGAAAGAAGAAAAATCTAACCAGGCATGATGAGAGAGTGGTTCGATGAGGCTTTCTTCCAGAGCGATGGCGGTACGAAATAGGGGTTGTTGTTTCCAGGAATGTGAGTGAAGGGGATAACTGTGTAATCCACTCCAGTGTTCTGGTTTGCTGGTGATCAAGAAAAATAAGGTGGTACTGGCCAAGCGGATGAGTGTGCTTTTATTCCAATGCTCGGGTAGAGGCATTGCTGATGGAGGCAGATCGATGTCGGTGGGGGTGATGTCAGAGTCGTAGTAGCATTCCATGCTGCACCTATCGACAGTAAGGGTGTTGAATTTGATAGCAATGGAATCGGTAGAGTTGTTCTACCAGTACGATGAGTGCCAGGCCATGGGGGAAGGTGAGTGGAGATAGAGCGTATTGGGTGGGAATTTGTTGATAGGCTTCTTTGCAAAATCCATCCGAGCCCCCGATGAAAAATTGCCAGTGGGTATGTTTTTCTAGTTGTTGGCACCATGCTGGTGTTGAAAGCGTTTTCCCCTTGGGAGAGAGTAGGATGGTTTGGGCACCAGATTGAATGCAGGCTTGCTGCTCTATCCATTCACGCTGTTGTTTTTGAGGGGGGGAGAGGGCAGTTTGAGGGGCAAGCCATTTAAACTGCACATGCCATTGCTTGGGAAGGCGTTTGAGGTATTCATCGAGAACATGGGAAAAGGGGGCTTTTAAACGATGTGCAGTGAGAATGATATCAATCCGCATGTAGTGGTTGCCAGAGTGCTTCGAGTTGATAGAATTGCCGTGTTTCTGGGTGCATCAATTGCACAAGTACATTGTTAAAGTCCATGAGTATCCAACGGCCTTCTTCTTCTCCCTCCACCCCAAGCAAAGGAATGGCTTCTTGTTTGGCCCATTCTTTGAGGCGGGAGGCCATGGCTTTGACATGTCGTTCAGAAGTCCCACTGGCGATGACCATTTGATCCGCTACAGTGGTGAGAGCGGCAATGTCTAGGATTTTGGTGTTTTGCGCTTGTTCCTGCGAAAGTAAATCAACGATCGGTTCTAGGATTTGCATGACCTGTCCTGGTAGAGCTGATTCTTGAGGATATAGCGTAATACGTTGTTTGGCAACTCTTCTGAACCCAAAGTCCCCAAATTCGCTTGTTGCCTGAGGATCCTAGAGGCTGTGGCGGATTGCATTCCTTCTAGCCACGACCAGCCGGGGGCAGGATGTGGTGTGGAGGGTTGTTTGAAAGGCAAGAGAATATCAGGAGGAGGCAGGGCTTGTGCTCTTTGAGCGACAATCAGGTGGGCTTTTTGAAATAACTTCCACCAATTTTTCCAGCTGGGCAGGGAGGAAAAGGCGTCTTGGCCCAGAATCCAGTGCCATTTTGCTTCTGGATGGCGTTGACTCAGTGTGCATAGGGTATTGATGGTATAAGAAGGGATATCTCTGTCGAGCTCTAGGGTGTCAATTTCCCAACCTGGTTGTTTGTCACAGGCCAGGTGTAGCATGGCCAGGCGATGAGAAGGGTTGGTGGGCGGTGGTTTGTCTGGTGAGGGGTAAGGGGCTTGTTGGCAGGGGATAAACAAAATTTTATCGAGTGCATAGGCTTGTTGTGCACAAGAGGCGAGTGCTAAGTGTGCACAATGGATGGGGTCGAAAGTCCCGCCGAGGCATCCGATGTGTATCAAGGGATGAGCTCCAATAGGGAGTGGCGAACCTGAAACCAAAAGTCTGTGGTTTCTAGCGATTTTGACCATCGATCCCAGTGGGTGCAGGCCAACGCGAGATCTTGCCATTGTGCGACTGAGAGTGGAGAGCGAGGGAGCAGTGAGGCCAGGCGTTTGGGAAGAGGGGATTTGGCATGGGGATTTTTATGCCATTCGATGGCGCTGCGAGTGAGTCGAGAGACGTGCCATGTCCATAAAGGGGGAGGCAGCATGGGGGTATGGAGTGCAGATCTGCATGTCCAAATCTCACCAGCAATGAGGTATTCGAGCCATTGTTCGATGGAGTGATCCAATTCATTCGGTAACCAGGAGGAGAGCCAGGGTAGCTCAATGCAGCTCAGACGTTGCCATTGCGCTTGTTGGAGAATTTCATAGGCGATATCGATGTGTTCACCGATGAGAGTGGGGAATTGGGCTTCTACGTCTTTAGCGACTGTGAGGCCAGCTTGTTGGCAGGATTTTTTAAACCACAGCAGCAATTCTCGGTTTTGAATGGGCCAGAAGTGGGTATACTGATGGCAGCGAGAGAGTAAGGTTTTTAGCGGTGCTGAGAGTGGTGTGATGGCGGTGGCATCGAGGACTATCCAGTCGGTGTGTGGTACAGTTAGCGCTTGTATGAGGCACTCTAGGCTGTTTGTTTTGGCGATGGCTTTGGTGAGAGATAGTATATAAAGAGTGGGGGTTTGAAATAAATTCGGGGTGTGTAGTGCGTGTTGCCATTGTTGTACTTCAGCTGCCGATTGTAGATCGATGTGGCAGTATTGGCCATGGTCATGGTGCTGGTGAAATTCTCGTTGGATGCTAGAAAGTGACGTGGCGAGCCTTGGATCAGCGATTCCACTAAACGCAAAGCTAGAGGCGCTCATTTGAGCACAAGGTTCAGTAATCGACCAGGAATGTAAATATGTTTTACCAGCTGCTTTTCTGTGAGTAATGTTGCAACACTGGGTAGTGCGATTGCTCGGTTAACAAGCTCTTTTTCTTCTAGTGCCGCGGGGATGTTCACCTGACCACGCTTTTTTCCATTGACTTGTACCACAATGGAGAGTTCATTTTTCTGCAATGCACTTTTTTGCACTTTGGGGAATTTTGCCTGGTACAAGTTCCCTTCAAATCCCAAATCTTTCCACAGGGTTTCTGTGATGTGAGGGGCGATGGGGTTTAGAATGAGTAGCTAATTTTTCATGACTTCGTGGAGAAGTCTGCGGTTCTGGCCACACACCCCTTAGTCTTTCCCACACACCCCTTTGTCATTCCCGCGTACGCGGGAATCTCCCCCAATCTCCGTCAACACATTCAACAACTTCATGGCCCCTGAGACCACGGTATTGAACTGCAGTCTTTCGTAATCGTACTGTACGGCTTTGAGGATTTGATGGATTTGGTTCCAGTGGGTTGCCAAGGGGGGAGAGGCAAAGGCTTCTAGGATTGCTGGTGAGAGGGTTTCTTGGGAGAGTTCTCGATGAAGTTCTTGGTGTGTTTTCGCTTGTTGCCACAAGCGTTTTAAAAAGCGATGCGCGCCTTCGACGCCACTATCTGACCATTCCAGAGATTGTTCTGGGGGTGCGGCGAACATGCTAAAGGTGCGTACGGTATCTGCACCAAATTGCTCGATGAGTGCCTGAGGATCAACAATATTACCTTTAGATTTAGACATTTTTGTTCCGTCTTTGAGGACCATACCTTGAGAGAGCAATCGAGAGAAGGGTTCATCGCTATTAAGGAAGTCTAAATCTCGCAATACTTTGTGTATGAATCGCGCGTAGAGCAAATGCAAAATGGCATGTTCAATGCCGCCACTGTATTGGTCGACAGGCACCCAGTATTTTGCGCGATCATCTAGAATGGATTGCTTTTGATCAAATGCGCAGAACCGAGCATAGTACCAAGAGGATTCCATGAAGGTATCGAAGGTATCCGTTTCTCGTTTTGCGGGTTTTTGGCATTTCGGACAGGTGGTGTGAATGAATGCTTCCGCGTGAGCCAAGGACATGTGCCCTTCATGTAAGGGTGGATCTTGTGGTAAACAGACAGGTAAATCCGTCGCTCCCACCATGCCACAATCCTCGCAGTGGATAATGGGAATAGGGGCGCCCCAGTAACGTTGTCGTGAGATACCCCAATCCCGCAAGCGGTATTGGGTGTGTGGTTTTCCTAATTGTTGTTCTTGCAAAAACCCCAGGATAGCAATTTTCGCTTCTTCACTAGAGAGCCCATCAAAGGCGTTTGAATTGATGAGGGTTCCGGTTTCTGTAGAGGGCAATGTCTCGTATTCAATGACGGCACGAATGGGGAGTGAATATTTTTCTGCAAATTGAAAATCTCTTTTATCGTGAGCAGGGACACCCATCACAGCTCCTGAGCCATAGTCAGATAACACATAATTGGTGATCCAAACTGGAATGGAGTCACCATTTATCGGGTTTATCGCGAATAACCCAGAAGCGATACCGTGTTTTTCTTGTTTTGCAAAGTCGGCTTCTTTGGTGGAGTGCGATGAGTGCCTATTGATGAACTCAGCGATTTCTGGCTGAGAGTTTTTTATAGATTCTGTGATTGGATGCGTAAAGCTTAATGCGAGGAAAGTGACGCCAGCTAGGGTATCGACTCGCGTAGTAAATACTTCGATGGGTTCGAAGTGCTCTAGGGTGAATTTGACCATGACCCCTTCACTTTTACCAATCCAATTTTTTTGCATCATTTTTACGGATTCAGGCCATTCCTCCAGCTGGTCTAAGCTAGAGAGCAGTTCATCGGCATAGTTGGTGATTTTTAAAAACCACTGAGGGATTTGACGGGTTTCTACCAATGCGCCCGAGCGCCAACCTCGTCCATCGATGACTTGTTCATTCGCCAAAACCGTATGGTCTACCGGATCCCAATTGACGGTTGCCATGGCGCGATAGGCCAATCCCGACTCGTACATTCGCAAAAACAACCATTGCTCGAATTGATAATAACTCGGCTCACAAGTCATGAGTTCTCTTCGCCAATCATAGGCCAGACCCAGACGTTTCATCTGGGCACGCATTTGTTCCATGCGCTCATAAGTCCATGTGGCGGGATGGGTGCCATGAGCAATGGCGGCATTCTCTGCAGGTAGCCCGAAGGCATCGAAACCCATGGGCTGCAATACATTTTTACCGAGTAGCCGCTGATAGCGGGCAATGACGTCACTGAGGGTAAAAACTCGTACATGCCCCATATGCAAGTGGCCGCTAGGGTAGGGAAACATGGTGAGGCAATAGAATTTCTCACGATCAAGGGTTTCTTCCACCTCAAAAGCCTGTTGATCATCCCATTCTGCCTGGCGGGCAGTTTCAATCATCTCAGGAGAATAGGGCTCAAGCATGGGGGGGATTTCCTCTTAAAACTCGTCACTTGCTTGTCAATATAAGCGATCTGAGATAACGTGTAAATTACTTTTCAACATACTGAAACGATAAAGGGTTTTTTTTCTGTATAGAGTGTGCTAGACTGCACACTAGTTTGGATAATTCTCTCCAAAGGGCGTTGCTTGGTCTTTAGGTTTTGCAGCCTTTTTGGGGCTTTGGTAGGTGAAACTTGGTCGGAAATATTTCTCGAGAAGGGGCGGCAGGGGCTGCTGAGGATGATGGGCAGAGCATTGTGCGTTCTGCCGAGTATGGCTCTAAGCTCAAGCGTTTAATCGCTAAAGGTCAGAAGGTGGGGAGTTTGACTTACCAGGAAGTCAATGAGGCGCTTCTTGGTGAGCTAGAGGATTTGAGCGATGTCAGCGAGTTGGAAGGCACTTCTCAGGCAGAAGAATTGTATTCTCTGCTGAGAGGGTTGGGGATTGAGCTAGTTGAAGAAAGTGATTTATTCAGTGAAAACACGCTGTTATCCGATGATCTAAGTGATTTAGATGATAGCGATGAAGATGCCATTGAAGCCGTCGTTGCCGCATTGGATCATAAAGAGTTGGGTCAAACGACAGATCCAGTGCGCATTTACATGAGAGAGATGGGTGCTGTAGAGTTGTTAACTCGAGAGGGAGAGGTCGCGATTGCGCGTCGCATCGAAGATGGTGAGCAGCAGATGACCCAAGCTTTGGCCAATTATCTTCCCAATGTGCTTTTTATCATAGAGCAGTATCAGAATTTATCGACCAGTGGCGCTGCTATCACAGATATTATTTCTGGGTTTACGGATCAAGAACTCGAGAGCCCTGCTAGTCACGATACTGAACATGCAGAAGATATCGAAAGTGATGATGCTGAAGATGACGATGATGGAGGAACTACTGGGGTCACTGAAAATGGTCCTGATCCGGCATTGGTGGCAGAGCGTTTTTTGACGTTAGATGAATTTTACAAAAAGGCGGTGAAAGCGCAGAAGCGTTATGGGCGTGATCATAAAACAGCCAAGAATGCGATGGATCGTGTGGGCAATTGTTTTATGTTATTCAAGCTTGCAGTCAAGCAGTTTGATGCGTTATCTAATTCGATGCGAAAAATGTTGGATGAGGTGCGTACTCAGGAGCGAGAAATCTTAATGATTTGTGTACGAAAAGCCAAAATGTCGCGTAAAGTATTTTTAGAAAGTTTTGTAGGACATGAAACCGATATGGATTGGTTGGAGAAGCATTTTTCTTCGACTAAAAACTATGCGAATCGTTTGAAGAAATACGCTGAAGATATCTTACGTGCTCAGCGTCGGCTGGTGGCGGTTCAAGAGCATTATGGGTTGACTTTAACAGAGATCAATCAAGTCAATCGTCAGATTTCTTTGGGTGAGGCGAAAATGCGTCGAGCCAAGAAAGAGATGGTAGAAGCCAATTTGCGACTTGTGATTTCTATTGCGAAGAAGTATACCAATCGAGGTTTACAGTTTTTAGATCTGATTCAAGAGGGTAATATTGGACTAATGAAGGCGGTGGATAAATTTGAATACCGCCGGGGTTATAAGTTTTCGACTTATGCCACTTGGTGGATTCGACAAGCCATTACCCGCGCCATTGCGGATCAAGCGCGCACCATTCGCATTCCGGTGCATATGATTGAAACGATCAATAAGCTCAATCGCATCACCAGGCAAATTCTACAGCGCACGGGTAAGGAACCCACGCCTGAAGAGTTGAGCAAGTTGATGGAGTTGCCGGAGGAGAAAATTCACAAGGTGTTAAAGATTAAAGAGCCTATTTCTATGGAAGCGAAAATTGGTGATGATGAAGATTCTACTTTGGGGCAATTTATTGTGGATCCGGATGAAGAATCGCCGATTGATACCGCCAATCGCAAAGGGTTAGAAGAAGCGATGAGCACGATTTTATCGGGTCTCACGCCTCGGGAGGCCAAAGTGTTGCGTATGCGATTTGGGATTGGCATGAATACCGATCACACGCTTGAAGAAGTGGGTAAGCAGTTTGATGTGACTCGCGAGCGTATTCGACAAATCGAAGCCAAGGCATTGAGAAAATTAAGAAACCCATCCCGAGCATCACAATTAACTGGTTTTTTGGATGCGGTAGGCAGTGTGATGCCGAATGATGAGAAGGAAGATTGATTTGCGGGCCTATAGCTCAGTTGGTTAGAGCAGGGGACTCATAATCCCTTGGTCCTAGGTTCGAGTCCTAGTGGGCCCATTTTATAATCCTTTTCATTCCCCCTCTTTCGCGAGGGCAGGATCCGCTAAAGCGCGAATCTCTTGAAGTTTAATCTAGGCTGCTGTAGGATCGTGCCTGAAATTGCGGGGTGTGAGATGATGCAGGCTGAAGGGGAACTGGGGCAATTATTAGACGATGAAGAAGTGGAAGAATTTTCCGCAGAAGAGAAGAAAAGCGCTCCTAAGGTGTCAGATTGTCAGGAATTAGAAAAATATTTGGTGGACAGACTTCATGCACCCTTGAAGTCTTATCTAGAACGCCAGTGGAATCGTTGGAAAACTTTTTTTTCCAAAGCAGAGAAAGTGGATAAGCCCAAAATCTTGGCGGCGCAGTCTTTGCCATTTCAGTTGGTTCATGCGGATGAGAAGGCCTTTGAAAATTTAATAAAAGAATTACCCAAGAAACATCAGGAGACTTACTCTCAATTGATCGAGAGTTTTAAAAAATCTGAACAATACATTTCTTTGCTGAGATTTATGAATGACAGTCAAGTCGATAAACGATCAGTATTGAGTCGTTATGTGGAGAAGCTCGATGTGAAAGCTTCAATCGAATGCTTGAATAAATGTGTCTGCGCATTTGAATTTTTGCATGCTGTTATCAAGAAGTTTTTTGTATCCTCTTCAGCAGAATTGTCCTTTACACAGGATTCTTGTTTGGAGAGTCTGATGAAAGGGGATTATTTGCTTCGAGAGTGGTATGTTGACTTCTTTTTTGTATCCATTGAAAATAAACAGACAGAAGAGGCGCTTGCTAAGATTTTTCATACTGGAAAAGAAATCCTGCAATCGATATTAGGACTTTCTGAAGGGATGGATCTTGCGCAGTTTGTGGGGTTTTCTCATGTTATCAAGAAGATTTCGGAAGTTGAGCCAGTGGTTGTCCAGGATCCTCGTGAAGTGGAAGTGCGTTTTGTGGTCGGCGACGAGGAAGAAGATAGTGGGAAGAAATTTTATTGATTAAGTAGATTCCCGCTTTGGCGGGAATGACAGGGCGCGCGTGGGCATGACAATGGCCGTTTGCATTTCCTCTGCATTTCCGATAGCATGAACTCTTCCTTATTGCCAATTGGTTATTGGTGATCATTACGTCCAAAAGGAGAAAAAATGAGACATTATGAAATCGTGCTGCTGATCCATCCTGATCAGAGTGAACAGGCCCCTGCTATGGTCCAGCGTTATGCGGAAATCGTGGCAGAGCAGGGTGGGGTTGTGCATCATGTGGAAGACTGGGGTCGTATCCAAACGGCTTATCCGGTGGTTGATGTGCACAAGTGCCATTACTTTTTATTGAATGTGACCTGTCATCAGAGCTCTGTTGATGAGTTGGCTCGTAAATTTCGTTTTAATGATGTTGTGCTGCGCAATTTGATTTTACAAACCCATGCGCCGATGTCAGAGGCGTCCCCCATGCTTAAGTTAAAAGAAGATGACATGGGATATGATGCGGGTGGCATGCCTTCTGGAAATGCTTTTAAGCGTGCGCGTCGCACGCCTAAAGATCAGCGTCCTGACGCCATTTTTAATTACAAGGACGTCAATTATGTGAAGCGCTTTTTAACCGAAGTGGGACGTATTGTTCCTAGACGCTTGAGTCGTGTTTCTGCGCCTGAGCAAAGGGCGTTGGCAAAGGCTGTGAAAATTGACCGTTATCTGGCTTTATTGCCTTATTGCGATTACCACCGTTAAGGAGAAAGACATGCCAAGCATTAATAAAAATATTGAAGTCATTTTGTTAAAAGACATGGTGCATTTAGGCCCCTTTGGGGAGACTGTGCGTGTGCGTCGAGGCTATGCTCGGAATTACTTATTGCCTCAGGGTTTTGCCCTGCCGGCGAACAAAGCCAATTTGGCGCGTTTTGAAGAGCGTCGTGCACAGTTAGCTAAAGAAGCTGAAGAAGTATTGGCCAAAGCCCAAGCAAGAGCTCAGGCACTCAGCGCTATTTCGGCGATTGAAATCACTGTGCAAGCGGGTGAAGCGGGGCGATTGTTCGGCTCTATTGGTCCTCGCGATGTGGTCAGTGCGCTCAGTGCCATGGGACATGCAGTGGATAAACACGAAGTGTTGTTTCCCGCTGGCGTATTGCGTGAATTGGGTGATCATCCTATTCAATTGCGATTGCATACGGCAGTGGAATTTTCCATGACGGTGCGTGTGCATTCTCCAGCAGAATCCACTGAATGAGTCAGCGTCGAGAAGCCCTGCCTCATAAAGTCCCCCCTCATTCAGAAGAAGCGGAACGGGCTGTTTTAGGCGGGCTTTTGCTCGATGGCAATGCTTTTGATCAAGTGATCGATATTATTGATCCAGAGGACTTTTATCTACCTAAGCATCAAAGTCTCTATCGAATCATGAAGCAGTTGATCAAGCAGCAAATGCCTGTGGATGTCTTAACGGTTTCTGCTCAACTCAAAACCGATCCCAACCTAGAACAAGTGGTGGGTGGAGAGTTGTACTTGCTAGAATTGGCCAATCAAATTTATAGTGCTGCGCATATCGCCTCCTATGCCAAAATCGTACAAGAGCGTGCGCTCTTGCGAGGATTGATTCATGCCGGCGAGCATTTGATTGAAAATGCTTATGCCCCTTCTGAAGATCCCATTAACGAGCGTTTGGATGCGGCAGAGCAATTGGTATTTGCCATTGCGGAAAAACGCCATCGAGGCACGGGGCCTATTGCTTTGGATAAGCCATTAGAACAGGCCTTGCAACGCATTCAGCGTTTGGCTGCAAATCCTGGAGCCGTGACGGGGGTGGCCACAGGCTATGTGGATTTTGATCGGTTGGTTTCAGGTTTGCAACCTGCAGATTTAATTATTCTAGCGGGCCGGCCTTCCATGGGTAAAACGGCATTCGCCGTGAATATTGCTGAGCATGCCTTAATTGCGGAGAAGAAACCGGTGTTACTGTTCAGTATGGAAATGCCTGCAGATGCCATCGCCACACGTCTGCTTTCTTCGTTGGGACGTATTGATCAGCATCATTTGCGCACAGGGCAATTGCGAGATAGTGATTGGCCACGGATCACTTCGGCGATGCATCTATTGAAGGAAGCGCGTTTGTTTATTGATGACACGCCGGCTCTTAATCCCCATGAAGTGCGTGCTAGAGCGCGTCGCCTAAAGCGTCAGCATGGCGATTTAGCTATGATTGTGGTGGATTATTTGCAGTTGATGCAAGTGCCTGGACACCGAGAAAATCGAGTGGCGGAGATTTCAGAAATTTCCCGCTCTTTGAAAGCGTTGGCTAAAGAATTATCGGTGCCTATTGTGGCTCTCTCTCAGCTCAATCGGAGTTTGGAGCAGCGCACCGATAAGCGACCGGTGATGTCTGATTTGAGAGAATCTGGAGCCATTGAGCAGGATGCCGATCTCATTGTGTTTATTTACCGAGATGAAGTTTATCATGAAAATAGTCCAGACAAAGGCACTGCGGAGGTCATTGTGGCCAAGCACCGCAATGGTCCCATTGGCAAAGTGCGCTTGAGCTTTTTGGGTCAGTATACGCGTTTTGAGAATTTTACGCGGGCGAGTGTGACAGAAGCTTAGCGATCAGCGTTTCATAAATGGCACTCAATTGAATCAAACTTTCTACTGGCAGACATTCATCCGCTTGATGAATGGTCGCATTCAATGGGCCGAGTTCTATTAACTCCTTGCAATAGGGTGCCATGAATCGTCCATCTGAGGTGCCTCCTGAGGTAGAAAATACCGGTGTTTGATGGGTATGTTGTATAATTGCTTCTTTGGCAGCATGGGCTAGGCGTTGCGGGGTGAAGAAAAACGGATCGCCAGAGTGTTGCCAGTGGATTTCATAAGTATGCCCAGAGAGAGAGTCGGCAACCCATTGTTGAATCTCTTCGGCACGGGTTTTTGGAGAAAAACGCCAATTGCATTGCCATTGAATATGCGGAGGGATCACATTGGTGGCAATGCCGGCATGAATCGTGGAGACTTGGCATTGGGTAGGCGGGAAGTGTTCATCCCCTTCATCGAAGGATTGATGGATCCAGGAAGAGAGTAAGGGGAGTGCCTGGTGAATGGAATTGTCTGCCAAGTGGGGATAGGCGATATGGCCTTGCTTCCCAAATAATTTTACCGTGGCATTCAAAGAGCCACGACGCCCGATTTTAATCACATCTCCTAGAGCAGTTGTAGAGCTGGGTTCACCCACCAAGACATAATCAATCTGGTTAAAAATACCTGCTTGATGCAGAGTTGGGGCCGCTTGTCGAATTCCAGAGATGGCAGGACCCTCTTCATCGCTTGTCAGTAATAGAGCGACTTGACCGTCAAGAGGGGTATTTTTTTGATGGAGTCGTTCCAGCGCACAGACAAAAGCAGCAATGCTGCCTTTCATGTCTGCCACGCCTCTTCCATAGACTAGGCCATTTTTAATGGTGGGAGAGAAGGGATCGTTCGACCAGCCCTCACCCGGTGGAACGACATCGGTGTGTCCGACAAAAACCATTAGAGGGGAGCCTTTTCCATAGGTGAGCCAAACATTTTTGACCTCATTGATGGGACAATGCTTAGCCGTGACGCCAATGGCCTTCAATCTTTCTGCGAGATATTCTTGGCAACCGGCATCTTCTGGAGTGATAGAAGCTCGAGCTATCAATGTACATGTTAATGCAATGACGGGATCTTCAGTCACGGAGTAACTCATTGAGGCTGAGTTTCGCTCGCGTTTCAGGATCGGCATATTTGACAATGACAGCACAGGCTAGAGCGTGAGAACCGTCACTGGCGGGTAGACTTCCTGGAACGACGACGGCATGAGCCGGCACTCGACCTTGGTAAATTTGACCATTGGTGCGATCGTAGATTTTAGTACTTTGGCCAATGAAGACCCCCATGGCGATTACGGCCCCCTGTTCGACAATCACGCCTTCCACGATTTCACTGCGAGCGCCAATAAAACAATCGTCTTCGATAATGGTGGGTTGGGCTTGGAGGGGCTCTAGTACCCCTCCAATACCGGCGCCTCCAGAGAGGTGGACTCTTTTGCCGATTTGCGCACAGGAGCCCACAGTGGCCCAGGTGTCTATCATACTGCCTTCTCCAACATAGGCACCGATATTGACGTAAGAGGGCATGAGCACCACTTTTTTACCAATAAAAGCACCAGTGCGAACGGTGGCTTGTGGAACCACGCGGGCACCTAGGGCTTTCCAGTCTTCAGGTTTTCGATATTCCGAGAATTTTAAGGGTATTTTATCGTAGTAGTATTGCAAGCCATCATGGAATACTTGAGAAGGTTGAGTTTGAAAGTGGAGTAAAATCGCTTTTTTTATCCAGGTGTTAACCACCCATTGGCCATCTTTTTTTTCACAGACTCTACATCTGCCGAGATTCAGTTCATTGAGTACTGCGAAAGTGCACGCAATCGCTTCTTCTGAAATGTGCTCGTGACGTTTCTCAAAGGCTTCTTCAATGATGGTGGGTATGAATCCCATAAGATCTCCTTGTGACTTCTAAAACTTGTTCCATAATCAATATATCATAGCCAGAGATTCTAATGCCAGCGACCACGGATGTCGACATAGAAAGTTTGATTCGTCAAAGTATTATACCCGAAAAGGCCTTGTTGGCGCTGCCTGTTCAGGGTTTTAGTTTTTTTGCTTTTCATCCCTTACTCAGATGGTTAGAAGCCCCTAAAGAGCGACGATTATTCAAAGCGCATTGTGAAGAAAAAGGCGAAAACCGTCTGACATTAACCGTGCATTGGAACATGGGCGATGTGCCTTATGGCTATCATGGTCATTGGGTGAAAGAAGACTCGATCTGGAAATGTCATCTGATGGAGCCTTTGGTGGATGATTTAGCATGGTGGCAAGAGATAAAAGTTCAACATGCGCCCCACCCCTTGTATCAAGACATTCACGAGCCCCCTTTGAGCTTTCTACAGGCATTCTCGGGGTACATCCCTAAGCGTTGGTCTTTTCGGCCCTGGCCCAATCGCGCGGTGGCTAAGGCACTCATTCTTTGTGAAGAAGCGTTTTCCACAGGAAAATCTGATGAAATTTTAAAGTCCTTATCGATATTGATGCAACAAGTCTTGGGGTGGTTATCCGAGAAACGCTTCATGGAGAGAGATTCTTCATTGGTGTGGTTGCTGTGCCATTGGGGGGATCATCAATTCGCCCACGAATTCCAAACCTACTGTGTCGAGAAGTGGATCAAAGGCGCACCAGAGCATTCGTTGAAATGCGTCCAAGAAGCGCGACAATTTATTGCTGAAAAATCAGTTGGTTGGAGATTGGTCTGGATTTAGGGGGGGGCTTGTCTGGTTAAAGATGATCTCTCTATTGATCTTTTCTTCTTTTTGTGCAAAAATGAACCTTAAACAATTAAGGTGATTGATATGGTGATGGGGTGGAGCGATTTTCGAGCCGACTTTGCTAAGGCGTTGAAGAATCAAAAAGAGAGCACCCGAGTAGATACAATTTCCCCATGGTCTTATTGTGTGGGTCTCCCTTTCTTTTCTCTCATGTATTTGTGCAATATCAATAAAAAACAAGAGATTAACCTTTGTGAAACATCCTCTGGAGGAAAGATACTCCCCAATTTAGGATACCAAATCATGTGGGCTCCTTGGGAATTGATTCGTTTTATTGCCGATCGTGAAAGTTATTGGGGTAGAGCCTTGGCAGGGATTTTATTATTGCCTTTGGCAACAGTCTTGTATTTGACTTGTGGAATGGTCACGCTCATTGCACTGACAGCTCGCAATGTTATTCAGGCAGGGAAAAACTTAGCCGAAGGGTTTCCAAGTCTTTTTAACGAGCATTCCAATTTAAAAACCCCATGGTTTGAGTCTGGTTTGGTGCTGATGGGTTTTAGTTTGGGCTTGTTATTTTCTTTGCAAGCGTTTACGCATGTGACAGTGATGTCTGCGATTCAATTGGGGATATTAACCTTAGGAGGGGGGGTGGCCTCGGCGGTGGATTGGATTTTAAATGGTGCTGTATTTCTGATGAATCTCATTCCTGGTGTGGGTATTCCTTTTCTGGGCTCCGCGAGTCAACTCGCGTTGTTAGCGGTTTCACAATGTGTGTTTGCGATGGTGTTTATGACGGCGATTTTGGGGTTGGCTGGAAAAGGCATAGATTACGTTATCAATTCAGCACAAACTGCTAAGCCTTAATTTGAAATACTTGTTTGAGGTATCTTAAATATTCTTCGTCGATGCAAACGGCTTTAGCGGGATCGTCGGTGATTTTCGCTACGGGTTGTCCATTGCAGCGTGTCATCTTGATCACAATTTGTGGGGCAGGGAAATCGACATCATGCGTTAAGTGCGTACCAATGCCAAAAGCCAACTGGATGCGTGTGTTAAAGTGTTCGAAGAGAGAGTGTGCGAGCTCGAAGTTCAGATTATTACTAAAAATAAGCGTTTTGGTGTGGGTGTCGATGTGGTGTTGTTGGTAATGGTTGAGAATGGCTTCTCCCCATTGGAAGGGATCGCCTGAGTCGTGTCGCACTCCATCGAAGAGTTTGCAGAAATATAAATCGAAATCTTGTAAAAAGGCGTTTAACCCGATGACATCTGTCAGGGCAATGCCCAATTCTCCACGGTATTCCTCAGCCCATTTTTCAAACGCAAAACGTTGACTCAATGCCAATCGAGGCCCCAATGCTTGGCAAGCTTGGAGATATTCATGCGCCATGGTTCCCATGGCTTTGCAGCCCAACGCTTTTGCAAGATATACATTACTGGTACCACTAAACGCCTCTGGGACGGTGTGGAGTAGGTTTTCGATGAGCTCACCTTGCCATTGGTGTGAGAAGCGACGCCGAGTGCCAAAATCAGAAAAGTGGAAGCCTTTGGAAGTGTGTTGTTGGATAAATGCAATTTTCTCTTTCAAGCGGGTGCGTGCGTAAGAGAGGCTCTTTGAGGTTTGATGGGTTTGTGCATGAGCTTCACTGATGATAGCCAGAAGTGGTACTTCAAATAAAATGGTATGTAACCAGGGGCCACGCAGGTGTAGGGAGAGTTGATCCTTTTTGACTTCTACATGAATGAAATCTTCACAGAATTGAAAGAGGCGTAGAAAATCGATGAAGTCGCTTTTAAAAAAAGAAAACTGGCTTAAATATTCGAGCTCATCACGTTGAAACCGCAAATGGCAGAGATCGGCAATGCGTTTTTCGATTGTATTGGTGAATGCATGGAGTTGTTCTAATGGGCGGCGGGCGTAGAATTCATATTCTACTTGGGCGCCTGGAAAATGATGCAGTACGGTTTGCATCATGGTGAGTTTGTATAGATCCGTATCTAGCAGAGAATTAATCATCTATCATTTCCAATTCTTGTAAAGTCTCAATATAGACAATTCCTGCTTCTTGAAAGCCTTTGAGGGTATCCTCTCTAGAGCCTACGGGATAAGTGGCAGCTCCATGAATAATTACTTGAAACCCGGCTTGTTGCAATTGATGTGCGGTGGCTTTGACACAAAAATCTAGAGCAAGGCCTCCGAGGAGGGTGGTTTGAATGTGGTGTTGGTGTAGAAATTCGATGAGTCCGGTGCTCAGTTGTTCTGTCAAATCGTGATAACAAGCGCCATACGGGTGCAGGTGTTTTTCCAATCCTTTATAGACAAAAAAATCATATTCAAGAATATCGGGAAGGCCGTCTAAAAGTTCAAATCCCTGGCTGCCGAGAATGGCATGAGACGGCCATTTCGCATCGATGTGTTTGTGGCCTTCACAAGGGGTGCCGATTTCTTTAGGGTTTTTCGTGAGCCAGAAGGCATTGGGAGGGTGAGCATCTTTAGATCCTATTCTGCATTTTGCGAAACGTGCTTGTGAATTGAGCGCGGGGACAATGGTGTCTCCATGAGCAATGGGTAATTCATTCGGGCAGAGTGGGGTGAAGGTTTTTTGACAATCGATGTCTAGGCTGGCGGTGTGTGATTTTTTAATGAGATTGGGCATAGGCTAAGATCGCAAAGATAGAAAACAGGCTGCCTGCACAAAGCCCTAACACAAAGGTAGGCCATCGTTTAGAGGG
>CAYGKN010000006.1:0-35462 GCA_964350565.1 uncultured Gammaproteobacteria bacterium
CCTGTCTCAATGGCTATTTTTTGCTCAATCAAAAAATTGACCGGGAATTGCTGTCCCATGGATGCAATACTCAATTTACCCGGAGATAAATATTCCCATGGATTAAGAGAAATGGTGATGCATGAGACCTCCCAGCATTCGTTTGATGAGGCGGTATCCAATATTGATCGGACTACAGGAGGTCATGTAGCAAAACGTCAAGTAGAAGCATTAAGCCTGGAAATGAGTAAAGAGTTTGAGTCTTTTTACGAATATCGTCAATCAAATATTGATGAGGATGATTCTACAACGGCGAATGAAGATGCTCCTATTTTAGTGATGACCACTGATGGCAAAGGTATTGTGATGCGGCAAGAAGATTTGAGAGAAGCGACAAAAAAAGCCTCTGAAGATAAAAAGCACAAACTAAAAACCCGATTAAGTCGAGGAGAAAAGCGTCATCGGAAACGTATGGCGACAGTGGCTTCTGTGTACGATGTTTCGCGTCATTTTCGTAAGGCAGAAGAAATTATGGGTCAAGTGGAAAACCAAAACAATCGTCCAAAAATCAAAAATAAACGAGTCTGGGCGAGTGTGTCACGAGATGCGATGACGGTAACGAAAGAATTGTTTGCAGAGGGACAGAGTCGTCTAAAAAATGAAAATAAGGCCCGAGAGTGTGTGGTTTTAGTGGATGGTGACAATCATCAGCTTAAACGTATCCAGAAACAGATTGTTGATATGGGGATGGATGCAACGATCATTGTTGACTTTATCCATGTTCTCGAATATTTATGGAAAGCCGCGTACAGTTTTCATGACGAAGGCACCGAGGAAGCTGAAGCTTGGGTGAAGAAACGTGCTTTCGAAATTCTCAAAGGAAATGTGAGTCATACTGCGGCAGGGATGAGAAGGAGTGCCTCGCTACAAAATTTATCAGCCAAGCAACGCAATGCTGTGGATGTTTGCGCCAACTACTTGTTGAAGAGAAAAGAATACCTACGATATGACGAATACCTTGCTAAAGGTTATCCTATTGCCACAGGTGTTATTGAAGGGGCTTGTCGGCATTTAATTAAAGATAGAATGGATATCACTGGAGCGCGCTGGAGGCTAAACGGAGCGGAAGCTATACTAAAATTACGTTCGATTCGTTCCAGTGGCGATGCTGAAGAATACTTTGAATTTTACAAAATACAAGCTCGAAGAAAAAATCACAGGGGACTTCATGCTGCAAATTCTTTCCATATTGAGGATGCCAGAGTAGCTTGAGTACTGAAATTCGTCGTTTTAAAAGAGCTGCACCCAATTGAGTTACGGTGTTACCTGTCAATCTAATGATCGTGCACAAAATTCTTATCTAATCCTAAGCCTTCGTGATCAATCACCTGAACACATTCTGGGTGCTGCCAAAAATAGGGATAAGGATAAGATCGGAGCTGTTTTTTTAACATGGAGTTTTCCTCAGTCCTCAAGGCATTAATTGCTTCCTGAAGCTTAGAAAAACGTCTCACATGTTGCAATAGCTCTGCCTCAATATAGGTGCAGATTGGATAAAGCTCAGTATTATTGGACAAGGGCTTTTCTAAAACAGCCTCTAAAGTTAGCAAGATTTGCTGAATAGAGTCGGCTACCCTATGAGAAAAAGAAGTGTCGTTTTTGTTTTCTCTGTAAAAATTCTCTAATACTCGATAGCAACTTCGCAAATTATAACCAGGCTCATGAGGATCAATTGCGAGTTCAGGGTTTTTCAAGATATTTCTTTCCAGATCCATTGTTCTTAAAGTAGGTTCTAAAGCAAGATACTTTCCCACCATCCAAGCAGACTTATCTAGATGATTCTTCATTTCAAAATCAGCACCAGCCAGAACTAAATAATGCAAACAATGCATGCTGCGGTAACGGATTGCTAAATGTAGTAGAGTTTCTAAATGAGGTTCGAAAACTAAATGATTAGGTGGAACTTCGTAACTCAAATACTGTAAATATCTTTGGTAATCTAAGTTTCCTCCAGAATGCCTAGAGATAGATTTTACTAAAGATAATAGAAAAGGGGGTAGTGTTTCTTGATGGGCTCTCCCCTCAGTGGGAAAAGAGAGTTGCGACAAACAAGAGAGATATTGCTTAGAATTTGCATGTTGATTTAAATCAAATTCTTCATCAAGAGCTGGATAAGTGACATCATGGATAATACGTACAAATACGTGATGGGAACCAGAGGATGATTCTTTGATTTCTTCCTCTTTTAGTGATTGCGGAAAAAAGAAATATCCAACCTGTCGACGTGGCAAAGAGAGCTCCATTTTGTTCGCACAAAGATAAAGCTCATAATGTTTTTGTCTTTGAAGATAATAAGCAAGCAATTGATGGTAATCCATATCATGAGCGCACTCTATAGCATCATGACGCATTTTATTGGTTCGTGAACGATAAAGCTTATATCTCTCCATCTCTTTTTTTAGCTCCGAATTTAAGTCCTGTGAAGATTGTTTTTCCATAGGAACATAACCCAAATTATGACTTTGAATGACTTTTACAATATTGGCAGATAAACATACTGGGGAAAATTCTGAATCTTTGGGCCAATTGAATTCCCTTAATTCAAGATGGGCGTTTTCAATGGATTGAGTAAGATTGATGATTTTGTCCTCTTTTTCTTCTTGAGGCTGATTTACAATAAGCACGTAAACACAATGAGTTTCCCTGCGAGCTTCTCGCTGTCGATATAGATAATAACCACGAGCAAGTCGAGTTCGAGGGGGGGCGTTTTTTTCTCTGTATAATTGAGCGGCATAACCATCTACAGAGACTAACCCTTGCCACGTAGTTGCAAAAAGCTGTGCAAGTTCTGATGGGAGGCTGGTAATGAGACGTTGAGCTAAACTTCGATAAGATTGGTACAACATATCTCGAGTTTTTTCTAACTCACGACCGTTGCCTTGTAGAAGAGCTTGTCGAAGAAAAAACGCTTGAGAGAATTCTCCATTCCTGATTAATTCATAAGATATTTCCTTTTCTGCGACTGAAAGCATTTTTTTGGGTTCTGTTTTATACAATTGCCAAATGGCCAGCATCCGCACTTTTATGTGAACTGAGAAGCCGCAATGCACCATTAGACTTACAACATCATCATTCACAACAGCCGAATACAATGCATCCTTGGGGATTTCTCTTTCAACCGGTATGGGGATCTCTTTCTCTTCCACAGGAGCAGTTGAGATTGCTATCATTCTTTGATAGTTCAATTCTTCAATGCGTTGGTGTTCTTTCAACATGGAGGCAAAGGTTTGAGTCAACATTCGAGTGTTTGGGGTACTCAGTCTATGCGCAGCCAATATGCTATTCTGATACCTTAAACTCGGGAAATGCATATTCGCTGTCAATAATCCAGGAGATTGATGAAAAGCATCTCGACTCTGGTGTTCCAATTGTTGAGTGCACTGTTTCTCCACACCAAGCATATTAAATAAACCCACAGCTCTGGGGGTGTTACGATGATGGATTTTAGTAATCAATTCCCGTGCTTGGACCGGGAAACGAAAGCTGTGCCAACCTAATTTCACTCTAAGGTTGTCTTTCTCTTCAAGGTTGGTTTGGTAACTCATCAAATAGCCAATCAGTGGAAAATCATTTTTTGAAACAATAGCATCTTGAATTTTCTCTTCTATTCTTTCTAAAAACGTCATCTGACAAACATAGCGTCTGCAAGCTACATCTTTTTTCCAATTAGTACCCAGTTTTATTCGGCGGCATTTAAAATCAGAAGAAATTTCAGCATACTGTTCCTGCCACAAGGTGGTTAAGCCCCGAATAAAAGGAGATTGTTGATCTGCCATAAAGCGAACCACCTGCCCACTAGTGGCCCCAGCATCCTTACATTTTGCTTTCAATGCAGCAGGCATAACCACTTCTGTAAACAACCCCCAAAGACCAAATTCTTTCTGGGCATCTACTAGAGCTTGGTAACTTTCACCGACGCCAATTCTTTTAGCAAAAGTCTCAGAATTTTCATGTAATTTGTTGATTTTTTTGTATACGAAAAAACCAGACAAATAATATGCACAGGCACGACTCCCTCGAGAAATGGCTACTTGCAACAGAGACTCTTCTAAATCACCAAAGCTAGACGCCGTATAATCTTTTTGCTTGGCATCCCCTTTTTTCTCGCGAAATAAATAATCCGGGTAATCATCCGGTCTGACACATTTACAAGCTTCCATATAGGGAAAATCCTCTAATTTTCGAGATAACAGACTCTGTACTACAAAATGATAACTTGGCAACAACCTAGCAGTCTCTCCCACTATAGGAAACATGACGTTAAAAAAATCTTGTGATGCTTCAGAATATTCACGAAGCGCCTCATTTTGAATGGCTGTCAATCGCTGAGGATCTGCCAATAGCGTTGGAGAATCTGAATGTACTCTCAGTGCATCGTGAGGTTTTAAAACTTTAGGAATGGATAGCTTTGGTAATGCCTCCAGCGAGACTCCCGAGTGTTTTCTCAACACATCCCATAGTGCACCGTGCTTCTTCGCGATTGCTTCACAATCCAGATTCAGTCGCTCCACTTCCAATCTCCGCCCAGATTGATGAGCTTGTCTAGACAATAATAGCTTAGCTTGATCTAGGCGACACTCCGCATGGGCAAGGCGTCGGAGGACTTGTAGAACACCTTTGACTTCTTCCGATTTTTTCTCTTCTGGCGGTGGTGTAACCCCATTAATATGGTGCATTAAACTAGGATGAGCAAAGAAACATGTATAAAAAGCTTCTGGACCCATCAAATAAATCAAAAAAAGCACGTCATCATATACCACCGCCTGGTGAAAGGCGGTTTTTATCATTGGGTCCTCTAGCACTTCCATTTCTATCGCACTACTCATGGCATCCTCCTCACTGTATCAATAACCGCATTTAAGGGCACAGGTTTGTAGTATCGCTCAGGGGAACCCTTCACCACCGTGTGCATAAAAAAACTACCTGTCCAACCTCTTTCCTCGACCCATTGTGCATAACGCTGCTCTAAACGATAAACAGCCTGGGATGGTCTAAAGTGTTGGATGAACAACGAAAAAAAGTCATGGAAGCTACCGGAAACATCTTCAGGTGTGTGAAATGAATGATAGATTGAAGGGTTTTCGATGCTCAATCCATTGTCTTGATGGCCAGCAGGATGAAACTGTTTGTGAAAGTGATCACTCCAATAATCCATCAGTGCCAATAGTAACTCAAAATACTCTTCTACGGTTCTTCTTTTTCTTGAGTTCGATGTGCTTTGAGTTGAAAAATTCCAGTAAGTATAATAGCAACTAAGTTTTATGCGATCGGATGTCACAAAATCGTCCCCAATCTCCAAGCCATCTTCTGAATTGGTTTGGATATTACTGCCTTCTTTGCACGCCAAAATAGACAATATTTCTGCAATTTCACCTAAGCTCTTGGCTAAATGTGTTGGGGGTTTGTGTCTATGTTCAACTACCTTACCTATTTCCTCAGAAGATCCTATACCTTTCAATGCTGTTTGCAGTTGCTGGGCAAAGAAATTGAAATATGGCCTCAAATATTCTGGGAAACCATAACGATTAAACTTGTCGCTGTGTAATTTGAGCAATACAGCTTTTCTAATGCCTGTTTTTTTCCTGATTTGAAAGTGTTCCTGAAGCGCCTCATTGATTTTTCCAATAAAAAACCCTCGCATTTGATTGAAAATAAGGCTAGAGAGCGAGGAAGATGTTATTGTCCGTTGACTTAACGAGTTCATGAATGCAATTGCAGCAGGATCATTGCTCGCTGCTGGGTTTAATTGTTTTTGCCAATTTCCCGGCAGGGTGTTTGAAGCAAGTTTGTTTGGTATGCAATAGGATTGAAGTTGTTGCACAAAAAAATCTTCCGACAAACCGCCCAGTGAAAACCGAGTTAAAAAATCTTTCGTCCAGCTGAAATCTAAGTTTTGTAAGGTCATGCTTTCTTTGCTCTCGCGATCATCCATTTGATCCAAAAAATGTTCCCTCAAAAAACACAAATAATGTTCTAAATCAACCGCATCTAAAAACAGGCAATGACCGCGCATGGGTACAGAAATTTCTTGCACAGATGGAGATAGCTGCCTATATAATTCAAATAACAACAGGGTATCCTCCAATTGCAAAGGTGATGGCTTTGGTGGGGAACGAGGCACCAATCGAAAGAACGTGGGTGATTGAACTACTTTTTCCTCCAACATCACTGAATCCTCAGGAGGCACAGATAATTCATCAGCAATAACCTCTCTCGAGCTTTTTTCTTGGAGCTGCAACGTTTCTTGCCATTTTTTTAAATCTTCAGGTAAATCATCTTGTACCCACTGTCCATACTTTAATAAACGTCTTTGCAGGCGTTCTAAAGTGCGGAGTGCCTGACGACGCTTGACAATAATCTCTCCTCGCGGCTTATTTTGAGCATACGGTTCAAAAGTGGCATTTATTTTCTCTTCCTCCTCAGGAACTTTCACCCAGCTGTCGTGCGCTTTCCAGGTTTCCAAGGGAGAGGGGTTAAGGGGTTCAAGCGTCCAGCTGTGTGCAGCATGTACATATTCAGGAGAAGAAAGCAATGGCTCGCCGTCTCGAGGTTTAAGGCGAAGCGGTGACGGAATGGTTTTTGCCAGCTCAAAGAGCACCAGCTGCGCATACAATAGTTTCAATTCAGCGTAAATTACCAACAATAAAAAACGTCGCCAAGAACCAAACCAAAACCACGCCTTTAAGCGTTCCCACCAGGTATATTCTGGTAATTCATATTGTTCACCTAGAGAGGCAATGGAATTGGGGTGAATAAAAAAGTTCCTGCCACAATTTACCGGGCGTATTCCATGCAACTGATGAGGTTCAAAACCGACTCGATACTCCCCTACGATATGGATCAAATTTGAAAAGCGAGGTCCAAAGGGGATCCACATCAAAGAATAAGGGCGCATTTGGCCCATTTCATCCATTAACTTTTCTAGACGAGGGAGATCGAGGCGAATTTCAATAGATTCTTCTAGTTTTTTATCTTCCTCATTTGCTGGAGGACAAAGTCCAGAACTTTGTTGCATCTCCCAATTATGAAAACTTTTGGGATAACCAAATTGATAGAAAAAGTCTGCCTTAGATAGTCGTTTAAACGATTCGTAACTTTGCCACTGATACCAGGGCTTAACTTTCTTCCAATGCACCCAATGCCTCCATTACTAGAGCGGTATGGTAATTGTGTATGAAACAGTTACTCTTGTCCAATGGTAAATGAGCCTCAATCAGAGCCAGGTCTGTATCAGGTGGCTTTTTTAGCAGATTTCAGGTTATACTCAGGAGATGAGTGAGGATGATTCCAACGAAAAGGCGGCTTTTTTAAAGCTAGTATCAACCCTAGAGAGCGCCTTGAAGGAAGGTCCCTGGGATAAGGGCCTATTGCTGCAAGCGATGGGTAAAAAATTGCGCGACTTTCATAAAGAATTAACAGCATCGGGTAAACATTGGCTAGATGAAGAACAAGAAAAAATGGAGCATTCTGCTCAAACACCTAAGAAAGTGATTGCCCCTCGTGAGGGTATGGAGTTGGTCTACATTTCATTGTACTGCTCCAATGGTGCCCAATTAGAGCGCTGGGAAAGTATTTTACACACGCTAGCGGCCTCCATTATTTCCCGACCCATCTATGCCAAAGAGACGGACATCAAGGAGAATATTGCTCAAAAAAAGACGCCTGCCAATGAAGGGTATTGTGCAGTGTGGATTGATAAGTCAGAAATTACCAAGCCATTTACCGGGGAAAGTCCTCGTGATAAGCTGGGGCATGAATTGCTTGTGCTCAAACGGGGGTCAATAGATTTGAATCACATTCAGTATTTTGTCCATCAAGATAAGCGTTATACTTATGAGGCGGGGCGATTGGTATTTACAGAGGCACAGCGAGATTAGCGCATGGCACATGCAGGACAAGGTCAACAACAAGAAAGTGGATTGGGGCCCTTATGGATTGCAGTAGGAGTGGCGGTATTGGCTGCGCTGCTTTGGTATTTTGGTCACACTCACATCGTCAGAGGAGTGATTTGGGTCAAGCAGTGGGAATTGCGATTTTTGTCCTTGTTTACCAATGCTTATCAACCCTTGGCACATACACTGGAAGGTCTAGATCCAGCAAATGTGGCTTTTAAATCTCTAGTAGACGTGTCCAGAGTCGTGGGGCAACCTCTGTCTTGGCCCATGTTGGTGATTATGGCATTGTTGTCCTGGATTTTATGGGCCAGTGATTTGCGTCAGCGTTTTCGTCAAACCTATCGAATGGAAGATTTTCTAGATTCTCAGCAGGCCAGTTGGTATCAACTCATTCCCAGTGTGCATGCCAATCTACAAGAAGTGGATATCGACGATGGGGTGTGGGCCATGTGTCTCTCTCCGTTGCAGTTTGCCAAAAAACACGGATTATTGAAACCTGATAAAACGGTAAAAACACTGCCGAAGCGTTTGCAGGGAAATCGATTGGGGTACACCATGACCATCGATCGCACAGAAGCCAGTCATGTTTTTAATCTGCAGCTGGGGGCGTATTGGCAAGATCCCAAAGCACTTCCCATTCATGCAAGAGCCTTATTTGCGGTGTTTTCAGCGAGAATTAACCATGATCTAGATGCCGGCAATCTCTTGTTGGAGCGCATTGCAACATCCACGCGCAGCGGCGAATTGGCCTTTGTCGGTGTTGATGTGTTATTGGAAAAATATGTAGATACCAAAGAGGTTCAAAAAATAGTGTCCCACCATGCTTTCGTGCTAACCGTCATGGCTTCTATGTTAGAAGGGGCTCGTCGTGATGGGGTCTTGCCCACGGCAGAGTTTTTGTGGCTTAAACCCATCGATCGTCCTTTGTGGTTTATGCTCAATAATGTGGGTCGTCAGACTGCTTTTGTGGAAGTGGCTGGACCCATGGGGCATTGGTTTTCAGAGAAAGCCGTTGGCCGTCCTTTGTTTGTGCCTATGGTGCATGAAGCAGTGAATGGCTTAGAAGAGGCCATTAAAGAAATTTTATACGTCACAGAGCCTGGAGAAGCATTGCCAGGAGATGATAAGGCGGGGGTGTTATAGGTTATGGTGAGTTTTAAACGCCGTGGGCTGGCTGATCATGATGAGCAAGATCCCCACCGGTTATTAAGAGACACTCGCCCTTTGGGGCAGCGTTTTTTTGAAGATTTTCTTCACAATCCAACGGCGATGGCACTATTCGTGTTATTGGTGGGCGTTGGAGGTGTATTGTTCCCAGAGTTCGCGGATATCGGTTTTTTGGCTGCATTACTAGGGTTTAGTATTTCCTATCGACATCGAGGGACATTACCATTTCGCCTACCTAAACGGGCGTTGACGACTGATCACAATGATTTAAGCCCTGGAGTACTTCGAAAACCCAATCCGGCTCGAGGAATTGCTTTTTTGGGCAATGATCTAGATACCAGTCAGGAGCTGTGGTTTAACAATGACGATATGCGGACTCACTTGCTGTTGTTTGGTTCCACCGGCAGTGGTAAAACCGAGACATTGATTTCATTGGTGTTGAATTCATTGATTTGGGGCTCAGGATTTATCTACGTTGATGGTAAAGGAGATAACACATTATACGCACGGTTGTTTTCCATGGTTCGTCGGGTGGGGCGTGAAGATGACATGTTGGTGATTAACTTCATGACGGGTGCTCGAGACATTGTAGGCCCTCAAGAGCGTCGTCTGTCTAATACCATGAATCCTTTTGCCATTGGTTCCTCGAGTATGCTTTCTCAATTGGTGGTGAGTTTGATGGATTCTTCTTCAGAGTCTTCTGATGGAGATATGTGGAAAGGTCGAGCCATTGCTTTTGTAGAGGCGTTGATGAAAGTATTGGTGTATGCACGCGATGAAGAATTGATTCTCTTGGATGCAAATACCATTCGTTATTACTTTATGTTGGATAAACTGGAACCCATTATCCTAGACCGAGTTTTGTTGCGATATAATCAAGAACCTGCCAGCTTAGCCGATGCGCCTGATGTGGTGATTGAGCCCATCATGAATTACATGTACAACTTGCCGGGTTATAACAAGGAAAAACGTGGGAAACATGTGTCTCAAGTGCTAGAGCAGCATGGGTTTATCACCATGCAGTTAACGCGTGTATTTACTTCATTGGCCGACACCTATGGTCATATCCTGCGGACTCGATTGGCAGAAGTCGATGTGAGAGATGTGGTTTTAAACCGTCGTATTTTAGTGGTGCTGTTGCCAGCCTTAGAAAAATCTCCTGATGAATTGGCGGCATTGGGTAAAGTGATTGTGGCCTCATTAAAATCGATGATGGCCTCTGGTTTGGGTGAAGATGTAGAGGGTGAATATCGTGATTTAATTCTCAGAAAGCCCACCAATGCACTCACACCGTTTTTGTGTGTATTGGATGAGTATGGTTATTATGCAGTGCCTGGTTTTGCAGTGGTGCCGGCGCAAGCTCGATCGCTTGGATTCTCTGCTATTTTTGCGGGACAGGATTTACCGGCTTTTCAAAAAGCTTCTAAAGAAGAGGCCGCATCGATTGGGGCCAATACCAACATTAAAATCTGCATGAAGTTAGAAGATCCTATTGAGACTTGGGAGTTTTTCTCTAAAACAGCAGGAGAGGCTTATGTGACGAAGGTGGATCATTTTCAGACTAAAGCACAGAGCATGACCAATAGTTATTTAGATACCAAGAGCGCATCGTTTGAGCGTCGTGCTCGGATTGATTTGCTGGATTTAAAAGATCAAAATGTTGGGGAAATGCATATTTTCTTTGCGTCTAAAATTGTGCGTGCGCGGAGTTTTTATGCTAACCCCAACCCAGTGGCGCGCATGAAAATCAATCATTTCTTGAGGGTTGAAAAACCCAAGTCATTATTTCTGCATGAATTCACAAAACGATTAGAGCAGTTTCTCATGCTGCAAGTGGAGAAAGATTTCTTTTCTCAAGTGCAAGTGGATAGCGAGGATATTATGCGTGTGGCCGATGGCATGGTACAAGCTGGTGATGCAGAGCCTGTGCAAAAAGCCCTGCAAGTTCTCAAGCAATTCCAGAAAAAAGCAGAGCCCTTGCGTGGGGTGGAGACCACAGAACGACTCTCAAAGCGAGAATTAAATGTCTTTACAGAATTGCGCTCGAAAAATTTTGCTGACTCTGAATTATTGTGCAGTGATCTAGAATCTTTTGCGCATCCTATTTTATTGAATCATGAAGTCTTATTGGGTCTAGAAACTTTAGAATTGAATGCCGGTCGCACTGAGCGTCATTCCAGAAATATTGCAGAAGAGTTGATGAAAGACATGCGTCTAGCTTCGCACTATCCGCCGAGTAGTTTTGAGCAGCCCGTAGCGAGTGAATTGACCCATATTGTGGATCAATTGATTGTCTATTTTGAAGGCGATTAAATGACGATGCTGTGGTTGTTAATGGTGTTATTTGCCGCTTTTGCCGGTCTGATTTACGGGGCCGATAAATTGGTAGCAGGATCTTTAGCCTTGGCTACACGTTGGCAAGTGTCTGCGGCTTGTGTGGGCTTTACTATTGTGGCTTTTGGGACGTCTTTGCCAGAATTAGTGATCTCCACGATGGCCGCACTACGGGGAGCGCCTGCGTTAGCCGTGGGCAATGTTGTCGGCTCCAACATCGCCAATCTTTCATTGATTTTGGGTTTGGGATTGGTATACATGCCTCAGTCGTGGTTGAAGGTCAATACCGTATCGCAATGGATCATTTTAAATGTCTTGACGGGGATTTCAGGTTGGTTGCTGTGGGATCATGTGCTTTCTCGTTTTGAAGCCGCGTTATTGCTGGCAGCATTGGTGGGGTATCTGGTGTGGAGTTTTTGGCAAGGAGGTACGGAAGAAGAGATGGATGTCAGTGGCACAACTCATCCCTGGGTAACTTTTTTATGGGGGCTGGTATTGTTGGTGATCTCTGGTCAGGCGGTTATTTATGCAGCCACCGCATTGGGGATGCAATGGGGTTTTAGTGAATGGTGGATAGGGGTGTTTATTTTGGCCCTAGGAACAAGCTTGCCCGAAGTGGCCACTACCTTATCCGCGTTAAAAGCCCAGCAAGGCGCATTGGCGCTGGGCAATATTCTGGGATCGAATATCTTAAATTTAGTCGCAGTATTGGGTAGCAGTGCTTTTATCGCGCCGATGGAGAAAATTTCTCCCCTATTGCGACGAGATTATTTGGGGTTGGTGGGGCTGACTGTGATTTTAACCGGTTATTTTCTCTATGTGCGTCGAGGCCGCCGTGTATTGGGAGTGATGCTGATATTGGGTTATGTAATTTATATTGGGCAGATGGTGTTGTAGAAGCACATGGATTCAAGTATTAAATGCACAATCTGGCAAAGGTCATTGTTGTTTGTTGGGCACAAGGTGAAATAGTTAAAAGCTCACTCAACGCACCAGCGATGGATGGTTTTTATTCTTTTCTGACAACGAGTTAGAGTGATTATTGACAAATTTTGCCCAAGATGTTAGAGTGGAGGCGTGTAAAGAACTTTGTTCGAGGTTAAATGATTTTTGGAGAGTCTGTTGTCCTATTGTTATCGATGGAACATCAAGAAAGAGCTCTTAATCTCAACGCCAGCTGGGCATATCGCTAGGAGAAAATTTGATGGTGGACTGCATACTAAAGATTAGCGTAAAAGCAATTAATAAAAAAACAAATTATTTGACTCTTCAACTGGTTAGCCCAGATAATTTTGTATACTCAGAACAATCCAGTAGCGTCTATCATCATGAAGTTGGTGGTGAATTGGGGAATCAATACACTTATATGAAGCTGCAAGGGGTACGCACTAAACCTGAGCATCAAAGAACAGGGATGTGCTCTTTCTTACTTGGAGTGCATTCAGCTCTGGTTTATTATCTGCATCGACAGCGGATTCAAAATGACAACTGTAAGTATAGCTGGACGGAAGGCTCTGAGTATGCAAGTGGACTCTATAGCAACTTCTGGAAAAAATCAATAGCCGAAAGAGGGTGTGAAGCTTTGACTCCTGATGGTGAAACGCTGCATATTGCTAAAGAGATTCACCGGAAATCTAAGGAATCTAAGGAATCTAAGGAATCTTTCCATAGTATTACAGAAGTAGAGTGCGAGGGTCTTAAAAATCCTATTGAGCTACTAACACCTTCTGAGTTGGAGTGTGCAATACAAAACAATTCGATGAAAGCGTCTGAAGGAAAAACTGAAAAAATCAGTACTGTCTCCAGACCAAGTCAAAATCAGTATAGTTGCAGTTTTTCTTTAGATGGCGAAAACATCCAATATCGTTTCGTATGTAATAAACGTACTTTTTGTGGACAAGCAAACAGGTTGTTCTTCCCTTCCTCGATGTCAGTTGAACTGAAAAAACTGATTTGTGAAGTGCTCAAGATCTTGTCGGGCATAAACACAAAAGGTTCAGCAGACGAAAGCTTGACGTACATCGTCAATACTGCAAAAGAAGAACATAACTGCAACATGACTATAGATTCTGATCTTCGTAAGAGACTAAAATCAAATAATTCTCAGTTCCCAAAAGAGAGAATGGCCAATAAGCCATACGGTACTGTTGAAGTAGAAAATCGTAAAGTGGTAACGGAGCTGGATGTCAGACCAAAAGGAAAGACTGTCCATTTTCGTTCTGTATTCTTCAGTTTTGCTCTGGGTGCTGTTTTTTTAGGTGTGGATAGAATTTTCAGTCTTTCTCTTCTCAGTGGTTCTTTTTTTCAATGCTTGTTTTGGACATGCCTTGGACTTGGGGCTGGTCTTGCTATTGGGCTTATTGCATTAAAAATCGTTTCAAGCCATGAAAATTGTTACAAAAACCTCACGTTATTCTCAGGATTCATCGGAGGTCTTGTGGGGGTGTTTGCAGGGGTGGATCTGTTTGTCTCTAATACTTCTCTGTTAAAGTCACTCATTGCCCAGATGTCACCTGGATTGCAAATGGCCACCTTTTTTTTAGCATTGCTCGCACTGAGCATATGGATAGGCTGTTTGCAATACGCTGTTTGTGAACAAAAAAGCGTTCCATCTAACCAGCAGCAAGCTCCTATTTGTGAATGATGCGAAAGAGGAGTAGTCGCCCCCTTGCTCTCTCCCCCAAAGTAGGTTATGATGCCCTTAATGTCTGATGCGGGGTGGAGCAGTCTGGCAGCTCGTCGGGCTCATAACCCGAAGGTCGTAGGTTCAAATCCTGCCCCCGCTACCAAACATGACCATAGTTCTCCTTGAGTGGAGTGTAAGAATGGGCCAAGGGCCCATTTTTTGTTTGTGTGGTGAATATAATGAATAGTCAACATGCCTGGTTAGAAGATGCGGTGGCCACCCAAGGTTGTGCGCTGTGGGGCGTGGAGTGGATTAACACCAACATGTTGGTGATCTATGTGGAAAAACCTGGTGGAGTGGGCAGTGATGATTGTAGTGCATTGTGGCGTTTTATTCGTCGAGCGTTGCCGGTGAGTGCACCGCAGTGGGCAGATAAGCGTATTGATGTCTCCTCCCCGGGGATTGAGCGACCCTTATTGAATGATGCGCATTATGAAGCCTACCTATCTAGTCCCATCGCGCTGCAGTTATCTACGGTGTGGGAGGGGAAGAAACGTTATCAAGGGACATTATTGTCCTATGACTCAAACTATGTCACCCTGGCTGGGGAAAGTCAGTGGCAAATTCCACGGTCGTATATCAAAAAAGCGCATGTGGTTTTCGAGTGGAGTAAAGGGAGCAAATCATGAATAAACAAGTCTTAGAGATGATCTTGTCGGTTGCCAGTGAGCGTGGGGTAGATCCAGATCAGGTGATAGCGCCTATTGAAGAGGCCTTGTCGGCAGCCATCCATAAAAACCATCCCACATGGTTGGTGCGAGTGGAGATGGATCGTGAAACAGGTGAATATCGTGCTTTTCGTTGTTTTGCTGTGCTGCCACCAGGAGAAGTTGTGGAAGATGCAGAAACACAAATTTCATATGAAGATGCCAAAGCGAAGCAATCTGACATTGAAGCAGGCGGTTCCATCGAAGAGCTGATGGCGGATGTGGAATTTGGGCGCATTGCGACGTACACGGCCCGACAAGTACTGTTTCAAGGGGTCCGCCGTCAAGAGCGTCAGCAGATTGTGGATATTTACAAACAGCGTGTGGGTACATTGCTCCATGGGCAAGCCAAACGAGTCACACGAGAATTTATTTTGGTGGATTTGGGTCGCAATGCCGAAGGTTTCCTGCCCCGCGATCAATTACTCCCCAGGGAAGCTATTCGCGTAGGCGATCGAGTCAGAGCGTATCTGGCCAGTGTGGAAGAAGAGGGTCGCGGTCCACGTTTACTATTATCCAGAACAAATCCAAATATGTTGGTGGAATTATTTAAAGTGGAAGTACCTGAGATTGGTGAGGAAATCATTGAAATCAAAGGGTCTTCACGCGAGCGAGGCATGCGTGCAAATATTGCTGTGAAAACCAATGATGGGCGGATTGATCCCGTCGGTGCTTGTGTAGGGATGCGTGGTGCCAGAGTACAAGCCGTTTCTAGCGAGCTGGGTGGAGAGCGAATCGATATTATTTTGTGGGAAGACAACCCGGCGCAGTTTGTGATTAATGCCATGGCACCTGCTGAAATTCAGACGATGTTTGTGGATGAAGACAGGCATTCTATGGATCTCATTGTGGATCAAGAGCAATTGTCTCAGGCCATTGGGCGCAGTGGGCAGAATGTGCGTTTGGCCTCCCAGCTCACCGGTTGGGAATTGAATGTTATGACACAAGAACAGGCTTCAGAGAAGCAGAAAGATCGCAGTGTAAAATTAACAGAAAGGCTCCAAGATCAGTTGGATATCGATGAGGAAATGGCACAGTTTTTAGTTGAAGAGGGCTTTAGTACCTTAGAGGAAATCGCTTACGTAGAACGCGAAGAATTATTGGCTATAGAGGGTTTTGATGAAGAACTAGTGGATGCTTTGCGTGCACGTGCTCAATCGGCATTATTGGCCAAGGTCATTGCGGAAGAAGAAAAGAAAAAGCCGAAGGCGGATTTGCTGGAATTGCCTGGTATGCAAGCAGAGTGGGCCAATACTTTGGGCCAAGCAGGTATTGTTTCACGAGACGATTTGGCTGAGCAATCGGTGGATGAATTGGTCGATGTGTTGACGGATTTATCCGGAGAACAGGCTGCTGGGCTGATTATGCAAGCCCGAGCGCATTGGTTTGAGGCAGATAAAGCGGGAGAGTAAGTCATGGCCGAAATGACGGTAAAAGAGTTGGCAGAATCCGCTGGAGTGGGCACAGAAGTGTTCATTGCTCGTCTAGCGGCGAAGGGGCTGAAAGTAGGTCCAGATGACATCATCAGTGAACAAGACCTCAATCGCATGCTGTCTCAGGCGCCGCAAAAAACCTTGAGTTTGAAGCGCAAGCGAGAGGTGAGTGAGTTAAAAACTCAGGATTCTTCCGGACGTACGCAGCGTGTTCGCGTAGAAGTTCTGAAAAAACGTCGGGTGGTAAAGCCCACCTCTCCTGAACCTTCTGCAGGGTTGAGAACACCACCACCTGTGCAAGAGCCTGTGGCTAAAGAACCGCCTCTGCCTTCTGTTGTCGAAGAAAAGCCAGTATCTGGAAAACCACAGCAACCTGCGGAGATGATCCAAGTTCAAGAGAAAAAAACGCGTCGACCTTCGAGTGCAGAAACAGAAAAAGAGGAACGCAACAAGCGTCGTGAGCATGCTGACAAGGGGCATCAGCGTTTCAATCGTTCCCAGTTGATGCATTCTGTTGTGGATGCTGATGAAGAAGATACCGAGAGACGTCCTCGCATGAAGAAAAGGGTTTCTGTAAAAACACAGGCTTTTGAGAAGCCCACAGCGCCAGTGATCCGAGAGGTAGTGTTGCCTCCCATGATTCAAGTCTCTGAGTTGGCGCAGCGCATGTCAGTCAAAGGGGCTGCTGTGGTGAAAACCTTAATGGCACTCGGGGCTCCTGCGACATTGAATCAAATGATCGATCAAGATACTGCAGAGTTGGTGGTCAATGAGTTTGGTCATCATGTAAAACGTTTAGAAGAAAATGCGAAAGAAACTGAATTACTGGCTCGTGTCGAAAGCCATGAAGGTACAATGGCTTCTCGTGCTCCAGTGGTTACCATTATGGGTCATGTCGATCATGGTAAAACTTCATTGTTGGATTATATTCGTAAGACCCAAGTCACTCAGGGAGAGGCGGGTGGCATTACCCAGCACATTGGAGCTTATTCGGTGAATACGCCTAAGGGGCGTATCACCTTCCTAGACACGCCTGGGCATGCGGCATTTAGTGCGATGCGTGCGCGTGGGGCGCAGTGTACAGATATTGTGGTGTTAATCGTTGCGGCGGATGATGGCATTATGCCTCAAACCAAAGAAGCGATTGCACATGCGAAGGCGGCGAAGGTGCCTTTGATCGTAGCGATCAATAAAATGGATAAGCCCGGTGTAAATGCCGAGCGCATTACCCATGAATTGGCAGGGTTTGAAGTCATCGTCGAGGCCCTGGGAGGGGAGGTTCAATGTCTGCCTATTTCCGCGTTGACGGGTCAGGGGGTGAACGAACTGCTAGAAGCGATTTTACTCCAATCGGAATTGATCGCTTTGGATGCTCGTGTGAGTGGGCCGGCAACAGGGATTGTGATTGAGGCATCTCTAGATAAGGGTCGTGGGCCTGTAGCAACGTTATTGGTGCAATCTGGACAATTAAAAGTCGGTGATGTATTGGTTGCAGGGCGTGAATATGGTCGTGTGCGTGCCATGTTGGATGAAGATAGAAATCCACTAAAAGCAGCCCTGCCTTCAACGCCTGTTGAAATCTTAGGGTTATCGGGAGCTCCTTTGGCTGGAGATGTCGTCACTGTGGTGACCGATGAGCGCACTGCACGAGAAGTGGCGTCATTGCGTGCTGACAAACAGCGTGCACGAAACCAGCTGCAAGGGCCGAAACGTGTGGAGGATTTATTTGCTGATCAGGATAATACGCAAAAAGTGTTGAGCGTATTGGTCAAAGCTGATGTTCAAGGATCGCTAGAGGCCATCCGTGAGGCTTTATCGCAATTGGCCACTGAGCAAGTGAGGGTGGAAGTCATTGCGGGAGGTGTTGGAGGAATTAGTGAATCCGATGTGAATTTAGCGATTTCTTCTCAAGCCGTGATGATCGGTTTTAATGTGCGCGCGGATACCAAAGCGAAAGAGTTAATCTCTCGTCATGGGATGTTACTCAACTATCACAGTATTATTTATAAAGTGCTGGATGATGTAACAGCGATGATGTCAGGTATGGAAGAAGGCCAGCATGAGGATAAAATCATTGGTGTGGCTCAGGTTCGAGAAGTGTTCCATTCCAGCAAACTGGGAGACATTGCGGGTTGTATTGTACGTGAGGGTATGATCAAGCGTGGTCGACCCATTCGGGTCTTGCGCGATAATGTCGTCATTTACGAAGGTGAGCTCGAATCACTGCGTCGATTTAAAGAAGATGTGAATGAAGTCAAGCAGGGTATTGAGTGTGGGATTGGTGTGAAGAATTACACAGATGTGGCGGTTGGAGATCAAATCGAAGTCTTTGAGCGGCAGTGATATGCCAAAGGAATTCAGTCGTTCTACTCAGGTGAATGTGCATTTGCGCAAGCTGCTTGCTGAACCTGTGCGTGCATTGGCAAAAAAAGAAAAGCTGGGTTTGGTGTCTTTGCAACGTGTGGTGGCTTCGCCCGATTTGCGCCAAGCGAAGGTGTATCTTTCGGTATATCCAGCAGATCAGTTAGAGACTGCATTGGTTTGTCTGCAAGCCCATGTCTCTGATTTGAGTGAAGCGCTCAAAGTGCAATGGTCTGCACGTCGTATGCCAGTGTTACATTTTTTTGCTGATGATGAATTCTACCGTCAGCAGCGCATACAAGATTTATTGTCTGGTGAAGAAGGTGAAGACGGATGAGTGGATCGGGTTGGTTGATGGTGAAAAAGCCTTCAGGCATATCTTCGAATCAGTGTTTAAATCGCGTGAAGCGGTTATTGAAGGTCAAAAAAGCTGGGCATGCCGGCACGCTAGATCCGCTGGCTTCGGGATTGTTGCCCATGGCATTTGGGGATGCCACTCGTTTTATTCAATATGTCATGGCCGCCGATAAGCATTATACGGCTTGGATGTATATGGGGTTATCTAGTGAGACCGGTGATATTGAAGGACGTTTGTTTGATGCCTCTCCATTGCCAGCAATGACGAAAGCCTATTTGAATCAAAGGTTTTCTGGATTTTTGGGGGAGCAGCCTCAAACGCCGCCGATGTATTCAGCGCTCAAATACCAAGGCAAGCCTTTGTATGAGTATGCTCGCCGAGGGGAAGTATTAGAAAGAGCGCCGAGGCGTATAGCGATTTATTCATTGGAAATTTTGGATGTGCAGGGCCATTATGTAAAAATAGCTGTGCATTGTTCTAAGGGAACTTATGTGCGCACCTTAATTGAGGATATGGGGAAGCTGTTGGGTTGTGGGGCGCATATGGTATCATTGGTGCGTACACAGGTTGGGAATTTTGCAGCGGGTGTGTCTTTGGCTGAGTTAGAAGCATGTTCTATAGAGGAGCGTTGGGGCTGTGTGGAGTCGATGGACAGTGTATTGAGCATGCCGAAATGCCATTTAGAAGAACATGAAACGCAAGCGCTTTATCAGGGGCGTGAGATTTATAATGATTTTCTGAATGAGGGGCTGCATGCCTTATATGATAAACAGCTTGGGTTTTTAGGTGTTGGAGAAGCAATTGCTCGGCAATTGCGGGTGGTTCGGTTGCTGCCGGCGAGGTGTTCGTGAAAGGATTGCTGAAGAAGTTTTTCTCTAAAAAGACAGATATGTTGTCTCCGCTCAAAGGCAAAGGTATTGCCTGGGCACAAAATCAGTTGCAAGAGGCCCCTATTCCTACAAAACCGATTCAAATTACAAAAACCTTACAAAAAGCAGGTTTTGAAGCTTATTTGGTTGGGGGGTGTGTGCGTGATTTATTATTGGGGTTGCATCCTAAAGATTTTGACATTGTGACCAATGCCCATCCCGAGCAGATCATTCCTCTGTTTCGTTCTTGTCGATTGATTGGGCGTCGTTTTCGAATTGCACATGTGCGCATGGGGAGAGATGTTTTTGAAGTTTCTACGTTTCGGGGTTCGACGATATTAGCCAAAGAGTCTTATAGTGAGCATGGCATGATTATGCATGACAATGAGTATGGCACGTTAACCGAGGATGTGTGGCGGCGCGACTTTACGATGAATGCGCTGTATTACGATCCTGTTTCAGGCACATTACTGGATTATATCGGTGGCGTGAAGGACATCAAGGAAAAACGCGTTAGAATGATAGGCGAGGTTGCTTCGCGTTATCGTGAAGACCCGGTACGCATGCTTCGTGCCTTGAGATTATCGGCAAAATTGGGTTTGCGTTTAGAAGGGGAAGAGCAGAGAGCATTAAAGAAATTGGTTCCTTTGTTAGAGCATGTGGCACCTGCTCGATTATTTTTAGAAATGGAGAAGTTATTTTCCAGTGGTGCTTCGAGAAAGGGTATAGATTTATTGCGTCAGTATGGTTTGTTATCTTGGTTATTTCCTTTTGTGCATGAGTATTTGAGTAATGAAGCTTCTTATCCCAAAGAGCATGCGGTGATCTGTGCAGCCTTAGAGAATACCGATAAACGCATTAAAATTGGCAAGTCTGTGACGCCTGCATTTCTATTGTCGGTGTTTTTTTGGTTTGATTTTCAGGCGCGATTTGATGAAGTATTTGCACGTTCTCACAAGACGCCCAATACCTTATTTAATGAGATAGCTGAACCCTTTTTATTATCCAGCTTAAAGCGTTTTAGTGTGCCACGTCGTTTTATTTTGATGGTACTAGACATTTGGCATTTGCAACGTACCTTAGAGCAACGTCGTGCGAGTCGTTGTCGGCGCTTATTGTCACACCCCAAGTTTCGAGCCGCCTATGATTTTTTATGTTTGCGAGCTAAGGGAGAGCCGGCATTAGAAAGTCTTGCCAAGTGGTGGACTGAATTTCAAGAACTGCCTGAAAAAGAGCAGGAGCAATGGTTGTCTCAACTCAACCCCCGTAAACGACGGCGGCGTCGTTAATATGGCGCGAGTTCATTTGAGCTTAGGATCAAACCTAGGTTCACCATTGGAAAATATATTGCGAGCATATGCACACTTAAGTGGGATGCTGGATTTAAAGTTGTTGGAGTGCTCTCGTTTCTATCGTACTCCGCCTTGGGGTGAGTTAGAGCAGCCAGAGTTTATCAATAGCGTACTTGTTGTGGAAACGGACTTATCTCCACATGGACTATTGGCAGGAATTAAAGCGGTGGAATGGAATTTAGGACGTCGTAAAACTTATCGTTATGGGCCTCGCGTGATTGATATTGATATTATTTTCTACGAGGATGTTTCTTTATCCACGCCAGCGCTCACCATACCGCACCCCCATTGGCAAGAGCGGCCCTTTGTGTGTTTGCCTTTGGAGGATGTTGTGCCTGCAAGTACAGCGCTGAGTACTCCCTTTCACGATCCCGACAAATAGGTATATAATGCTTCTTGTAACTTTGGAGGAGTATCGTGGAAATTCAAGGCGACTTAGGGGTATTGATCAGTGGTGCGGCCTCTGGTTTAGGGAGGGCGACTGCTGATTATTTCCGTCAAAAGGGGGCTCGGTTGGCCTTGCTGGATAAGAATCTGGAGGCGTTGCCCAAGGGAGATGCATCAATTTTCTCTGCAAAGGTGGATGTGACGAACGAGGCTGAAGTGCAAGCAGCAATCCACGAGGCATCTGGGGCATTGGGTCCTTTAAGGGTTTGTGTGAATTGTGCAGGGATTGCTCCGGCTTCTCGTTTGCTGGGTCGTCATGGTTTGCATGAATTGTCTTTGTTTGAGCAGGTTTTGAAGGTTAATTTAGTCGGCACTTTTAACGTGTTGCGTTTTTTTGTAGAGCAGTTAGCTGAGGAACCATTGTGCGGTGAAGAGCGAGGGGTGATCATCAACACAGCTTCTGTCGCGGCTTTTGAGGGTCAGATTGGCCAAGCTGCTTATAGTGCATCCAAAGGAGGGGTGGCGGCCATGACATTGCCTCTGGCTAGAGAATTGACCCGTCTAGGGGTGCGCGTGATGACGATTGCGCCGGGTATTATGCATACGCCTATGATGGCTGGCATGCCTCAAGAGGTGCAGGATTCATTAGCGGCCAGTATTCCTTTTCCTTCGAGGATGGGTAAGCCAGAAGAGTATGCGGCATTGGTAGGTCAGATTGTAGAAAATAGTTATTTAAATGGTTCAGTCATTCGTTTGGATGGTGCGATCCGTATGGCGGCAAAGTAGGGGGTAAGAGATGCCATTTGTAGTCACAGAATCTTGTATTCGATGTCGGTATACCGATTGTGTCGAAGTGTGTCCAGTGGATTGTTTCCATGGGGGACCGAATATGTTGGTGATTAATCCCGATGAGTGTATCGATTGTGCACTGTGTGAGCCAGAGTGTCCAGTGGATGCAATTTACGCCTCCGACCGGGTACCGGAAGATCAAAAAGATTTTATTGCACTCAATAAGAAATATGCGAAAGATTGGCCTGTGATTAGTGAGAGAGAAGAGCCCCCAGCCGATGCAGATGAGTGGGCAAAAACTTCAGATAAGCGTTCGCATTTGGACGAAGCAGATGGCGTATAAACCTGATCTCCTGATGGAAGAAGCGCGCCAATTGGCGGCTGCCTTTTATTCTCAGCAGGGAGAGACATTGGCATTGACTAATGAAATTGCACAGTATGATGCGGCGCGTTATTTTCAGCTGAGTGAGCAAGTGAGTAAATATATATATATGCATCAGAAAAAAAAAGTTTTGATTAAAGGCCGAGTGATCTTTGATGAGCAAAAGATTCGGCATTACCGTGTGGGTCAATTACATTTGACCCAAAAGTGGGATGCATTGTGGGTGGTATTGCTCAATGCCGCTTATGAAAGTACAAAAATCTATGGATTATCGCGTTCACACGTAGAGGCGCTGGTTTCATCAGCCACACGTACTGCGCGTTTATCCTTGGGCCAAGTTCAAGCCCAAGGGGTGTTGTTGTGGGAGTCGAATGCGGGAATGACTGGGGCGTCGGTGTGAGAGTGTGGTGTTATCCACATGAGCAAGGGATCAGTGGTTTCATCGAATCGGCCCAAGGTAATTGTGAATTCGCCATCCCCTTGACGGCCGATAGTGAAAATGAAATTTTTTCTTTTTGGAAGCAATTGCCCGCTGAAGCGCTCTCACAGTGGGTGTGGGTGCATGGACCATTGGGATTGACTCGTTTGCGGGTGTATTCAGCCTATTTGCAAGCCAAGCAGTGGGTGCTTGGCTTTGAATCGTTTGCGATTCATCGATTGGCATTTTCGAGTCTGAGATATTGGCACAAAGAAATTTGTGTGGTGGCCGATGCCCCTGGTGGAGAGTATTATTGCTGGCAACCCTGTATGGGAATGGAGTTGGTGGTTTGGTCAAAGGAAAAACTAGCAGCGCATACTGCACCTTATTGGATGAATCTGAGCGCGCATTGGTGGCCTCCTGCAGAAGCCAAGCTATTCGAGCCGGTGTTCGATTTAGCAATGTTGATGCAGCATACCCAAGAATACGGCATGGGTATTTTTATTCACGGGCAAGCAGCACTGCTGCCTTGTTATGGGCATGGTGGAAATTATCGAAAGTGGCAGGCTTGTCATTCCCGCGAAAGCGGGAATCTTTTCTAGGTGTGCATGGCTCCCGCTGCTTAATGACGATGACAGGAGCGGTCGCTCACTTTTCTTGTCCTTCAAAATTTTCTATGATGAGCTTTGTGATTGCGGGGGTAGTATGCGATTGTGTTTTGCATTGTTGTTGCTGGTGAATATTGCTTGGCCGGCGTTACATATTGAGTTGACCAACAATCAGCTGTCTGCCATGCCGGTGTGGTTGGTGGCATCATCTGAGGTGGCCACGGATATCCCTGAAATTATTGGTCAAGATTTTCAAAATAGTGGTCAATTGTCTTTGGTGTCTCACGCACCGGCGCAGTTGGGTGTTCTTTCTTCAGTCGATAAATCTTGGATGCAGGCAGAGGGTATTGCTCACTATATTGACATACAGAGTGCTTCGGGTGGGAAGCTTTGGGTGCGGTATTGGCATCATCGGGGGGGGGCATGGGTATTGGAATGGTCTTCATTGTTTGAGTCTCAAAGACGTCAGAGACATTTTGCTCATGACATCAGTGATAAACTCTATCAGCAAATATTGCATCGTCCGTCTATTTTTAAGACCAAACTGGCTTATGTAGAAACCAATGCCCAACCTGGCCAAGGAAAACTTCCCAGTATTTATCGCTTGATGGTGTCTGATTATGACGGAGGAGATCCCAAACCTTTGTTAGAGTCTCATTTGCCCATTATGTCTCCTGCTTGGTCACCTGACGGGAAGTCGTTGGCTTATGTGTCATTTGAAAGGCATCGATCTCATATTTTTCTCTCTCATTTAAGCACGGGGCATCGGCAATTGGTGGTGAGTTTGCCTGGAATTAATGGGGCGCCGGCTTTTTCTCACGATGGCCGGATGTTGGCGATGGTATTGTCTCATCGGGGGCAGGCGAAGATCTATTCTTTTGATTTTTTATCCAAAAAACTCCTGCCTCTCACGACGGGCTTAGGCATTGATACAGAGCCAGAATGGCTGAATGGGGATAAAGGGCTTATTTTTACCTCTGATCGAGGAGGGAGTCCTCAAATTTATCGCATCGATCGGCGAGGCGAACATATCGAACGATTAACCTACGAGGGTCGTTATAATGCCAGAGCGCGTTGGGCAGGTGATGATGCGGGAATGGCACTACTCAATCGTGACGAAAATGGTTATCATATTGGCTGGTGGGATGCCCGCCGCTCTCGCTTGCGTTTATTAACGCAGGGGAGTAATGTGGAGTCACCCACGCTGTCTCCAGATGGGCAATTGATTGCTTATGTACAAAGTGATGGCGAGGGGAGTGGGTTGCACGTCATCTCGCGTGATGCGAGGGTGCGATGGGATGTTCCAAGTTCGACAGGTGTGGTTCAAGAACCTGCTTGGTCGCCGTTTTTGTAGGGGGTGCTTCAATGAAACGTTGGCGTTTGAGTTTAGGGTTGCTTGCCATATTGGCGACGGTGGCTTGTCACCACGATGCATCGACATTATCGACCGATGATCTTCAATCGGTTTCTACCTTTGGGGTGGGAGAGGATGGAGCTTCTCTAGAGTCCCATGCGGTGTTTCTAGGTGATGCGTATAATACACGCGCTCCAGCAAGTCAGAAATATTATTTTGCTTTTGACAGTAGTCAGTTGTATCCTGCGTATCAACCATCTCTATTGGCTCAGGCTCATTATTTGCATGATCATCCCAACGCAAGAGTGCGTTTGGAAGGCAATACAGATACGTTAGGGAGTCGAGAGTACAACATTGCACTGGGTGAACGTCGTGCACTGTCGGTTGCACAATTTTTAAGAATGAAAGGCGTAAAGGCTCAACAGATCGTGGTGTTGAGTTTTGGTCGAGAGCGTCCTGTGGCCTTTGGGACAGATGAGTCGGCGCGTCGTTTGAATCGTCGAGTGGATTTGATTTATGAACGGGAGTAAGGGATGAGAGGGTTATTTCAAGCATGCTTATTGATAGTGTGCTTTTTCATCGGTCAAGGAGTATACGCTGCGGCAGCTGAAGTAGAGGATATCAATGTAGATTCAGACGCTTCGGCTTTTATCGATGTGGGAGATGTGCCTGATAAGAAAATCCCCGAGGACGTGGATAGTCAGCAGCCCATGGTGAAAGAAAGTCATAGCACCGATGGCAATGAAGTGAGTTTGTTGAATCGGTTAAATGCGTTAGAAGTCCAAATTCAGCATTTACAGGGGCAATTGGAACAGCAAGTCCATAAATTGCAGCAATTGTCTCGAGATCAAAAATTGTTATATGCCGACTTAGACAATCGTTTACAAAAAATGGTGTCTGTAGAAAGCAAGGCTGTTGCAAAAACCATGGAATCAAAACCACAAGATGACAAGTCGCTTTATCAACATGCCTACCATGCCTTGTTAAGTCAGGGGTATGCAGAAGCAAAAGCGGGTTTTTCTCAGGTGATTTCTGCTTATCCGAATAGTCGCTATTTGCCCAATGCCTATTATTGGCTGGGTGAGATTGCACTTCGAGAAGGCGAGCTTAAAAAAAGTTTGCAGTATTTTGAAACAGTGGTGATGCGTTATCCACAAAATCCCAAAGCAATAGATGCGCGTCTAAAGCGGGGTTATGCTTTTTATCGTTTGAATGATTTTGTGCAGGCGCGCATGAGTTTTAATGAAGTATTGCAATTATCGCCCAATAGCCCGGCGGCGCAATTGGCAAAAACGCGCTTAAAAACGATGTCGAAACGAGGGCTCTAGTGCCCAAAAAAGCAATCGTTTTACTCTCGGGTGGTATTAATTCAGCAACCACTTTAGCCATTGCTAAGGCTCAAGGTTATGAGTGTATCTCTGTGACTTTCGATTATGGGCAGCGTTTGCTGAAAGAGTTAGAAGCAGCAAAATATTTGTCTGGATATTTTGGCTGCTTAGAGCATCACCCTATTGATTTAACCAGTATTGCTTTTTCTGGAACGGCCTTGGTTGATAAGCAAATGGCTATGCCAGAGGGAGTTTCTCAAACTACACGTCCGGTCACGTATGTACCCGCACGCAACACTATTTTTATAAGCATTGCCTTGGCACTGGCCGAGATGAATGTGGCCACTGCTATTTTTTCAGGAAGTAGTCAAGGGGACTATGCGGATTATCCAGATTGTCGAGAAGCTTATTTTCAAGCTTGGGATCGACTCATGAAATTGGCCACTTGTGCCACCACCAATGGGTTGGGTATAGGCTTACAAACACCCGTGTTGTATTTGTCTAAAGCACAGATTATTCAAACGGGCTTAAATTTAAATGTGCCTTTTGAATGGACTCAGTCTTGCTATGTGCCATTAGAGAATAATGCCCCCTGTGGCATTTGTAGTAGCTGTTTGGAACGCGCCGATGCCTTTGCAATTTTGGGTATAGCAGATCCAATCCACCAAGTATTTTGAAGTAAGGAGTAAAAATGACGTTTCCGGTTGGGCTTAAGCAGTTGTCGCATTTTATGAAAGTAAACAAACTTGCAGGCTCTGGTTTTTTGTTACACGCGATATTTGGACATCCTCATGCACTGGATTGGCAGCGCAGAGCATTGGCTGAATTGTCTCAATTAAGTCAAAGCACGCCTGAGTATTGGTCGTTATTCTCAGATATACTGAGGGCTCAGACGATGTTGGGAAAGTCAAACGCATCAGTCAGCAATAGACTCCCCATGGTATTGCCTGAATCTCCTGAAATGGCCTATGGGGTGACCTATGCTTCTGTACAACAGAGTATGAATTCACCAGGGGGGTACCAGGCAGAAAAAGGAAAATTGGTGCATTGGTGTACTTTGGTGAAAAGAGATTATCCAAAAGCTGATCGAGCGGATGTTGTTGAGCTTTGGTTGCAGTTACTAAAAGCGGCTTCACAGGCCGGAGATGAGGAAGTTGTGATTTTGGTGATGCGACAATTAGAACAATGGTTTCGAGTCTCAACACCATTAAAAGCGGTAGAGATCCATGCAAAACATACTTCCCTTCTTCCATTGGCGAGCTTTTGTGTAGCGATGCATCAGTTGGGTCGAGATGAGGCAAAGGCTGCGGAACGTTCCTTATTACGTGAGGAAACTAACTTGCGTCGTCTGTGTGTGCAGAATAGCAAAACCGTTTCGGACTTATTTCAAGGGCATTGGGCATTGATTTGGACGATGCATAGATTGCTGGCAGCAGGGGCATTGACTGAATTATCCTCACCGTCTATTGGGTTGCTAAAGATGATAAATAATTCCAGGAGCTTCTTTAGGCATGAGACTATAACAGACGAGATGGATAAAGAGAGGAGTCAGGAGATATTGGGGAATAATATAGCTTCCACGGCCTTAGATTAAATAGGCAACTCCAATTACAGTCTGGAACTTAGGCCTGTTTTTTATCCCATTAGAGAATGATGCCCCTTTGGCATTTGTGGTCGTTGGTTGGATCTTGCCGATGCTTTTTCAATTTTGATAGCGAGATTAAAAAATTCTCAATTATGTTCAAAAAATAATCTTTTTGTTTTTTTGTGCGAGAAAAAATTAAACTAGTCTGACAAGATGTAGAAACGTCCCAAGAGAATGGTTTAAAGTTTAGCGTGGTTTGAGGGCTGGGTACTTAGGGTTAGGAGTGAGCAATGACAAATTATTTAAGCGATTCATCTATGGGTTCGTGGTTTTCGTGGAGCTTGAAAGCCATTGGTTTGGGAATTAAGGGGCTGAATAAAATCATTGGTGGTGCTGTTGTGGCGACTTTGGTTTTGCAGTCTAGGGCTAGGGCAGAAGAGTCAGGAGAGGATGTAAATTTAGAGTTAGTGAGCTCATTAAATGAACCCATTGGGTATGATGTAACTCAGCAAGTCATGAGTGATGAACTTCAAACTAGTCAAAACGATTTTTCAAATTTAGGGCTTTCTACTAGTGCCAGTGATGGAAAATCAAATAGTCTGCCACAGAGTGCTGAAGTTACCATTACGGCTATACTCAATGATTTTAGCTTCACTGTTCCCATTATCGAAGGGAATCAAACGGTGTTAACCTCCGCCATGTTTAATTACACGGGGGATTTTCAATTACCAGAAGACTTACTGTTTAAGGTAAGCAATATTACACACTTAACTTTTGCTATCAAAGAGCATCCAGCCTGTGTGTTTGGGACACGATTTACCTATCCGCAGTTAGTGGCTGGAAATGTCAGTGTAATACACGATGGGAGCGAATCGGTGCCGAGTTTTGATTTGCAATTAAGTAGCGCATTAAATACTGGTGATTTCACTCCGGCAGGAATTGATTACACCCCAGTGAACGATCCACCAATATTAACGAATAATTTTTTATTCGCTCGTCAAAATGAGAGAGTGACGATTACTTCCGATATGTTGCATGCGGAAGATGTTGACACGAGTGATGCAGATTTAATCTTTACGGTTTCCAATGTGGTTCATGGGCAATTTGAGTTTAGCAATGATCCAGGTAACGCTACTGTGAATTTTACTCAGGCCCAAATCAAGTCGAGCGCGGTGAAATTTTTTGCAAATGGTTCAACTTCAATCCAGTATGATGTGAGTGTTAGTGATGGGGTTTCTGTGACATCACCCTCTTCCGTGATAGGTCGAGTTGAGAACAATGCCTTTCTGGTAGAGAGTGAGGAGTCAGCTGATCAATATCCCCCGGCCATTACCTCCTTGTCAGATGGTCGATTTTTTGTGGTATGGAGTGAGCAAAGTAACCTTTTTCCTTCAGACTCAGGAAATTTGTATGGGAAGTTTTTGCATCCCGATGGCACAGAGTCTGGAGGTGCTATTTTGATTGCCACCAATGGCAATCGGGATCATCAAGTAGATTGTGCTGAATTGGATAATGGTAAAATTGCAGTAAGCTGGGGAGCTGTTGTATCAGGAGAGATAAGTATATTTTTTCGTATTCTCAACCCCGATCAAACTTTTTATACAGAACCTTTTAGAGTAGAGTCGAACAGTAAAGCTGAAGGAGGAAGAAGCCAGAGAAATATGGTGATAGCTCCTATGAATAATGGGGAGTTTGCAGTTGCTTGGCTTGATACCTTTCAGGTTTTTACGCCGACGGGCAGGGTATTTTTTCGGGTTTTTAATTCAGAAGGTGAGGCGAAAACTAATGATGTTCTTGTGGTTTCCTCTCTATCCGGCGATCCCTGGATTGCTTTTTCTCGCTTAAGCAGTCGGTTGTTGATTTCTTATACTCGCACGAGCTCATCGTCGGTGCAAGATGTACTCGGAAGATTGTTTAGTGCCGAAGGGCAGGCATTAACGGGTGCTCTCTCTATCAGTACAGCTTCAGCCGCTAACCGGGGTGCAGTTTTTACGGCGTTGTCAGATGGTAACTGGATCGTTGTTTGGACGCAAAAACCTTCACGATTATCACCAGAGTCTGAAACCAATGTGGTGGGACAATTATTAGGTGCGGATGGTGCAAAGGTGGGTCCTGAATTAATTATTAATAGCTTTATTCAAGGCCCCCAACAACACCCTTCAGTAGTGGCATTGGAAGATGGGGGTTTCTTGGTGGTTTGGAGTAGTCTTCAAAGCAGTTCTTCTGCATCACTGGATCGAAATTTATTTATTCAGCGCTTCAATAGCAATGGTGAAAAAATAGGATCAGAATCTCTTATTACTCCTCTGATTCCAAATCGAATTGGGGTTTTAGTAGGTTCTGAAGATAGGCTGATCGCCTTAAATCCACTGCAAGATCAAGCAATGATACTCTGGAGGAGTCAGGATGAAACGACGCTCAAGCATGCGATTTTTGGAAGGAACTTTTCTGTAACATCACCAACGCCCAGCAGTGACACCCACCCTGAGTTGTTCAATTTTCTGTTAGATACAAAAGATTATATCGAGGGGTCGTTGGCATTGCCTCTTTATCCCAGCTTGACGGTTCTTCCTGATGCTTTTTTCAATGAAATACTGTCCAATGCCACCATTCAATTTCGTTCAGGATTTAGGCCTGATGAAGATCGACTGACTACCTCTGTCTTGGGTGGAGCTGTTGCTTTCTACAATGAGTCAAGTGGTGTATTAACCCTAAGCGGAGAGGAAAGTGCTTTAACTTATCAAGCTATGCTGCGCAATGTGACTTATAGAAACTTGTCCAATCATCCTACGAGTGAGAGGCGTAACGTGAGTGTACAGTTGACCAATAGCAATGGCCAACAGAGCAATGAGTTAACCCGCGCAGTTTCTATCATCCCTGTAAATGACGCCCCACAATTGGTTAACTCAACCTTGTTTTTCAATCAAGGGGAATCGGTGTTATTGACCCCCTCACTCATTGGAGCAGAGGATGTTGACAGCGATCTTTTTGATTTAACCTACCATGTGGTTTCTCCTGAGCACTTGCGATTTGAGTGGGTGAGTGCGCCTGGTGTGTCGATTGATAGCTTTAACCAAGCTCAATTACAAAGTCAACAGGTGAGAGTCATACATGATAATAGCCCTGTTGCTCCTGCTGTTTCAATTAGTGTGTGTGATGGAGTAACACCTACTGCGCCTTTGCCAGTCAGTATTTTCTTTGAAAACAACCCACCTGTTTTGGGGTTGGCACAACTAACAGTTATAGAAGGGCAGAGTGTGATACTTTCCACAAGTGATTTAAGTGCAACGGATGATGGAGATGTATCTTTATTGCAATTCACAGTTAGTGAAGTGAGAGAAGGGTATTTTAGTCGACTGAATGCACCGACATTGCCAATCACCACGTTCACTCAGGGAGAAGTGTTGGCAGGGCAGGTGCAGTTTATTCCCAATGGAGGCGAACAAGCGCCTAGTTTTAATGTGATTGTTAGTGACGGTCAATTTACAGATGGGCCTGTGTCGGCCAATATCACTTTTATTCCTGTCAATGATGCGCCGACGCTTGTGAATCCTTACACGTTGCCTTCGACTTTTCCTCAAGAAGATTATGCAGTGACGTTGCCGAATAATACGTTTATTGATGTGGATTCTCCTGAGTTGGTTCGTACGATTAGTGGATTGCCGCAGGGGTTGGTGTTTGATCCGACGAGCCGCAGAATTACAGGGGTCGTCGTTCCAGGTCAACAAGGCAATCATACGATTGTTGATCAAGTTCACGATCTATTGAATGGTAAGGCAAATTTCACAACACTGTTGACAGTTTTAAATCGTCCTGCATTTTTTACTCGGGTGTTTTCAGATTTAAATGCTACAGTGGGTGAGTTTTTTAACGTGACTTTGAATATAACGGATAGTGTTTTTGATTCTGATGGTGATGCGCTTACAATAGATATTGAGCATAATGGGACCTGGTTAGAAGACAATGTTGAACGCTTAACAGGTATCCCTGAACAGAAAGAAACGGTTGAAGTGCGTGTTAACTGCAATGATTCATTTGATGTGACAAGAGCTACTTTTTTGATTCGGGTAAGTGCAAATATTATTCCGCCTGAGACTGGAGAGGAACCTCCCATTGCTATTATTTTGAGTGGGTTAGCCGGTGGCTTAGCAGTCTTGTTTTGTTGCCTTTGTATCTGTTTTCATGCTCGTCGACGTATGAAAAAAATCAATCAAGAAAAATTTAAGAGTCAAGGAATTCAGCTTAACGAATTGTCTTCATGGGATAAAGCGGCACGTTTATTGCGGTTGTTTTTAGGCGATGCTCGGTATAGTAAACCACAACTAGAAAAAAGCTTTCTCGCGATTGTCAACACAATAGAAGGCCAGGGTGCTGAAAGAGCTGAACGCAGTGAACGTATACAGAAAATAGTAAAAAGTTTAATTGAAGCGAAAAAAATTAATCGCAGTGAGAAAGAAACGATGACGACGGTTGTTGAAGAGTATAAAAGATATCTTGGTAATGTTGCTTTGTCACTAAGAACAGTGATAGATAAGCTTGATGAGAATCAGATAGCTTACCTTTCTGGCGTTTCACACTATCTTTATGGAAATTTATTGACATTATCTTTAGGGAATATAGAGGCGTTAACTTACCTGCTTGAGAAAAACTTTAACCCCAATGCGATTGATCATTATGGAAACACGGTGTTGCATGAAGCGGGCAAATATCCAGAACAGGTTAAATTGCTGATAAAAAAAGGTGCTAAGCTGGATCAAGAAAATAAGGCAAGAGAACAGGCGATACATACATATATTAGACGGATGCGTGTTTCTCAAGATGTACCTTATTATCTGAGTTCTATTCAGGTGCTGTTGGAGCACGGGGCGGCTTTAGATAATACGGTGAAAGCGTTATTAGAGGAATTGAAAACGGAAAGAAAAGCCCAATATTATTTGGTGAATGCCTATCTTCAGTTGCTGTATTTGTGCCGTCCCCTAGTAGTGCATGAGCATGCGGCGAGCAGCTTCAATAATCTTGTGCCTAGCTTACAAGATGCAGATTTCATCCGGTGGTGTGAGGACGTATACCCAGGAGAATTAAGGCAGGAAGAGCGTGAACAAAAAGAGGAAAAAATCAATAAGTCACCTGAGTCGATCCGTGATGCTTTGGTGCCTCTCAATGGAGATAATCCATTTCAAAATTACGAAGTTGTGCTGTATGGTGGTGATGAAGTTAAGGGTCAACTTATTAGGCGAGAAAATGATACTGAAGAAGAGGTACCGCCTATTATCATCGAGTATTTTGCTTTAGGTTTTACAGTTGAGCATCCGTTGATTCAGAAAATCCAACAATTGCTAAATGAGTTGGGTCAAAGTGCTCAACCTAATCCCAACGATAAAGCTAAGATGGAAAAAATGCTTGATCTTGTATTGCTGACTTTTGAAAATTCAGATGCAGAGAATGCAAGAGAAAAAGAGGAATCAAACAACTCTCCCTTGTTCTTTAAAGCGCCGAAAAGAAAACTCAACGAATCTGGAAGAGAAGCGCTCCTGGATATGGAAACCATTGCACTTAAAACGCCTAGAGATGAGCTGTGCGCTATTCGAAGAAACTTAATTTCTCCGAGTACTCTATCTTCGCCATCACCTTCAAGCTATGGCGTTGAGTCAGTAGGAGTGCGTGTTGAGGAACTCGACCCAGATAGGAGAACTTCCATTCCTGTGTGTAATGTGTCTCCAATTGTAGAATATCCAGATGAAGAAGAAAATGATGATAAAAAACTGCAGTTCCTTGCTAACAGGAGCTGATATCACTTCATTCCTTCACCACCATCCCCCCCAAGGCCAGCAGGAAGAAGCAAGCCATGGACCAGTGGGGGGTATGTAATTTTCTGCAACCTTCACCTAGATCAGCCTGGAAATTATTACTTTGGTTCTACAGGACAAGGCGGGTGTTGACATGGTTGTCCTGAGATGTATAATTTTCTGCGTTTTCGTATTTGATGCGCTAGAGTTTTTCATAGGCAGGAGTCTCATATGAGTGGAAATGTTCAAGAGAAAAAGACCGGATCGACAAAAAAACGAACTGCTGCGGTTGTTATCAGTTCTGCACAGGTGGGACTTGGTTGCGTATTAATCATATATAAGGGTCCGGTTGGTCGTGTAGCAGGCGCAGGTTTTATTGGCTCAGGCTTATCCTCGGGATTTAAGATGTTAACGAGCAAACCCGAAGACTTAACACTTTGGTCTTATATTCAAGAATGTATGGTTGGCGGGGTGACAGGAACACTTGCTGGTGGGGTGAGTGCAGCAGGCGCCTCAATAACAGAAGTACTTGGACTAACAGGGTTTAATTCAGTGATTTTTACTTTGGTTGCAGAATCAACTGCTGGGGCTATTGGGCAAGTCACCGCGCACGTTGGCAGAAATATTATTGATGAGAAAGGGGCACTTGAGAATGTAAATTGGGCTGATTTTGTGACTGGTGCGATGGCTGGTGGATTGTCATTTGGATTAGGGCAAGTCGCATCAACAGGAGTGAATCAAGCAGGAAACCGCTTATTGTCTGAGGCTGTGGAAGAAGGCACGGAGAGGATGATGCTATCCTCTGGGCAACAGGTTTTGCTTGATACTGTGACGGGAAGTGTGGGTGGTGCAGTGGGTTCTGCTGCAGCAACCACAGTGCGTAATGTCGCTGAGGGTAAAGAGGCACTCGATGGCGTTGGCAGTGCGGCGTTAACTGGTGCCACAATAGGAGCCGCCGTGGCCGCTGGGCGGTCTGTGAAAAAAGTTAGAGGAAGACAATTTATCAGTGAAATAAAAACAGCAAAAGTTTCTCAGCTGGTGAAAAATTCAGACGGGACTGGATTGGCAATTATAGAAGATAAACTATACAAAGTGATTTTTAATCCAAGTGGCCAACCAGAGCCTGTCCAGATGATTGATCCCAATGCGTATGATCTACAGAATATTTCCATGGACATAAAAACTGGAAAGATTCGTTGGCAAAGTTCCATTGATAAGCAGTGGTATGAAGGAGATGTTTATCAAGGAGAGTTAAGACATACCACAAAAGGCGAATCAGTAAGTCGTCCATTTGCTGGTTCTGAAACAGTCAGTAGTGATGGTTTGACTGTTAACATCAAAGAAACTCCGCCATCTGTTGTTCGTGCTCAATCTGACAATCATCTTGTTGTTTTCAATAAAGCAATTTCTAAGCTCGTGACCAGCGCAGATGGGAGAGGGCTAGCGCAAACTACTGATGGTCGCCTGTATGAGGTATTTGTAAAGCCAGGTAGTCAGGATGTCCGCTTCGATCGGCTGATTGACCCCAATGCATGGGACATGACGGGTATCTCACTGAAGGGCTCGCGAATTCGTTGGCAAAGTTCCATTGATGGGCAATGGTATGAGGGTGCTGTTCGTCAAG
>CAYGKN010000006.1:35562-42593 GCA_964350565.1 uncultured Gammaproteobacteria bacterium
ATTCGTTGGCAAAGTTCCATTGATGGGCAATGGTATGAGGGTGCTGTTCGTCAAGGACGTTTGAGCCACAACGTCAAAGGGGAAGCCGTTGTTGGGCACTTCCCTGAATCTAAAGTGTTAAACCCCAGCCATTTTAGTATCAAGAAACCTTCATCGGGAATAGAGACTGGTCCAACTAGGGAAACTACGGATGCTTATTTTCTTAGCAAAAGACAGTTTGCTGTCATTGCCAATGAACTGAAAAAACATGTGGTATTGGTGCATGCAGTTAATCATCACAATGCCATAGGTGGATACTATGGTGAGGAATTTCATAATTTGTACGGTGGTCGTTCAGAGTACGATGATGTCCTAGTGCAATGTCAATTTATGGTGGAGAAAGAGATCGACGAAAAAGGGGTGATTGGGCATTTTTTGGATTACGAGGTGGCAGCTTTCAACAAGGAGAGAGGCATGTTAGATCGTCCGCATACACATTGGGCTTGGAACCAGTTGGTACAACCTTTGGAGCCAGCGCGTCTGGGAGATTGGGAACATTGTCGTGTTGCGATACTTGAACCACTCAGTAATGTACCTCACAATAGTTATTATGCGGTTGCGCCTTACGATACGCAAATGACCCACCCCCACCGTTTATCGCAGGATTCTGTGTTATTACTTCCGGATTCTATGCGAGATCGAGGATTGAAGTTACCTAATTTTCAAGGGCGTGTTGTTTACTATGCTTCAGAAAAGAGCCTACGAAGTGCGGTTGCTGAAACACTACAAACACACTATCCACAAGTGTGGCCTATTGTAGATGAGGAGGGGACACCTTGTGCCGAAAAAATTCACCGAAGTCCTGGTGGTTACAGGTCAAAGACAATATTAAAGGAAACAAACGGTGAATTACTGGTGCTGCTTACCAATGAAAACAGTCAGCTGCATTCGGCCATGAGAGAAATGAACAAACAAGGTAAATTTATCGGATTACATGCAAGTTCAGTAACCTACCTCTTGGAAAGTGATGAAGGATTGGTTCGATTAATGAGGTTCATGAAGAATAAAGATCCTGGCGTATTTACAAGATATCCGAGAGCATTTATCCGATCGGTTCACGCTACGCGCGATACATTAATTATTAAGTCTGCTTATCAGTTTTATGAGAGAATGTTGCCCCATCGCGAGCCTGTCTTGTCGATGTATGTTATACAGCAGGCGGCATATGCAGATTTTTTAAGCCTATTTCATCAAGCAGGCTTAGCAGGCATTCCCTCACAATCTGAAATGTATTTATTATTCCCTGAAAGGATCATACATCAAGTACAGAAAATCATCGCAGATATTTATACTAATCAAGCAACGGTTGAGAGTTATCGTGCTTTTCTGAACAGTCGATTATTATTGGCTCGACAACAACGCGAACTCCCTCGTGAGGATATGGCATTAAGTGATGAATCCGAGCTCTGTGGAGATTCCTTATTTGATGCAGTGGCTGCACAGATACAGATGTTGATGAAAGCAAAGGATTTGCGTGTAACAACTGCCGCATACTTGGCGTTGTATAAAGACAAATACGCTCATCAATTGCCACGGCGAGGAGTCGTACAAGTTGGAAGTGGAAAACAATCTTTGAAGTACGGTAATTTTGATCAATATTGTGAGTATATTCAGACCCCACAAGTTTGGGCTAGTTGCATGGAAGCACAAGCCATTGCCTACGCACTAGATCGCCCAGTGATGATTATCGAACCTGGGCGGTTTTGCACACCAACAATCTTTAATCAAGAAAGTGTTCATAGCCCCATTATTTTGATGCTTATGTATCAAAAAATGTTTGCCTCGGTTAAGTCAAATCACCCAGAAGGAGGAGGGAATACATTTGATTTATATGTCGCATTAGGTGGAGAACGAGTGCGGCAACGAAGTCTACCTCAAGTCAGTGGATTTTTCAAAGCGGGACCAAATATGGAGAGCAAGAAAGATGCAGTGCATAAAGAAGCGACAACTTCTGCCTCATTTTACAGCAGACTTCGGGGCTACTTACCCTTTTAATTGAGCAATGACGATTAACAACGGACATTCCGCGGCAAAGCAGTAAATCATAAGGATTTACTGCTTTGCCGCGGAATGTCCGGTGTAATGACTCATTTGACTGATAAGAGCGGCTTTCCTCATTCGGGTAGGCGCCCAAATTGGAGGTGGAGGTGATAATGTTCCAGCCATTGCGGGTGGTGTGGCTGGAAGTCTGTTTGTTGTGATAGCTATCGCCTTGACGTACCGGTACATCCCGTACCGGTCCCTCCGTAGGTGTTGTCGGAAACAAAGTGGATCAGAGGCTATTCAGATAGAGGAAGTTGGAAAGGTTGCGCAAAGCAATCAAGCACAACTAAGCGGTGATTTGACTGCGCCTGCTAAGTTAGTCGATACGGATAGACCTTCTGTTCTTCAACAAGTGGAAGATCCAAGGGAAGAGGAAAATGAGGATAACAAATTGCAAACTCGTTAGCAAAAGGTGATATCACTTCATTCCTTCACGACCATCCCCCCCAAGGCCAGCATGGCCAGCAGGAAGAAGCAAGCCATGGACCAGTGGGGAATTCCCCATCCTAGGATTTTGGTTTCATCATCCCGACAATCACCAAGCCCTTGGAAAATGGCAGTGGTGGCTTCTTTGAGGGGTAAGTTTTGGAGCAGGTAGGTGATTTCTGCTCCACAGCTTTGTGCATGGGGATCTGCAGGCGTTTTTTGAATATGGATTTGATGTAGCGCGGTAGAGGCCCCGATGATGGATAGCCATAGTAATACAAAGCAAATGAATTTTCGATAAAATAATTTGGGTGGGTATAGGGCCAGACAAGTGAAGCCCAACCCAGAGAGGGCAAACAAAACTCGCTGAATGACACACAAAGGGCATGGAGTTAAATGCCATTGTGCTTGTAGGAATAGGCCTGCGATCAATAATCCGTAGCAAAGTAGGGCACCTGTGCAACTGAGTTGACGAATGCTTGGTGTGTTCATCGTGTGGGCTCCTGTTTAAAGTAATGTTCAAGGATCACCACAGCAGCGAGGCTGTCAAGATTTTTGTGGGGCTGATGAAACGCACGGTCGCGTTCTTGTGTAGCCGCCACAGAAGAGAGACATTCATCAATGTGGTGAATGGGCAAATGATAACGTGCCTCTAACTCTTTAGCAAAGGCTCTGGCCCGGTGTGTCATTTTGCTACTAGAGCCATCGACATGCAAGGGATCGCCCACGACCAATGCGCTGGGTCTCCATTCGGCGATGTGCTTATCGATGGCATTCCAGTCGGGTTGACCATTCTCGGCAGATACCATCGCCAGCGGGTTTGCACTTTCGGTGATGGAATTGCCGATTGCGCAACCGATACGTCGGGTTCCAAAATCAAAAGCCAAAAGAATACTCATGCGTGACCAGCATGACCGATGATGCGATCGTGCAATCCCATAAAGCGCATGGCTCTAGATAGACGATCTTCAAAGGGGACCTCAAAAAAAATTTCGGCAAAAGCAGGGGAGACTATCCAAGCATCGCGTTTGATTTCATCAGCCAGTTGACCAGAGCTCCAGCCCGCGCAACCCAATACGATGAGATATCTTTGTGGTCCTTGACCTTTGGCAATGTCTTGAATGATGTCTTTGGAGACAGTGAGAGAGAGCTCTTTGGCAAGTTGGACGGTGGAAGCCCATTTACGCTCAGGGCTATGAAAAATAAATCCACGCTCTCGGTGTACAGGGCCTCCAAACATGATCGGAATATTTTCTGTACCAGGAGCATGATCTGTGATTTCCATTTCTTCGAAAAGGCGTCCCAGAGACAAATCGATTAAGGGACGATTAATGATCACTCCGAGAGAGCCATGTTTAGTGTGGTCTAGTAAATAACAAACGGTTCCAGAGAAGATATTGTCACTCATTGTTGGTGTGGCGATGAGCAGCTGACGATCGCGCAGTTTCATTGGAATGTGCCCCCCCTAATCTCTTTTATTATACGCCTTTAGCTTGATAATTTTCAATTAAACGATTGGGGACCGACTGGATATTAATAACCCAAGAGGCTAGGCTGGCAATGACGGCTGTTGTATAAGAGAGGATCAGTAAGGTATGTCCCGTGGGTATCCAGTTTAACCCCAGGTTAGATAAGGTTTGCCCAAAAATTTTGAACAGTGCAAAACTTAAGCCCCCATTGGTCACGGCATTAAGAAATACAGAGCCATGAATCGTGATGCGCTGACCCAGATCTTGTTTTGAAATGTGCTGGAGATTTTCTTTCATCCTGTTCCAATTTTCGGGTAGTTTGTTCCAGTAAAAGACGAACTCAGCGAAAAAAGCAAAGAAAAAAACTGCAGGCAAGCTGATCGCCAAAATAGCTGTATGCGAGAGATGCAATTGCAATAGGCTATTCATGAGCCCATCAGCCAGTGCGACAGAAAATAGAAAGGTGACTCCAACCGCGAGTGCTTTCATCAAGACAGTGGCAGTGCAGGAGTTTGATTCGGCGGTTTTCTCGGTGGTTGTACTTGGTTTTTTTTCCCTTTCATCCAGTAGTACTTCGATTTCTTGAGCTGCCGTGATTACCCCTGCCACCACACCTGTGGCAATGGCCAAGATTTGCCAAACCCAATTGGTTTTGGGAACAATGAAAAAAGCGGTGAAAGCGAATAGTGTGCCGGTTAACACCATGGCCAGTATTTTGGCGTAAAATTTGGGTTCTTTGCCTTGAAAGTCTGCTATCTTTCGCTTTGACAGTGGTTCGACGAAATCAATATTGAGCAGATAATTAACGAAGCCATTGGCACAAAGCAGGGCAAAAATACATAGAGTGGATAGAGCACTGGGTAAACCAAAAGGGGAAAGGAATTCCAGTAGAGCAAAATAATTGGGGATCACAATACCCAGTGCTCCTAAAAAACATAACCCATTGACGAAATTGATATCTAACCAGGGCCTTGCTGTTGATGCGGCGCCAGCCATGTGTATTCCTAAACCCAAAACGCTAATTATAGCGCATTTTAAACGCAAAAGCACCTAGTGGGCAGCGTTTCTGATGTAGGGACTGGAGAAGATAGTTTCCTAGAGTGTAATATTAAAGCAGTCATACAGATCAAAAGAGCAACAGAGAAACCTATTCCCTTGTTTTGAGAAAGAAACACTATCCCCCATTGCGTTGACATGAAAGTCAGCGTCAGTGTGGCGGCTATCGATGAACAAACAAGCAATGGAGGGGCTATTGTAGAAAATCCAGCAGCCCTTTCAGGGCGGTCGAGAGAGGTTATGGTAGGTGAGGCAATAGGTTCTACGCAAGGCCTTTCAGGGACTTCAGGAGAACACTTCTTCTGAATAAGTTCTGGACGACCATGGAGAACATTATCCTGTTTTTTTGGGGATGGTGTTTTACTTTCTGCAGGCATAGGGACATGGGGAACGCATGGGGTTTGAGGTTTCTCCTCTTCACTACTGTAGGGTTGTTGTTTTTCTTTGAGTTTAGCTGCTATTGTTAGCAACTCATCAAGTTTCGGTTGATCCTTCATGTACTTAAATTGAGTGTATTCGAGCAGTGAATCGAGCGATCTGTAATGTCCCCACGGAGCTGTGGTTTCCCTAATAGGAGATTGGAATTGTAAATCTTCTCGGGTGCAGATCGTTGAAAAGAGCCAGAAGTCAGCCTGGCGTATTGAAAATTCGAGGAGACTCACTGTTAGAGTGCAAGTCGTTCTGGTGTTGTCTTCTTTACTTATGGTTAGAACAGGTTTATTAATCTGAAAACTCCGATCAGCAATCAAGGAGCTCAAGATCCGTTTCGGATAGTCATAGAATAAAACCAAATCAAATACAATGGGAACGATTTTTTCGATGGGGTATTCTAGATCCTTCATTAGTTCATTAAAACAAAAAAAGGAATCTTCTATACAGAGTGACCTAGAAATCTTGTAAATGAAGGCGTCGAGATTATCGGGATTATTGGCCTTCTTGCAGATGGGATAAAAATACTTGAAAGCATTCAACCAATCGAGAGGGCAGACTATCTTTTTTAAAAACCAAGAAATAGAATCATTGTTATTTTGTGCTGATTTAAATTTTGGGCTTGTTAGAAATTTTTGGATTGATTGCATCGATTCCAATCTAATTATTTTGCTCAAATTATCAATGAATTCTTGCTCTGTCAATGCTTGATTTGTGTTCAACGGCAGTGAATCGTCCGCTTTCCTTTTATGGTCAACCATTTTGTATGGAAAAGGAATTTCTGCTATTTTCCCACCTGAATAATATTTTGATCCAGTATAGTTTCGTATAAGCTCCTCGGATCTCGGTAGGAGATAGGAGCGTTGAAAAAGAAACTCACGCACTTTTTCAAGTGCAGTTTGTGCGTTCTGAGGTTTAGTTTCTTTTTTATTAATTTCTTCAAGGTCTACAGAATAATTGTATTGAAAAATGATTAGTCTGAAAAAAGTTGAGATTAGTGAAAGTTCTTTTAACTCTTCAGCAGAAAAAAAAGAAAGCAAATGGTGTAAAAAGATAACCTCTGGGAGATTACAAAGTGGTGATGGATTATTATCTGACATATGTATTATTTTTAGTTTAAGACGTTTTGCTATTCTACCAGATTTGATTAGAAAATACTATCAAAAGCCCTACTAACGTTCGAACCTCTCCCTCTCCATCACAATCCATTCAATGGGATTTTAGAGCATATTAAATCCTTTTCTGGGTGTTGGCCAGAGAAATTCAAAACATAAAACACAATATTATTCAATGCATTAAAAATTATTTTTGCTTTTCTTAAAAAAAACTTAAAAAAGCGGTTGACACACCTGCAGAAATCTTTAAAATACAAAATCTACGCTGCTTAGCCGCTCTTTGACAAAGTGAACCAACTATAAGTGTGGGCATCTACGTCGATTGAATCGATATAGTTGCCATTAAGGCAAAACAATTTTTGCCTAGCCTTTGAGCTAGACAATCAATTTTTTTAACAAAAGAGTTTGATCCTGGCTCAGATTGAACGCTGGCGGCATGCTTAACACATGCAAG
>CAYGKN010000007.1:0-40389 GCA_964350565.1 uncultured Gammaproteobacteria bacterium
GTGTAGAAGTGGTGGGTCGCCCCAACGCTTTGAGCAAGCTCCTTTTTAAGGAGCGCTCATGCAATCCTGTGGGGTACATCAGAGAGACTTGATCAAGAGTTAAAAATGTGTTCATCTTAAAGCCAAAATGGGATGGAGTATTGTTTGCGTTGGAAGATCCAAAAAGTCAGTATTCCCAACAGCAGTGTGAAACTTGCGCAAAAAATCCAAGACTGCATTTCAGGAAGCTGACCCAGTAAGGGGGCACGCGTGATATCTAGAAAATAGGTGAAAGGGTTTAAGTGAACAATTAAACTGGCTTTCCCAATCAAATGCGGTTGCCAAGAAATGGGAGAAACAAAAAACACGATTTGCAATAGACTTTGTACGATAGGAGGGACATCGCGATATTTAGCACCCAGTAATGCCAATAATAAACTCATGAAAGTGAGCGCACAAAGACCGAGTACAAATCCTGGAATAAATAGTAATTGATGCCAAGAAATGGAGATTTGAAAATACAATAAAACGAGAATGGTGACCACAAAGTTGTGTAAAAAGACGAGTGTCTGTCTCCAGATGAGCCTGAATACATGGAGAAAATAAGGTAATTTGATCTCTCGAATGAGATCTCCAGAGTCAATAAACAAACAAGTTGCTTCCGTGATGGCACCACTGATGAGTAGCCACAATACATACCCACTAGCGAGAAAAGGCACATAGCTTTGAATGGATTGCGTAAATAAACGTGCATACACCACTGAAAAGGAGGCAATGAATAATATCATACTCAAAGTAATCCATAGCGGCCCCAAATAGCTGCCACGATAACGGATCCGAATGTCACTCCAACTCAAATACATCCACAAGCGCCAATGGGCGAATGCGCGAAATAAGTCTTCTCTGGTGGGCGATGCAGCACTCATGTAAGTAGGCTCTCAGTGGAGGGATTCATAAAGTCGAGCTCCCCATGTCTAAAATAGCGGTGATGTTTTTGGATGGCTTGATAGATGGTGGGGAGCTGATCTCTGGTCCATGTGATAGTACGTTCTAAACCTGCTTGTAATCGGGTTTGTGCAGAAAACCCCAGCGTTTCTTTGGCTTTCGTGGTGTCGCCAAAACGCTTGCCAGAGTGATCCCATTGTCGTGTGGGTGCCTTGGCAATGGGGGTGGGATTCTCACTCAAGGTATTAATCAGTGTCGCCAATTCTCCAATGCTAGTTTCCACGCCGGAAGAGAGATTATAGACTTCTCCACTTTGGCCTAAGTGGGCCAAGCGAAGCAATCCATCGACAATGTCATCGACATAAATAAAATCTCGTGTGGCAATACCACCATTTTCCACAGGCAGAGCTTGGTGGTGCAATGCCTTAAAAATAAAGGTGGGGGTGACATTGCGCCAAACGGTGTGTGGTGTACCTCTCCATTGCCCCGCACCTAAAATTTCCCCAGGGCCATAGACATTTTGAAAGCGTGCTTTTACAAAGGGAAGACCATGCAGTCTCCAATAGTAATTGCCATAAAATTCTCCAATAATTTTGGAGATTTGATAAGGACTGTCCAAATATAGGGATACAGAGGCATCTTCGTGGGTGGCTTGCGCGGTATCAAACGTTTTTTCTGCAACTGTACAACCTGCAGAAGCATAAACAAGCTTTTTTGGGGGATTATTTTTGAAGTGTTCAAAAAGCCTTAAACTGGTGTAAGTGTTGTTGGCATGATCAGCGATTGGGTCCTGAATGGAGCTCTGATTACCATGGTAAGTGGCCAAATGAAAAATGTAATCATAACTTTTGAGTTGCTGAAGAATTTTTTCATCAGCAATAGAACCCAGCAGAAAATCGGCGGCTTTGGGCACTTGTGAAATTTCTGCAGAGAGTAGATTATCTACAACCGTAACTTTGGCATCGGCGTTTAATAGAGTTCTGACCAGTGCGCTACCCACAAAACCAGCACCACCGACCACCAAGCATTCCTGTTGTTTAAATGCTTCCATCATGCAATTTCCTCCACAAGTTCCACAGGTTTTCTCAATCGCCGATAATATGCGGCTCTGTCATGGAATTGCTGGTGCCACAATTCATAACTCAAAAACAGCCATAGCCTTCTGCCGTAACGCGATTTCTGTTCCAAACAGTCTAACATGCCATCTAATTTAAAGAAAGGTTGTTGTCGCTGTTGAAGCGATTGCAGGATATCGAGCATGAACGGTTTCATTTCGCCTTGTGACCATTCTTTGAGCGGAACGGGAAAGCCCATTTTATCTTGTCGGTTTAAGATCTTTTGGGGTAAATAATGAGAAAAGGTATCTTTGAGTAGCGCTTTCATTTGGCCATTGCGGAATTTAATGTTTGCCGGAATGCTGCAAATGAACTCATAGAGTTTGTGATCTAAGAAAGGCAAGCGACTTTCTAGGCCATGCGCCATACTGGTGCGATCTTCTACGTGCAGCAGTCCTGGCAGTAGATATTGCTGATCAAAGCGCAGCATGCGGTCGAGGTAAGCACTGTGATGGTAAGGCTCTCCTGCATTAAAAATAGCAAAAAATGCTTCTCGTTGTGCGGTAAAGTCTAAGACCTCATGGTGTAAAATATCTTGAAGTTCTTCACTGCGGTTAATCAAGCGATAGTAGCGTTCATCTAAGTTGCCGAATAATCCTTGGGACCAGAATTGTTGTAAAAGAGGCTTGTAATTGTTCAAAAGACTTAAATTGGGGATGATGGATTCAATGGTGACAACAAAATTTCCTTGTTGGTATTCTCCTTCAATGGCGGTTTTGAGGCACTGTTCGAAGTAGGCAATGAGATAGCGTGCATAACCGCCGAATAACTCATCTCCACCCTGGCCTCCTAAGATGGCATGTACGTGCTGGCTGGCGAATCCAGAGAGTAAATACTGAGGAATGGCACCGGGGCCTGCTACCGGCGTGTCGAGATGGTAAATTATCTGAGGCAATGCATCCATGACCATCTCTGGAGTGATCGTCAATATGTGTAGGGGTTGCTGAATTTTATCTGCCAATGCGAGGGCATAAGGACTTTCATCGTAGGCCTCAGCGACGGCAAATCGCCCATGAAACAAGGGTAGAGAGACCTGTTGTTGACTGGCTAGCGCTGAAATCAAGCTCGAATCCATGCCACCACTGGCATAGCTGCCAATGGGAATATCGGCTCTGAGGTGTAGGGATAAGCTTTCATTCAATAATTCTTCGAGCTGTTGCTGAAAATAGCTGGGAGAGTGATCCGCATCAATGATTCCAGGAGGCTCCCAGTAACGTGTGATTCGGCATGCGCCTTTGGAGAATGTGAGGGTGTGCGCAGCGGGAAGTTGTTCGATCTGAGAGAATAGCGTGGAGCGATTGGGGTTGGTATTAAAAGTCAGATATTCAGCCAGTGCGTTTTGATCGGTACTGATTTCCGGTAAAAAAGGCAGGAGGGCTTTCATTTCAGAGGCAAAGCCGAAGAATTGACCTTTATGCGTAAAGTAGAAAGGTTTCATGCCGAAGCGATCGCGTGCACAAAATAAGGATTGCCCATCCCAAATGGCAAAGGCAAACATTCCTCGAAGTCTAGAAACACAGTCTTCTCTCCAATGGTGGAAAGCGGCCAGAATCACTTCCGTGTCTCCCATGGTGCTAAAGGTCCAGTAGGGTTTGAGTTGTTCTCGCAGTTCACAGTGATTATAGATGGTGCCATTGAATACAATGGTTAGATTTTGTCTGCTCAGTGGTTGATGGGACTGCATGGAGGTATCGATGGTGCTCAGGCGTCGATGCGCAAAACCACCCAAGGTATCGATGAAAATGCCATGATCATCCGGACCTCGATGGGCTAGAAGAGTTTGCATGACGTGCAAGTCATGCCGCAGCTGTTTGGGGGGGGTGGGAAAACAATAAAAAAGGCCCGAAATGGCGCACATGAAACATCCTATCGATTCTTAGCATAAGAAATACTAACGCTGTTCCAGTTGGAGATCAAACCAGCTCTTGACTTAACTCGTTGGGATACATTAGTCTGGTTTGAAATAAGATTTTCAGGAGTATCTCAGTGAGTGTTGGAAGAGAGAAAAGGATATGTTTTATTTCTATTGGTTCAATAGATGGTGATCCAAGAGCGTTATTTTTGGCTCGTTCATTGAAGAAATTGGGCTTTACTGTCTATGGCTTCAACATCTGGCTGAACCCATTACTCTGCCGTAACTTTAAAATCAGGCTTCGTCATCGTTACCAAATTTACCAGGAATTTGATATGGAAGACGTTGAGTTTTATCGATTTTGTAAAATTGGTCTTTTTTGGTCGTCTGTGTTCCGATATTTGAAGCGGCGTTTTTTCAAATTTATCCCAAGGACTGAAGATTTAAGTATGTGTATTGAGGATATGTGTCCCTCTTTTGTTCATAATTTTTCTCGTTCCAAATATGCAAAAAAATTGAAGTCTGCTGACATTATTTGGGGTAATGAATTACTCATGGGGGGGATTATAGCAGAGAGGCTAGCTGCTCGACTTAGAAAAATTTTCATTATTGACGTAAAGGAAGTGTATGCTAAAATGTCAGACGACTCTACGCCTGCGGAGATTGGGCTACTGGAAAGAATGGAAAAGTTGGCGTTTAACCGTTCAGCAGTGTTGCCTTGTGTTTCTCAAAAAATCATAGAGTACTATAGTGAAAAACATCCGCATTGTGCTGATAAATTTGTCCTTCTTGAAAACTCTAGGCCTTTTGAAGCGTTGCCTGTAAAATTTGAAGCTAAGCAAGATAAGATAAAGATTATTCTGACTGCAGGGAGTGGTGGTGATGAGCGTGGGCTTATTGAGTTTTTGAAGGCATGGTGCTTATTAGATCCCGAAAATGCAGTGTTGCATTTTCGATTAAAAGAACGTCCTGTTGAAAGGGTGCAAAAGTATATCGAAGCAGCTGGAGAAACTTATCAAAAAAGTTTTTTTATTATTCCGAAGGTGTTGGAAGATGAAATGACGTTGTCTCTCTTGGGGTATGATATAGGTCTGATTCCTTATTTAAAATCTAACTTTAATCAGTTGTATTGTTGTCCAAACAAATTTGGGCAGTATTCCAGTGCTGGGCTAGCTGTCCTATCTTCAAATACTGAGTATATTACAAAGAAGATAGTGACGCATGATATGGGTTGGATCTATGATCCTCTGAACACAGAAGGTACTGCTAATTTGCTCAAAGGCATACTTGCACATCGAAAAGAAATTCTGGAGAAAAGGCAGAATGCTTATGAGTTTGCCAGAGATGTTTATAATTGGGATTTACAAGTTCAGCCTTTATTATCGATGATGCAATCGAAATTTATGAAAGATAGTTTAAAAGTATTGCTTTTATATATTAAGAGTGGTGTGATGCCACAAACTACGGCTGATGGTCTCAATGCCTTTGCGCACTACTCGAGACACTCTTATACGTATTGTCATTATAATCGTAGAACTTCTCTACCAAATTTTTCTGCTTTTGATGCAATTGTTGTGCACTATTATGGCCAAGTATATTGGGATTTTTCTGCTCGGTTAATAGATGCTTTATTGGGATTCAAAGGCTTGAAAGTGATTTTTGCTCAAGATGAGTTTGATAGACTCACTAAAAATCGGGAGAAATATTTGGCTATTCAACCCCATATTCTCTACAGCGTTTCTGCTCGCGATGAACATATGAAAGAGCGCCTATACCCTAAGGCGTTATTTCCAAATCTAGAAGTGCGTACGTGTTTAACGGGATATGTGAATCCTGACCATGACTATAGACGCACCTCAACCTCACAGCGTCCGATGCATGTTTTTTATCGTGGCAATAATCAGGGATATGCCTATGGTAAGCTGGGCATGGAAAAGCAGCAGATTGGCTTAAAGATGCTAGAAAAACTCAATGCTGTTGAGGGGATTGTTGCTGACATTAAAGTGAGAATTGAAGATCAGATTTATGGAGAAGCTTATTTGGAAAAAATGAGTCAGGCCAAAGCCACTTTGGCAACGGAGGGAGGAAGTACCTTGATAGATGATGAAGGCGTTTTGAGAACTAAAATTATTGACTGGTGCCGTGTGCATCCAGAAGCCACTTACGAAGATGTGAAGGCAGAGTTCTCCGATTTTTATCATGAAGATGGTCAGTATGTCAGTAATCTGATTACTCCTAAGGTTTTCGAGGCGATCCTTTGTAAAACGGTGGTTATTTGTTATCAGGGTGACTATTGTGGGATTTTAAGAGATAAAGAAAATTGTTTGATGCTGAATAAAGATTGGTCGAACTTTGAAGAGATTTTAGCTTGGCTGCGTGATGATGAGCGATTACAAGCATTGGCGGACGCTGCTTATGATGATATAGTGCTCTCTAATCGTTACAGCTATGAAACTTTCTTGAAAGAATTCGATGAAGTTTTGGTTAAGGGGGTTAATCAGTTAGGTTCATCGATAGTTTCAAGCGATAGTCTTGTGGCCGAGCATGCTTGATATCTATTTTTTGGGTGATTCTATATGTTTTGGCCAGCTATTTGATATTAGTCAAACTTGGGTGGTCCAGGTTGCCACCCAGTTGTTTGCGCAATCAAATCGGATTTGTGCGGCGAATAAGTCCATCAATGGTGATACCACTAGACAAGCCTTGGAGCGTTTGCAGCCGGATGTTTTGTGCTATGAACCAGATGTTATTTATATTCAGTTTGGTTTAAATGATTGTAATGTTTGGAAAACGGATAGAGGCCTTCCCCGTGTCTCTCCCGATGCCTTTGTTGCCAATCTCTCTGAGATCATAGAGAAGTGTTTGGCTTATGGGGTCAAACATATTTTACTCAACACCAATCACATGACCAATCGCACACACACACACATGCCACATACTGATATTGTCTATGAGACGGTCAATCAAGAGTATCTGGCATTGATTCGTTCTGTACAATCTCGCTATGCCGGTGTGATTCAGCCTTTAGACATTGCGAAGTATTTAGCTTCTAAGCAGATTGCTCCGGATGATTATTTGCTGCCAGATGGTATTCATTTAAATGCACAGGGGCATCAGTTGTATGCTGAGTATGTGTATCCTTTTCTAGAAGATATTGTGAGGCAGCATGTTGAAATTCATTGATTTGAGTCTACAGCAAAAAGAAATTGAGGGTGCATTGCAAGCACGCATGCAAGCAGTCCTTGAGCATGGTCAATACATCATGGGTCCAGAGGTGTTGGAGCTAGAGTCGGTGTTGGCGGATTATGTGGGCGTTCGACATTGTATCACTGTATCCAGTGGAACCGATGCATTGCTTTTGGCCTTAATGGTATTGGGGGTGGGGCCTGGAGATGAGGTGGTGACCACGCCATTTAGTTTTTTTGCGACGGGGGAAGTGATTGCTTTTCTCGGTGCAAAAGCGCACTTTGTCGATATCAGTCCCCATACCTATCAAATGGATCCGAATCGTCTAGAGTCGGTGTTGCATCCAGGCATCAAAGCCATTATCCCGGTCAGTTTGTATGGTCAAACGGCCGATTTTACTGCAATCAATGCATTGGCTGCGCGTTATGCAATTCCGGTGATTGAAGATGCGGCTCAATCTTTTGGGGCATTGCATCATGGGAAACGCAGTGGGGGGTTGTCTACTGTGGGTTGTACGAGCTTTTTCCCGTCTAAGCCTTTGGGGTGTTATGGAGATGGGGGCGCTTGTTTTACCGATAATGATCGCTTGGCAGAGCAAATGCGTTCATTGCGCATTCATGGTCAGACCCAGCGTTATTGTCATTCTCACTTGGGCGTGAATGCACGTTTTGATACCTTGCAGGCAGCAGTGTTATTGGCCAAATGGCCACGATTTGCTTGGGAAGTGGAGCGTCGTGAAAAAATCGGTGCACGTTATACCGAACTTCTCTCGTCTGTATGCCAAACGCCGGTGATTGCTCCAGGCAATACCCATGTTTATGGGCAGTATACCATTGCTCTAGAAGATCGAGACTCAGTGAGAGAGGCATTGTCTTCCCAAGGTATTCCGACGGCAGTGCATTATCCCACGCTTATTTATGAGCAACCCGCATGGCGTAGTGATTGGAATGCCAGCCTTCCAGATTGTCCCCATGCCCATTGGGCTTCTCGTCATGTGATGAGCTTGCCGATGTATCCGGATTTATCCATTGAGCATCAGCAATGTATTGTACAGAGTGTAGTTTCGGCTTTAGAGTCGGTATTGGTCTGAGTAGTTTGATGTTTGAGCTGTTATCTCTTAATGAATTGAAATTATTATCTTCTGACTCGAAACGTATACTTTCTAAAATTTTATCCAGTAAAACTTGGGAACAATCTGACTATGTACGTTGGTTGAGGGAGACTGAACCTAAGCAATATATTTGGGACAAATTTTACCGAGAATTATTAGAAAAAAATGCCCATTGTGTGTTGGATGTGGGAGGGGGTATTTCTCCTTTGACTGCTCATTATATCAATGCTTGTGAGGATTATCATCTTAGTGAAGTGCTTTGTCATGATCAGGTTTATTTCAACTTGATACCGCATTTGCGGGATCATATCACCATTGGAGATTGGTTTTTATTTCCAGAAAAAAACTGGGATATTATTATTGCAAATGATTTGTTTCCAAATGCAGATCAACGTCTCTCATTATTTCTCGAAAAGTTTCTGCCCCATTGTCGAGAATTACGTTTATCCTTAACGTTTTATAATCATCCGAGATTTTATGCCACCAAGCGATTGGATGCGGATGAGCACTTAACTTATTTGGCGTATTCGGGTCGTTTGTCTCAATGGATTTTATCGGATTATGCCGATCGGATTGATGGGTTTCATGAGAAAGCAGAGGTGATATTCTCTGCCGATCCCAAAGAATCATTGTATCCCAATGGACGTCATGTGGCATTGGTGAGTTTGCGCGGAGATTTGGAGGAGTGGTGAGTTTATTAAACACCCGTTGGTTGATGGGCAATTGGAAAATGTATGGCTTGCAAGAGGATCTGGATACTCGTTTGTTAGATTTGCGTGAAAGAAGTTGGCCAATGGGAGTGGTTGTCTTACCGCCGATTTGTTGGCTGACGACAACCATTGAGGCATTAAAAGATACGGGGATTACCGTGGGTGCTCAAGATTGTTCGGGGGATGCAGCACTAGAAGGCGCCTTCACCGGTGAGGTGAGTGCACAGATGTTAGCGAGTGCTAAAGCGCAGTGGGTGTTGATTGGGCACTCTGAGCGTCGTTTGTATCATGCTGAGCAGAATCCATTATTGTTAAAAAAGCTCACTCATGCTCTCGAGGCGGGTATACGTCCGATACTTTGTATTGGAGAGTGCGCTCAAGAGCGAGCGGATTGGGAAGCAGTGCTTACACACCAGTTATCGATATTGACAGAGGCAAAGGCTTTGCAGGGTGAGATATTTGAGATTTTTGTGGCTTATGAGCCGGTATGGGCGATTGGAGCAAGTGAGCCTGCAGGAGTCAGTGATATTGAGAAGGTTCACCATTTTTTGGGCCAGTGGCTAGCCAAAGCGGGGTGGGATGCAAGCAGCTACCGCTTACTTTACGGCGGGGCTGTCTCGTGTGATAATGTCTCATCGCTCATGCAAATCGATGGTGTGCATGGGGTGTTGGTGGGAAGAGCCTCACTAGATCCGAATCAATTTTGGGAGATGGCGACATGTATTCATTCGTATTAATCATTCATGTGTTGGTGTGTTTGAGCATCATTGCCCTGGTATTGCTGCAACAAGGCAAGGGAGCGACCATGGGTGCAGGAATGGGGGGGGGCGCCTCTCAAACCCTGTTTGGCAGCCAAGGGCCTGCTTCTTTTTTATTCAAACTAACAGGCGGATTGGCATTGGTGTTTTTTGTGACCAGTATTGGCTTGACCCGACTCAATAGCCAAGCCCGTCATGCGAACCAACATTGGCAAATGCCGATTCTACAGGATCAATCTCAATCGAGCGCACCACCGTTGCCGGCACCGGCAAGATCAGAATTGCCTCATCCAGCCGCGTAGATTTGTAACAAATTGAAAGCATCAGAAGAAATTGTAGGTGAGATTTTGAGGTGATGATTTTTAGTTTTATGAATTTTAAGTATTTTCCTTGGTTTTGTTTTTTTTGACGACTTGTGGCGCTCAGTGTTCGGGGGGGTTCTTTTTTAGGGTGCTTTGTGGTATCATTTCGGTGATTGGTTGTATATGGGGGTGTTGGTATGTCAACAGTCTTAGGTAAAAAAAGAGGTCGAGAAGATGAGATGCCGGAAAAAGGTGTAAGGCCCAAACTTTCGCAGGATCCAGTAGCGGCGCTTGATGGTGGTGAGGTGTCTGACGTTTCAAGTGAGGCTGGCTCGTTGAGTGAACCGAGCACGCCCCCGAGTACACCTTCGTTGTTTCCTGCTATTGGGGAGGTGGCCTCACCAGCCCGGGTAGATTCTGGATTTAGTGAATCTTCTGCTCCTAGGACACAATTTTTCTGGCCGAAAATTGAGTTGACGAAAATTGAGTTGCCGAACTTGGATCCCGGTTCTGTTAGAGCGCCTAAAGATTTATGGGATGGCTACGGAGATAATGATGCTCCTAAAGGGGCAGCAGCAGATGTGAAGATTCCATTGGGACGCTTGGATGAGTCGGCCTCATCTGATTCCGAACCCGATTCGCCAGTTAATGTTTCTGAATTGTTTTCTGGATATAGTACTTAAGAGGGCCATTAAATTTTTGACGGGAGGGTGGTTTGTCTGGTTTTCAAAAAAATGCATTTTTGGATAAAAAAACAGAGAAAGAGGAGCTTTCTTATCTCTTTAATTCATTCGGGCGGGAGCGAGAAGATTGTATCCGGAAAAAGCTTCTGGATTTTTTGGGGCGCTCTAACAATTGGCAATTGTTGGATTGGGAGGGAGTGTTAAAAGAGTTTTTATCTCGTTTGGAGTTTTCCCGTAATTCTTTAAAGCGAGCAATGGGTGGAAAGCGTGAAAAGTTTTCTCGGGTGTTGTTGTCATTTAGTATTGTGTTGGCTGCGTACTTAAAAAACTTTGAATTTTATCTCGAAAAACTTGGGGCGAATGAAAAGGCTCGTGGTTTAAAACTGCTGGAGGAAATTTCTTCAACAGTAGAGGTTGCGAGAGATTTAAATAAGGAATTTTCAATTTGCGTTTCTCAAAAAAAGCTCGATAGTATAACGAAATCATTAACGACTTCTCGAGATATTGAGTCAGTGGGTGATTCTGATTTAGGGATCCCACCTCTTGATGCAGGTTCGTTTGACATGATGTTATCGGCGTTTATCGAGAAAAAAACACGACCAGCTTGGTTTAGTTTCCAGTACCAGTATGAAAAACACAATTCCACCTACGAGGGTGTTAATGGTGACTTTTTGTATTGTGGAACGGTTGATGGTGCTCCTCTAGTCGCCACCTTTGATGCTACGGTTTTTTTCCCAGAGTTACCAGATTCAGGAGAGTGTTCAGGGGTACAGAGAAAGTCTTTTCAATGCGATCACGTTGAGCCTTGGAAGCTCTTGGCGGATAGATTGTCTTTGATGGAATTTGTGTTGAATCTCAATCCTGAGTATCGAAAAAGATTGTTTGAGAAAACAATTCGATTAAAAGTTAGAATTTGCGATAAACTGGATGCTCAGCCTCGCATTTTGGAATTTTCTGGGTCTGATCTTTTTTGTTCAGATGAAAAAATTAAGGACAGATTTTGTTTTACCGAACTTGCAAAACAAATCTTTTATTGTAACCAAAATAATTTAGGCTGGTTATCTCCTTTTTTGAATCTTCAGAAAAGTGATAAGTGCCCAATAGAATTTTACTTGGAGGAGTTATCAAAACTCTATGGAAAAACATTTTCTCAATGGGTGGCAGATGAGTATCAGGTGAATTTGCGTGAGCGATATGCTCGTAGTAACACTCTATTTTTCACGATAGAACATCAGGGTGAGCACTTTTATTTAGGCTCTTTATTAAGAAAGTTTTCTGAAAAACATCATCAGCTATTATTTCGTTTGGCTGAATTGATTGGGATTTGTAGAAATCACTTAGCGAATAAAATACTGAGTGAGCCTCAAGATGGCTCCGGCCAGATTGCGGCTACATCAGAAGTTGCACACTCCTTAGCAAGGTTGCATGCGCTTTGTGAAAATTTTATTCATTCAAAAGCTAAGGCTTCCTCAGTCATAAAATCACAACCAGAATTTTTTGATCGTTGGCTGAAATGTTTGGCGCACCATCATCAGGGTAGCTTTGCCACTATACTCCAGTTCTTTGAAGAGCTGGGTTCCCTTAAACAGTGTTCTCAAGGATGTGTTGAAGTTACTGAGGCAGGGAATCGAATTGTGGGTTGGTTTCCATCAGTTGAGCGTAAAGGTTTTTCACGGAAGAGTGCAAAACGCTCAAGACTTTCACTTCCTGGTCTGGGAAAAAATAATGAGCTCGGATCGGAACCAATCTCGCCCCACTAGAAGCTCCAAAAACACCAGCTTGGTGCGGAATGTCCGCTCGAAAAAATGCGGGACATCCCTTCCGATTTCATCTTCCATGACAAGAGTGTGGTTAATTAAACGCTTACGATCAAAAAATATCAGGTGCAGCTTTAGTAGTCAGTGATCCATGATCTGTGGAGTTCGCTTGATAGGGTGCGCCTTTGGAAGTGCCTTCTACAATGCCTTTGAGCCATTTTTTCTCGGCAGGAGTTGCTGCTTTAGGGATAAACCTCCTGCTTTTTCCTCCGGCATGTTTCCATACCGTTAAGTGTTTTAGTGGATCCTTCCCTGGAATTTTATCAGTTTTTTTACCCTTCAAGCTTAAGTAGAGCACCCGTTTGGGGTTGTGAAGATGTTTGTTAGCTGCCTTAGCCGGCTTGATGGTTGTAGCAGAAGTGATAAAGTCAGTCATATGTCCTTGGCAAGAAGTACAAGGAGGCTCTCTTCCAATCATGGTGTAATGATCATCGGGATCCGTTACTTGAGTGCTATACATGGCCTTAGGCTCTGTGTGTGCTGCAGTTTGTGCAGTATTCAGGTTGCCAATGCCAGATTTATATCCAAAGATGGCATTTTCTCCTGTTGTGGGGTTTTGAACCAAGAGAGCGAGCCTGTGTCTCGTCGTGCCTGTGAGGAATTTGAAAGTGGGCTTATGAAATTCTGTGGCCACATCAGAGTCTTTTTTTACTTGTACGGCCGTTCTTTTTGTGATGCCTTTTTTGGTTTTTTTACTGATGCCACCTTTTATATAAAGCGGAACTGGTCCTTGTTTGGTTCGACTTACACGTTCTTCTCGTTTTAATACTTTAACATCGCCATTCCAGTCGATATAAGTCAATGGATTGTTTGTGACAAAGGCATAGGGATTTAATCCATTGATCAGTCCAGCAGGATCGGGGCTGAGCCAACGGGATAAATAAGGATGGTAATAGCGATCCCCATACGCATACGCACCGCTTTCATCTTTCTCTGTACTGGAATATTGATAAGGCTGTCGAGATAGCACTGAGGAAGAAGCGCTGAGCACAAATGATAAATCTCCAAATGCATCATACTCTCGATACACCAGGGGGGTTGCAGTAGAGTCGGTATCTAATTTTACTGAGCCTAAGTGATCGACCACATGATACTCACAGGCATAGACAGGATGTGTGTTTGAAGGTTTCCCATTAACTTCTAAGCCCAAATCATCTTTGAGCCAACAATAGAAAGTGGCCAACAACCCTAAAGGAGTGCGTAGATGATAACGATGGCATTCTAAAACAAGGGTTGCTGATTGGCCTTGAGGGGTTCGAAAAAGGCGCTTGCGTTGGTGGTTCCCAATATAAACTTCTTCTAGAGTCTCTGTTTCAGTGTTGGATAGTTTTTTCTGAGAACGTTTAAATTCTCGAGTTTGATAAGAGGGAAGCGAGTGTTGATGATCTATGGTCGATCCAAAAAAATGAGGAGAGTAGTGCGCTAGAGTAGGATGAGATAAAGCCGTGTGTTTGTGTTCTGGTGTTTCTTTTGAATAGCCGTAAATTTCTAGAGTTGTGGAATTAAATTTAATAAGACGTGTATCATAATCCCATTCCCAGATTTGATCGCTTCCGATTTGTTGGATTTCTCCACAAGCTCCATAAGTGATGTCCTTATTCCCACTTTGAGAATCAGAAATTTGATTGAGCCTATCACTTTTTTCATCCACATTATATTGTAACATCCAGCTGTGCTGACCCTGATGAGTAATTTTCTCGATATTGTCAGAGTCATTGTAGAAGAAATTTTCAGTATAAGTACTGAAGTCGTCGGCTTTACCTTCTAACTCATCTTTGCATTGAGTAAGGCGGTATAGAGTATCGTAAGTGCTCAAAGCATCAATGTCAGGTAATTCTATGGTTTTTTTGTTGAACGTAAAAGCTTGTTTGGTTTGTTGAGTAGACAACAGGTTGCCAGTGGGATCCCATAGGTAACTCAGATTGAGCACGGGTTGTTTTTTTTTATCTTGGGTTTGAAGGTGCATTACATTCTGGGTTTTTGGATCATACTCAAATGTGGTGATTAAACCATTTCCATACATGAGTGTTCTATAGTGCTGGTTGACATCATACGTCAGGTTTGAAAGCGAGAGTGCTGGAGCTTTTTCATCAGCTTGGTATTTAACCCCCATGATAAGCCCCAATCCATTGTAGTCATTGATTCTCTTGCCCGCTGGTGCCAAGGTACTCTCTGAATCAATGGTTTCAGAGAGTAACTGACCTTCAATGGAAAATTCTGTAGAGAATTGTATAGATTCTCCATTGGCTTGATAGCTTTTGTATGGTGTTGGAGTGTCTGAAGGTGAGAAGTCTTCGAGGTTTGGTAAAAATAGTTTTTTGGTGGTAATGAGCTTTCTACCATCTAAATTAAAGGCCAAGTGTTCAATGCGATTGTCTGCAGTAGAAAGAGAGATCAATTGTCCACATAAATTGTATTCACTGGGGTCGATTTTTTTATTGGGATCCAGCAATTGTTCTCCATACATTCTGGCTTCAGTATGGATAAGGTTTGGAGTGTCTGTATGTATCGCTGCCGATTGAGTGCTCAATAGCCTTGAAAAGCTATCATAGCGCCAGATGTGTAGCCATTGATTTTTGGCTGAACGATACTTCTGGCTTTCTCGATTGTGTAATTGATACCGCGTGCTGTCATTCACATCATTCATCGCAGTAATTTGACCCAGTAAATTATAAGATAATGTGGTATGAGGGATAGAGAGTCTAGGATCTTGATAAGATAAGGGCTGTCTTTTAGCATCGTATGTCGTCAAAGTGAGAAGGGGTCGATAATCTTTGTCTATATGTAAAATTTCTACTTCAGCGGTGATTTCTCCTTGCGCATTGATAAATTCTAGTGTGGGCGTGTGTGCATGCTCTGTGGCCAAAGTTTGATTGATCACTTTGGCTTCTTGCGCGCTGAGCTTGAGGTCTGGTAGCGTTTGGTGGAGGGTATCATTTTCATCGTAGAGCGCATTGGCCCAGGGAGTATATTGAGCGTTTCGGAGATAGCCTTTTGGTGAAATTTGTTCGATGAGTCGATGCAACGTATCATAGCGATTATACAAAGGAGGAAGTAGTGCCGAGTAAGTTTTTTCAATACATTCTTTGGAGTCATAGGTGCCTGACTGGCTTTCATAAGGCAGATACTCTGTTAGAGAAAGACCTTCTGCACTGTAATCCATGAGTCCAGAGGAGTGCCAAGTCGAGGTGGTGGCATCCAACTGTTGCTTGGTTTGAATCGGGTGGTGGTAAGCATTTTGATAACCGACAGTAATTTGAAAGTTTGGTACTTGGCTTTCAAGTGGTGTGTGTTGGTGTTCGTAACAAAAGGTATTTAATTGGATGGCATAAGGAGGGGTATGATTTTTAGACTGATTTTGGTAGATATACACATGGGTCCAGTGTGCTAATATCTCAGTTGGATGTTTGAGAACCTCAGAGAGAGAAGACTGATTGATTTTTTGAAGCAAGTTGAAACGATACGTGATCAGTTGTTGATCTAAAGGATCTTTGGAAGCGGGGAGTGGATTTCCCAGAACTTCATCCACCAATTGACCATAACGCGTAGTGGCCAGTAGTCTGCCTAGTGCATCATATAATCGAATTTCGGTATTTTGATTGGTGTCTATAATGTAGTGAGGCAGAATTGTCTGATAGTCATAACTAAAGATAGTGGACCAACGTGAAGGAGATTTAGGGTATTGCCAGAGCCATTGAGTTGCTTTGAGCACGTTAATCGCATAGGGATCATAAACATATTCTGAGAGCCTCCATAAATCAGCATCAAAAGGCGATGGCTTTTTTTCTGCGGTTTCGATATTCACCATTTTGGCGAGCAATCGGAAAGCTTTTTGGTAATACCGAACGGGTTTGGGTTGCCACCAGGCATTGTGATGTTCAAGAAACCCTGCCTGAGTCAATGGTTGAGTCAAATCATTGTCACTTTTTAGTAATAAAGGGGTGTACCAGTCTTTTACCTGAGAGTCACTGCCTAGTAATTCTTCTACATGATGCAGTAGGGGTTGAATGGTTAAGGGTACTGTAGGAACCCAGATGGTGGTTTGATCCAAATCGGCCCAATAACTATGTGTATGTCCACGAATCAGGGAGCCATTGAGTTCCTCATTGGAAAGTTTCTTTAAGGCGCTGTCGATCTGTACCTCAGACATCGTGGTGTTGATGTGCAGTGTGTTTGAGAGATCATATTGTTGTGTGGATAATACGACCTTTCCATAAAGAAAAGTATGGAGATCATCGTTTTTTTCTGCAATAAGTTTTGGTGCATATTGGTGCTCTTGATACAATATCAAGTTTTGGGATTGTAGAGAGAGAATTTTTTTTCGATTTTCTCCAATGATGTGGAGTGTCTTATCAAAAATTTCACCCAGATCAGAAGGCGCTTGTTGACGACCATAAGCGATGTGAAGTGTTTTAATCGGGTGTGCTTCAAGATTCCAAGCCAGTGAGAGATCACGTTCAATGCGGATTTCTTTTTGTTGTTCTACATGATAGTGCACCACATCTAGAGGTTGAATCACAAAGCTTCCTTGATTGTCTGTGGCTGGTTCTAAAAACACTGCATAAGAGTTTTCAGAGACAGATAAAGGAAGATTTTCATTTAGCGTATAAATTTCTTCTCTCAACCATTGTCGCTTTAGAGAAAAGACTGCTTGAGATTGTAGGGAGTCAGAAATTTTTTCATCTCCAGTATTGGCAAAGGCACTTTCAATGGCAATAGTAGGTGTGATGGAATAATAATATTTTTGGTAAGCATTCTGTTGTGCCATAAGGGTTTGAATATTTGCTGTGGGTCCATTACAAAACCAGCGCTTACGATATTCTCCTTGAATGGCTTTGCCATCATTGTCTAGCTGGGTATGCTCCACCATGGTGAATCCTGTGAATTCTCGATAGGAGCGATCATAATTTCCTCCATGGTGCTCATAAGTTTTTTTGCAGGTGATGCCCGTGATGGTATCGGTTTCTGTGACCATATGAAGGAGCGTCATGGAAAAAGGCAGTTTAGGGTAAGGGATCGGTGCTTTTTGATGAAGGTTTTGCAAATAATTTTGGGTGGAACTGGTATAAGAGAGTGTGGTGTGAAGACCGCTGCTGTGTTGAATGTCCTTCAATAAGAAGGGCTGAGTCGCACAGGGGTTGGCATAATAGTGTTGAACGCCCTCAATGCTGATGTGGGTGAACCATAGACTGGGAGTGCCCATCCCCAGAATGTCCCCTACATGTAGGATATCATTGTCGTTCAGAGGCGCAGGTAGAGCAATAGAAAAGGGCGTTTGAGAAAATCTTTGACCATGATTGAGATAAATATCGATGCGATCAGGATATAGATATAGCAAATCAGCAGTTCCCGTGCCCGTGACATCGGCCAATTGTGCACGCGTGGAAGTCCATTCTCCTTGATAGGTGGGGAGTGACCATTGCTGCGGTTCGCCAAATTTTCCATTTCCTAGATTGGGCCATACGGTAAGCGATTGACCATCCATGACTATACGATGTAGTGAGCTGTCACCAAACAGATCCATGAAGATCCTTGCAGTGAGTCTATCGCTATCACTCCAAGGGTTTGGATGGGATTTGAGTTCGGGAAATACCAAGGGCTTTGCACTCTCAAATGCTTGATCGCCAAGGTGAGGATAAAAATAGGGATGATCAGGTTGTAGGCATAGCGCATCGGCTTGGCCATTACCCGTGATATCGATCCACTGAAGATGGTCTTCTATCGGTGCTGTGTCGAAACTGGTAAATCCACTCCAAGAGAGCAAATTTTGAGAAGTGTCTAGTGCATAGGTTCCACATTGGAAGGGTTCTTTGATAATCAAGTTCCAATTGGCGGCTTCTCCCCAAGGCATGAGTGTGTCATTGCCATTCAATTCTCGCTGAAGGGGAAAGGGAGATAAGGATACTGGTGCAGAAAACTCACCTGATCCTTGGTTTCTCCAGAAAAGGGGGATGTGATCTTGAATACATAAGATTCCAGGTAAACCCTCTTGGTATAAATCTACTAAATGATAGGTTCCTAAGCCTGCGGGGGTACTGGCGTCTTGGGGTAATGCGATAGCGTGAAAAGCGGCTTTTTCATCCGCACCAAAAGTGGTGTAAGAGAATGAGATGGAAGATTCTGTTTGCAGTACTTCTTGGCCTTTTAAATCGATTCGTCGACCCACGGAGGTTATTTTTTGTAATTGACTCAATCCCTGGGAGTTTTGATATTCAAATTCCCAGTAGTGTACTAAAGCATCTGGAATGGCTTCTTGAACAAAGTGGTGGCGTAGTTCGATGCGATAACACAGGCGCTGTTGAGCGATCAAAAAACCTGCACGGTAATTCATAGCAATATCAGGACGTATCGCTGCGGTGGGTGGGGAAAAGGTATTGTGATTTTGTTTCACCAAGCCATAAGAAAAATCTAGGCTACAGGCGTAATGGGTTTCTTGTTTTTCATCCAGATAGTTATTGTATAAGAGGCGTTCCAGGTAAAGATTGGGTTGATGATCATCACTGCTGTATTCATAACGCATGACATTGCCAGCAGCATCTCGAGTTTCTCGGATATTCCATTGAAAAATCTTTTGAGGATCTTGGGGATCTTGAATCGTAGATGCGGTTTTTTCTTCTTCTGCATCGCCTAATGTGTGAATCACCCCATCATGCTCTCGAATGATCCAAAAGGAGGGCGTTCCATCGGCTTGCCAATGCTCGATGGTGATCAAGGCATCGGCAGATCGGGGTTGATAATACTGGATGGCATAAGTCACATCGTTAAACGTTTTTTGTGTTTCTCGTCCTGTAGAGGGCAATAGCAGCAATACGCCATACTGATTATGAACAAAGCCTTCCTTAAAGTGAGTGGAGGTATCTTCATAGTTGGCACAACCAAATGTGGTATTGCGCTGAATGCTCATAACGGCGTCATCTTGGAAACCTACCCCCCAAATACTAGACGATGTCGAGGTGGAAGCGCTTAGGGTGATGCTGGGGATCAGGGATCGGGCAGGAGTGAGCTCGAACAGATAGCGAAAAAGTTGGGTTCCCTGATTGTCTTGCACAGACTTCCAGGGAACTTGTGCCTGTCCAATGGTCAGTGCCATAATGCCTCCGCTTGTTATATCGCCGATTTGACTTCGTGTCCGTCAGTGCGCTCTTCTGGAGAGCCGGATTGCTGATGTCGTTTACCATAAAAACCAATGGTATCAATGGGGCGCGACCTCCCCAGGCTGGGATGGGCAGCGGCTGGGACTGAGTATTCAATGTTTAGTATCACATCGGTAATTTTGCTGTAATCCATGCTGTCATCACTAGAAGCGTTGTAGACTTGAAGTGTCCATTCACTATTTTTATCAAGAGCCAATCCCTCAAAGGGCAAGTACCTGTTCATATCATCCTGGAATCGCATCAACCCATTTTCGTTGATGCCACTGGAAATGCGCATTTGATTTACCCCCCATCCTCCTTCTTTGACCTGTAGCAAGAGATGGTAATCTTGATAGGGACCAGACAAACCCAGCACATTCACAGTGAGGCTGGTCAAAAGGGCGTTCTTATCATTGAGGTTGACCTGAAAGGTAATGGGCTTGCTAGATAACTCTTTAAAGTCTTTGATATCGGCAGCTTTCTTCACAGAAATGGGGGCTTGTGCAATCAGTTTTCTCGCATTGTCTTTGAGGTATTGTGATTCAATGTTGCGTAGCGCATTTTGCAAAGACTCTCCTGAGCTCAAGCCATTTTGAGCAGCCATCCAATAGATATTTTCTACTTGGGAATTCTGAGAAGATACAGCCAACTCTCTAAACATCGCCAATTCTGCATAGCGCACGAAGACTTTGGCCACAGCAAAAGTGGTTTGACTGTACTGGGTTAACTGGCCACTCATCCAACTGTAGAGTTGGGCAGAGGTGAAACGGCTTTGGTAAAAATCAAGAACTTTTTGTCGATAAGCCAATTCACTTTGCTGCATCGAGAGTCGCTCTTGCAGGATTTGTTGCTGATTGTTTAGATCGGCAATCTTCAACTGAATTTGCTGAGATTGATTCTGCGCCAGTGTCAATTGGTTTTGCCACTCTTGTGAACGGCGCTTGTCTGCGCCCATTTGAGCAGAGAGAGAGGCACTGGCTTGTAGGATTTGGGCCAATGTTAGACTGGTTGCGGCTGCAAAGCTTGCTGCTTGTGAAATTTGCACACCACCTTCACTGACGGACCATGGCGCATTCACTTCAGGGGCAACCGCTGCAATGGCGGCCACTAAGTTGCTTGCCATACCGACACCCATGGGCGCAATGGCTGCTGCATTGAGTCGTTCAGCGGACTTCTCTTCAGGGAGGAGTCCCAATTTGATTAATTGAGTGTAATAATCCACCTGGTAATTGGCATTATCCAATTCTGCTTGGAGCAATTCCATCTGTACGTCAATGGCATCCAGCTCCATTTGCGCAAGATTGACTTGCCAATTTGAGGCCGTATTTTGGTATTGCACTTGGAGATTAGCTAGCTGTGAGGCATCCTTATTTTCCAATGCGCTGAGTAACCGTGCATTCAGACCGATGAGATCATTTACATACTTTTCGGCATAAGCAGATACCGTAGAGAAGCGATAAGGGAGTGCTACCAGTTTGTGCTGACCTACAGCCCCACTGGCTTGGTCGTGCAGTAAGTCCTCTGGAGAAATGGGAGGGGATAGCAGTGGTAGCTGCTCATATTGCCCCGTGATACTTTCACAATGTCGAATTTTATAGAGCCTATCCGCTAACTTATCCCACAATGTTGTTAATTGGGTATTGGGTGGAACTTTAAAATAAATGCCCGTGATATCATTATATGGGTAAGTTTGTTGTTGGGGTGTGTCTCCTGGAATGGGGACAATGACTTCCTCATCATCCTCGTGCGGAATCGGAGTTCCAGCGTTAGGATTTTTACCTAAGGTTAATAGCTGGGCGGCATTGAGCACTTTATCACTGATCCCCAATCCCAGCTTAGTCAATTGCAATGCTTGCTGTTGAAGGGTCTGGTCTTGCAATAATAACGTGAGGTCATTTAGTTGATTCAGAAAATCTGCTAAGGAGGCTAAATCGGGATAAGTTCCCGGTTGTGCACTGCTTCCAACCAGAGAGGATAAACTGCCATTGACAGGTTTCCCTTTGCCATCGGTTCCCATGAGATACCAAGTTTGAGAGCTATCTTGCAAGAGCCATAAGGCAGGAGCGGGAGGAATAGTCGCTGGAAGGCTTTTGACCTGCTTAATATCTAAAAACACATCAGCACTGGTCGTGGAGATGACGGGATGGGGTTTTGGCCCTAGCAATTCATCAGCGAGATGGTAGTAGATCAGCGCATTGGCAATGGTTTCTCTGGTGTTTTGGGTATATAAGTAATCGCCCCAATCTAGTAAGAGTTCGATGTATTGTAAGACGACATACTTTTTAAAGGCGATGCGATGTACTTCTGCCAGGCGGAAGGGGTCAAAACTGTGTTGATGGTAAACGTCTAAAACATCTTTATCGGTTAAATATTCTTCTAAGTTATCCTCCAAGCTGCTATTGAGTGGAGGGAATAAGAAAGGGGTGACGATGGGCTTTATGAGGCCGGCATACATGGGCAAGAAAATGGGATTGATGGGATTATAGACATGATGCAACCAAGCTTGTGCTTGTTTGAAATTTTGCTGTTGCCGATAAAGTTTAGCCATTAACATCGGCACATGGAAAAACAGCTCCCAGTAGTAGGATGCAAATCCGCTGTTGTAGTTAATCGGGATCCTATCAGGCAACAGCTTGACCAATTCATATTTAACAGGCTCCTCAATGAGTTTATCAAACCGATAAGGGGGTAACTGAATGCTCATGTGGGTGGTGTTTTCGAGCCGTGGTTTTTCCGACCAGTTTACGCCACCGACATCCATGAGCGGATTGCCAAGAGCAAAAGAGTTTTTTACTACTGGAGTAAAAAACATCAGGGTAGGATTCGGGTTAAATTGTTTTGCAAGATTGGATTCTATGGGGGCGCCAATCGGGGGCAAGAAACTATTGTATTTAAATTTTCTAGGTATGGTGGTATTTTCATAGAAATTATGGATGCTGTTGTTTTGCGCATAGTAAAGAGTATTAGAAATCGCATCCGAGCCTAAAGGCGTGATTTGGTAGTATTGTTCGAAGTAGGGAGATTCAGTCCAGACTTTTGAGTATGGGGGGAAAACGGTTTTCGGAGGGATCAGTTTTAAGGGTGTCCTGGGTAAGAGTAAAAGAGATACATTTCCTAGGTGAATGGTTGCGGTATACCCCAACAGTGACTCTAACGGATTGCTGAAATCATCAGTTTTTGTGGTTCGGGCATTCATGATATCTACAAAGGGCGCGTCATCTTTGAGCATCAAAATTCCTTGATTCATTTCAACATCCACTGTCGAACCGTGTTGTGTCGAAGAGGGATAGCAGGGCTTTAAGATATGTGCACTTAATTGATACGTTAAATGATTTTCAGCGCCTACATAGCAGCTCGATAAGGTGACCACTTTAGGGGTAGGGCTGTAATAAGAAAGCGGGTTTTCTGCTGTGCCCATCTGAAAAGATAAACCTGAAGCAAGATTCCACAGGTTGCCTGCGCGACCCTGAGAATTTCTCATAAACAATGACGATGAGTAATTGATTAAAGGATTATTGGGGGGTTCAGTTGTCGGAATGACTGGCTCATTCTTTTCCTCAACTGGATCATCAGAATAAACACTAAAGTCGCTGCTAATTTTCCATGCTTTAGTAACGCTTGATTGATAACTAATGCCTGCAATGCCTTTATTTTGTACTGGATCGTCGATGGGTATATATTCAATTTCAATGATATCTTTTGTTTGATTGTAAGCGACTTTTACCGTATTTAAACTATAGTTAATCATGTCATCCAATTTTCCAAACACAATATTTTCAACATTGGTGATTTGTGGTTTGCTGTTCGATCCTTGGGAAAAAGCTGCCAAGGTATCTGCTGAAAATTCCCACTTATCGATCAGGGTTTGTATAGAAGACCAAGTGGTGCTGGTCTCTTGATAAACATATCGGATGGTTACAGAAATAATGGCACTGTTTTCCACTTTCGTGGAACTGCTCAGGGTAGTTTGAGATTTAAATTTAGCTTCCACCCAGAATAAAAATAATCGGTTGAATGCATAGACCATGCTCACAAACGGCGTTGGAATTTTTACATCAATTTTTTCCCAATAACTATTATTGGGAAAGGGTTTGCTGATATTGGGGTTTTTCGAGGAGACTGTGGGCCCAAAAAACAACCGATAGTAATATTGTGGCGGAAAATGTTGAGTACGTGCCAAAAGATAGCTTTGAGGGGTATCTATACCATCTTGTTGCAATAAAAATAGATCCACAGGCACCAACTTTGAAAGCGTTTGAAGCGCATTTAAGTAGGTGAGCATTGAGGTGCGTACGTTGGTATCATCGAGTGGCTGTGCCCCACTGAGTGCATACATAAGATCGTTATATTCTTTTGAAGCATCCGTTCGCAATTGAGGATCCAGATAATCCTCTGGATAGAGCAACACTTCTCGATTGGCTTGCCAGAGGCGGTATTCTTGCAGCCAAGACCACCAGCTCTCGGGGATCTCTTGTTTAATCGTGTTTGAACTAATTCCGGATAAATAGCTTGCTGTTTCTAATCCCAATCGGCAGCGTTGCAAAAAGACGCGCAGCGCTTGAGTGCCACAGATGATCAGAGAAGTATTCTCGCAACCAGACATCAGTACATCTTGCAGTAGATAATCTGACCAGGCATCGGCATCATATAGTGGTAATTGTGGAGTGGCTAATTTACTGATGGCATCATTGAGTAGCGCATTTCTAGATTGTTCTAGAACTCCACCCAGTGCATTGCGATAAGCTTTGGGTAGTGTTCTAGAAAACAAGGCACTAAACGCTTTTGCGATGTTGGCATAGCGATCATAATCTTCAGACTGAGGCTGAGTATAATCATTATCGTACATGCTGCTGAGGGTTTGTTGGTGTTGAAGCAGCATATTGGCGTCTTTGGCATGCAGTTGCTTCATGAATGAGAGTGTGGAATCGGCGTCTAATAGATAGCCTACTTTCTCTATAAAAGTAGCTTTGGTCACATCCGGCGTGAACAATGAAAATAGATATTTTAATGTGACTAAGTTTACAGACAGGAAATCAGAGAGTAATTTGAATTGGTTGCTTTGCAAATACCACAAAATTTTCCCATCATGATCGGATGCTTGTTGAGAAAGTTGAGAGATTTTTTGAATCAATACCAAAAACCCCGAAGAAATGGATAAGGGATTGCTGGAGTTTTTCTGAGTGCCTAGGCTCTGGGCCAGCAACGATACTGCATCGGTATCAGTGCGCTCTTCACGGGTATCAGTTTTCAAATTGAGAGTTTTTGCACAGAGGCACAATCGATAAATGTCTTGTAGGGATTGTGTAGAAAGGGTTTTTACGTTTGGATCGGCTTGCAAAAATTTTGCAATTTCGGGTCGATACATAAAAAATTGCATGAATAATTTGTGGAGCGTATCGGCATCGAAACTAAAGGATTGTTGAAGTACGGCCATGGTTTGCAACAGCAAGGGTTCCAGGTGTACCGGTAGAGGAGTAGAAGAGGCAGTAGGTGCTTCTTCTGCTTTGCTTTCCGATAAGAAATCCGCTCTCAAACTTTCAAGTTGTTTTTGGACTGCTGAGACTAGTGTGGCCCTGAGAGTGGCAGATTTGGATTCAATGCCCCAAGTGATGAATCGCAGTTGGCTAAAGTCAATGTTGAGGGCATTTAAACCTTGTGCATAATCGTTTAAGGCATCCATCTGAGCGAAAATTCCTTGAGCCTCTTCTGGAGAAGTAGCTAGAGGTTGAGATAAAAAGGCTTGAGCCAGTTCACTGTAATAAGTCGCTAACGATTCATCCACTTGATGGGTGCTTTGATTAAAAAATCCGTAGACTTCTAAGCATTCTAGTACATGCAGATTGAGCGCATTGGCTACCGTGCTGAGCCAGGAGAGTCGAGATAAAATAAATTTTGCATCGCTAAAAGTGTCGTCATGCGCTTCCCAGACGTTGAGCAAAGGCTCAGCAATATAGTAGAGCGTGTTAATGTCAATGCCAAAAGCCGTGCACAAACGAATGGCGAGATTCAAGTCGAGTTTTTTTGTGGGGTCGAGGACCATGGTGCTTTCTGGAGTGTTGATCAGTGCCTTCAACGTGTCAAGTAACGATTGTAAAGAGGTTGCAAAATTGTTATCGATGAGCAAGAGGTTTGTATTGCCTAAGTTTAATTGGGTTTCGAAATAGGTATTGTCAAAAACACTAAACACTGCGCACAATGCGATGGGATCGGCGTTGAGTGTGTTGTTGAGCCAAGCCATGCCTGAGAGTGTAGTGACGGGCATGTTGCTGATCTCTGTGGCATGAAATCCCGAAGGCATGTAAGTCAGCACTTGTTCTAAGGTGTCATAACTCCATCCCAATTTTTGTGCGATACTGGTGAACATGGCCAAGCGGTTAAATTTTTCTGGAGAAAAGTTGATAATGCGCTCATCACTTTCTCCCAATTGAAGTTTCATGGGAGATTCATTGGTGACTTGATTGACGTAGAATTGGGAAGTATCTCGGCGTGAGGGAGCAGCATCGGGCCTAAGGATTAAATCAGTCCATTGTGAATAAGTGAGTGGCAATTGCTTTAATAAATTGGGTATGGGCGCTGCTTGCGTTTTTTCATCCACTCCCAATTTGCTATAACGCGTTTGCAACAATGTGGTGGTGCTCTCTGGAAATTGGAATGCCCAATAGTCTTCCGGGCTTATATTGGAATTCCCGAACCATAGCAGACGCTGCGGATGAGGTTGGCTTTTGAGGAAAGTTTGTGTGAGATTGGGGGATACGGCATTGATTAAGTCCGAATAGGATAGCTTTTGCTTAGAAAAACAATTTGTAATCTGCACCCAAGGCAAGAGTAGCGCAGGTAAGAATAAATGTGGAGTTTGTGCGCGTTCTTTAAAATATTTTTCCAATGCAGCATTGGGATCCGTAGGTACATTGCCGGTGATTCCAATGTGGGTGATCAAGGCTTGGTTGACCACTGAGAGTGTGGGGATTAGTTGGGTGGCGGAATCGTTATTCAGGGGGATTTGATATAAATCAGGTCTTCGTATCCATAAATTTAGAGAAGGATTGGGATTGGTTTTTTGACTGGCAATGGTCAAGTTATCAGAGATCCGTAGTAAGTCAAAAAAATAAGCGGTAGGACTTAACACATCTTGCCCTTCAGGGATGGGTGCGTAATTCATGGATCCGAACAATGCTTCGACTCCTTGAATTCCTGCATCATCGTTGGGAGAAATGCTGGTTTTTTCTTCTCTTTTGGTTTCTAGATGGCTACTGGCGCTTTGGGGAAGAAGCTCTATTCGAATATCAGGGACCTCTTGTGGGGAATTTGCGGAGCGTCCCGTGAAGGCTCGATTGTTCAGATGGGGTTCCCGGTGCTGCTTTTTAAGCAACTGCTTCAGGGAATTTTTGGCGTCTTGTGTGCTGAGTCTGCTGTCCTTCTCAGGCGCTTGTGCTTGTAGCCAAGCACTTTGCAGTAGATGGGGTAAAGAAGTGATTGGTGTTTTATCGAGTTGACGTTGGGAACAAAAAGCCTCTAATTGGTTCATGCTATCTGTGTAAAACACGCGGAATTGATATGTCAGCAGCAAGAAGCGATTGAGTAGTTGTTGTTTTTCAGCATTTAGGTTGGCCCAATCGAAATCAATGGTTTTGGCTTGTTGGTCGATGAACTGAATGGTGTCTGGCTTGTCAAGCTCTGCCCCTTTAGCAGGTTGCATATGAATAAAAGAAAGGCCGGCATTCTTGAGCAAGAATGTGTTGAGTGCTGAGTACATGCAATCCTCCTAATTCCTAAGTTGCATTTTCAGCCTTTTCCCTGGGGTCAGGACATCAATTCTATTTGTTTTGAGATGAATGTCAATAGGTTTTTGAAAAATTATTCCCTCGCCCCAAACACCACTGAGGCGTGCATTTCGGCGCGCTCACTGACTTGCTGTTGAGGGGATTGGATCTCTTGTGCTTTGTTGACTACGTTCATGCGCAATAGGCCTGGTCTGGGCCAAGAAGCATTCATGGTGATTTTTTCAATTTCAAAAGGGATGTCTGGAAATTGTACACGAATTTGCTTTAATTCGGATTTAGTACGTGCATAAAGAGCTTCACGTAGCTGGGCATAGACGGATTCGCGTTCGGCATTCGAAGGATGAAAGCCGATATTATCGATGTGGTATTGTACCCCTGGGGTGTTCAAGCCTTCTGCTTTGGCGCGTATGCCGCTCAATGCAGGCATCTCGATGCGGGTTTGGGCATTGATGTGGATATGTTCTAAACCAGTGTTGGTTGGGTTCCGTGTATAAGAAGTTACATGCCAATCGCTTTTGGCAATTTTTTCTAATGTGTCTTTCATGTGTTGGTGAAAGGGCTTCATCTGTGCAGGGGTCAAATTGGCATCAATTCCCAATAAAACTGTAGCTTTTTGGGTGCTCACCCAGTCGGTGGCGCTAAATTGCATAGAAATTTCTTTCATGTTGGTGGCGGCAAAGAGCGTGGTGCTCAGTATGCCCGTGAGTGCGATGGTGCTGATTCTCATAATCCCTCCTTTAAGATTGGCGTAAAATAAAAACACATAAGCTGATGAAGGCGATTAAGCCAACAGCCAAATAACCCATGATTTTAAAGCTGTCGGACCACTCCTGTTTAGTGGTGGCCTTGATACGGGCGAGCATTCCCGGGCCCATAAAAAACAATAAACCGACAATCATGGCTGCGGCAATGACTTTTTCCCACATGCATCTCTCCTGTTGTTTCACTATAATGTACTCAAGTTCTGTGAAAATGCAACATGAAGACCTTTCACCGCGTATTGGGCATGTTTGGGGCCTATGCGCCTACAGATACGACTTTGAGAAAAGTCAGTCATTTTTTTAACAAAGCACGCCTATTGTTGGTTCTGTTGTTGGCGCTGCAATGGCACTGGGAATTTGATCATCAACTTACTCCCTTGCAGACCTATCTGATCAATAGCCTCATTTGGGCCTGGTTGGCCCTGGAAACGGCTTGGTGTTGGGTCTTAGTGCCGAATCGAATGGTCTATTGCCAGCAGAATTGGGGGATGTTTGCCTTGTTGATCATGGGGATCCCTTTATTATTCCATTATGCACCCATGGAGCAATTTGCGCGTCAGTATCGCATTGTATTTATTCTATGGCTGGCCCTACCCTGGATAGACAATTGTGTAGACAATTTTTCAGACAATAGTTTGAAGTCGACCATATGGTCTGCGCTTTTTATTGTGCTCTTTGCAGGGATTGTGATGTCTACGCTGGATCCTGGAATTCGTAACTTGGGTGATGGCATTTGGTGGGCGTGGGTGACCATTTCTACGTTGGGTTATGGCGATATTGTCCCGATTAGTACCGCAGGTCGATTATTTGCCAGTCTCTTGATTTTGATTGGCTTGGCGCTCTTTTCTGTATTGACCGCGAATTTCTCCGCGATTTTTATTCATCGCAATGTCAGAGACAGTGTGGAAGCGGTAAAAAAAGAAAGTGAAGACATTCGTCGGGTGCTGTTAACCCTAAGGCGCATTGAAATGGAAGAATCGGATATCATTGCCAAATTGTCACACATGGAAGATAAAATTCAAAGGTTAGAAGATAAATTATCTAATCCGTCACAGCGATCTGATTCAGAAGATTCTGATAAAGCATAGTTGCCTCCATATACTGCTTCTGTTGTGCCTTGGCTTGAGCCTGTAGTGTTTCTATCCAGAAATTGGTGCCGTGTTGCTTGGCTTGCAGAAGGTGTTGTTGAAAGATACCCTCCAAAGATAAGCGTTTTGCCAATTCTGCCATGGCACAGTGCCAGTCTGAACGCGTATCTTCAGTAACAGATATAGCTTCCAAGAATTGCAATAAGGGTTTGGGATTGTCGAGTGGCAATTGGCTATAGGCATACCATAGGGTGCGGTGTGGACGGTGTTGTAATTGTTTTTCTAAGCATTGTTTGGCTGTTTTGATTTGGCCGAACGCACAGAGGTGTTCTGTGTAGGCCAATGTGACGGTATGAACCTCCAGGCAAACTTTAGGAAGGTGTTTCATCAAGCTCGCCAATTCATGGGCGGTGTGAGTTTGTCGAATGGCTTTGGCGGCTTGCAAGGCTAACCATGTTTTATGGTGCTTCCATTCGAATCCAGGAAATTGCGTGAGGGATTCGAGTGGTAGTTTAAAAATCGCTGATGCATTTTCCTCTTGTTCGTATAACCACATCCCCAGTAGGGTGGCGATGGGCCATTCCGGATTGCGTAAAAGCCAAGGCTCCAGTAAAGGGCGGGCTTCTTGCGGGGTCTTTTGCAGCAGATGCCAAGTGGCAAGAATCCAATCACAATGCCGGGTATAAGCGGGCCAGTGTTGTTGAATTTCTAAGCGCAATTTTTGGGGTTCAAAGTGGGTTTTGCTAAGCGTTGAGAGGATCTTTCCCCACCAATATTTTTGAGATAGGCGTTTGGGGATGTGGCATGATTTCCAATTGCCGATGAGCAGTGTGGCACGCAAATGCGCTTGAAAACGTTGCTCACGTTGGTTTAAATAGCATCGATAAGTGGCCTGTAGACAGAGTAAAATCAAGCGCAGAGCGATGATGGAAGACAGTAGGGGATATACGCGTGCAGAAGCGCTGTGTAGTGCAGAATGCACCGTGAGAATGGGGCCGGTTGTATGCCAAGAAAGCCCTGATAATCCAAAGAACATGAGGACATATAACCAGAATTTTAAGCGCATGAGATCTCCGTATGGATTAATAAGTCATCAAAGGTCGATAGGGCGTTGGGATCCAGTAGAGCACTCTGGGGACTTACCCAATGTAGCCACGATTGCCACAAATTTTTAGGGGCGTTTTGTCGGGTGGAAATCCATTGAGATTCCCAGTGTGCAATGGCTTCTGCCATAGGAGAGGGCAGACACTGAGGATATTGAGCCTGCCAGTCGTGGAAACGATGGAGTGCTTCAACAGGATAGGGTGACAGGTGATTGCGCAACCACCAGACGGTTAGGCGCCAATCGGGGCAATCATGTATGGAAGGTAGAGAAGCTTGCGAGGAGATGGATGTAGGGGCGGGCTTTGGAGAGACAAAGGTCTTGTGGTTGACTCTCGGTGGTCTTTGGTCATGTGCATGCCTATCGTACCACCACAGTGCAGCACCGATGAGGATCAAGGGCAGCAGATAGCGCAACCATTTCATAGGATTGCTTCCTGGCTCATTTTTAGACATGCTCTAAGGGCTTCAGGGGTGGGTTGGCTAGCTGTCCAGATCGATAGGTTTGGATGGCGAGAGGCGATATATTTGGTCAGCTGTGGACTGCCGCTTAAAATGATTTTCCCACGCAGAGAACCACCGAATGAGTTTAAATTTTTTTCCAGTTGATCCCAGGCCGTTTGTGCAGTCACACAGACTAATCGCCCAAATTTCCAGTCTCGTCGGAAGAGGTCTCGATGGAATGACGTAGGGATTTGAGTGTAGAGAGGGTAGTGGTGAACGGTTGCTCCTAACTCACTGGTTTTTTCGATTAAATGGTCTGGAGGTTTGCTTCCAGAAAACATAGCCAGTTGATCAGAAGGCGCAATGCGCTGAGAAATAAGCGGCCATAAGGCACCGAGGCCGGCATGCTGGCAGGGGAACATGGGGTGTCGGCACAAGCCGATATTTCTCAAATGCATTGCACTGGTGCCACCAACACAGGCCCATTCTTGGACAGTGGCGTGTAACCCCATCTGATGGAAACAGGCAATCGCAAATGGGCTAGAAAAAATACCAAATGTATATGCTTCTTGCTGGAGTTGCTCCAGTTTTTCTGCGGAGAGCGGGGTGACTTTTAGATGCCATTGAGGAAGCAAGCGGATGCCTCCATTATAGGGAAGCTGTTTAGAGAGTGCCTTGCTGTAGTAAAGCGGTTGGGTAAGAATTATTTTTATTCGCATACGGTCTCCTGAGTTTGATGGATCCAAAACGTCAGAGCGGTATAGAAAAAATGGATGGAATTCATGAAATCATTTGGGATTGTTTAAAAATGGTTTGACCGTTTTCCTGGAGTAGGTATTCAGCGAGAGCATTTCCAAGCGTCTCGGGATCGTGACCTTGGTAGAGGCCATATCTTGCCTGACTGCCATCAGGGCTGAGTAAACAACCTCGAAGGGAGAGTTGGTTATTTCCTTCCTCGGCATAGACTCCTAGAGGAAGATGACATCCTCCATGAAGCGATTTAGCCGTAGCACGCTCTGCAAGAGCCAGTCGTGCTGTTTTGTGACAATGGAGTGTTGCTAGGGGCTCTAGATATTTTTGATGATCGGCTTTCACCTCAATGGCCAGAGCCCCTTGACCGGCGGCAGGAATGAAGCGATGAGGGTCGAAATACCCTCCAATTTTTTCGCATATCCCTAGACGTTGCATTCCGGCCCCTGAGAGAATGATGGCCTCAAAGTCGCCTTTTTCTAATCGCGCCAATCGGGTATTGACATTCCCACGTAGCATCAGAGGTTGATAATCGGGATAGAGATGTTTGAGTAGAGCGACCCGTCTGGGGCTGGAAGTGCCGATTCGTGCGCCTTTGGGGAGTTGTTCGAAGGTTGCACAACAATTTCTAGAGATCCAGACATCTCTTCGCTCTGGTGCGGGGAGGAGGGCGGCGAGAGAGAATTGGGAATCAAGGTGAGCGGGTACATCTTTGAGGGAGTGCACAGCGATATCTGCTGTCCCTTCTAGCAGCGCCTGCTCAAGATTTTTTAGAAACACGCCTTTTCCACCCAGTTCATGGACGGGGGAGTCCAGTTGCTGATCTCCTTGGGTCGTCAGAGGCAAGAGGGCGTAATCTACGCCTAGGCTTTGTAATTGTTGACCCACGTAATGGGCTTGCCAGAGGGCCATAGGGCTACTCCGTGTTGCGATGGTTACTTTCATGTCCTCATTATGCGACTTATGGTGTGCCAAGTAAAGGATGCGAATGGGCCAATAATTTGTTAGAATAGGAATTTTAGAGGTGGAAATTTATGAAGGGCAAGGGCCAATGGCGTCGTTTGCTCACGGATGCCAGGCCATTGTGGTGGGCATTGTGTTTGGCCTTGTTGGGGAATGTCTGTTATTCACTGATAGATGCCTCCTTTGTTTATTTTTTGAAGCCTTTGTTGGACAAAGGTTTTGTTGCTAGAGACTTATCGTTTTTGCGTTGGTTGCCTGTGGTACTCATGGGATTGTTTTTATTTCGTGGAGTCTCGAGTTTGTGTGCGAACTATGGAATCCACTACGTGGGTTTGGGTTTGGTGCAACATTATCGCAATGCCCTGTTTGAAAAGTACCTGCATTATCCTGCTCGTTTTTTAGACAAAACTAACGGCAGTGACTTATTATCTGTGCATATTTATCACTTAAATCAACTCGCTCAAGCTTGTACTGAATCGGTCACCATTGTACTCAAATCGAGTGTGCTGGTGTTGGGGTTGTTGGTGGTGATGTTGATTAATAGTTGGCAGTTCACAGCCATTTTTGTGTTGACATTGCCTTGTATCGCGATCTTATCCAAATATGCCAGTGTGAGAATGCGTCGATTGAATGAAAATATTCAGCACAGCGTTGGTGCGCTTACTCATATTGTTGAAGAATCCTTGACGGGATATCGAGAAATTCGTTTATTTGGTGCGCAAGCCTATGAGAAAAATAAGTATGAAAAAGCGGTGGGTCGCAATCGTTTTTTAGAACTCAAAGTGGTGCTGACTCGCACCTTATCGAGCAGTGCGGTGCAATTGTTTGCGGCTATGGCGTTGGCGGTGATTATTTATTTGGCCACCATGACCCATGGTTTTGGGGTGAGCGCTGGGGGATTTGTGTCTTTCGTGAGTGCCATGTTTGCCCTTCTCAAACCCCTTAAAGATCTCTCTACGGTCAATGCTAGTATTCAGAGAGGGCTGGCTGCTCTGCAGCGTGTGTTTGAACTCCTAGAGGGTCCTATAGAAGTGGATGCGGGTCAATTGGAGGTGCAAGAGTTTCGGGGAGAGGTGACTTTCGAGCAAGTGGGGTTTGCCTATGAGAAGAAAAAAGTCCTCTTCGAGGTGAATTTTCAGTTACGCCCGGGAGAAATTACGGCCATCGTGGGGCGTTCTGGGAGTGGGAAGAGTACATTGGTGCAGTTGTTGCTGCGTTTTTATCAACCCACAGAAGGGCGTATTTTACTGGATGGTATTGATTTGCAAGACTACCGTTTGTCGAGTTTGAGAGAGAAATTGGCTATTGTTTCTCAGCATGTGGTGTTATTCAATGATACGGTGGCGGCCAATGTGGCCTATGGACAATCAGAGTTTACGAATGACCGCGTGCGATTGGCATTGGAAGAGGCGAATGCTTGGTCTTTTGTTCAAGAGTTGCCTCAAGGCTTAGAGACGCCGATTGGAGACAATGGGGTGTTACTCTCTGGTGGGCAGCGACAACGATTGGCATTGGCACGGGCCATTTTCAAAGCGGCGCCCATTTTGATCTTGGATGAAGCCACGTCGGCTCTTGATAGTGAATCTGAGCAAGTGATTAATCAAGCCTTGGCGATGCGTTCGAAGAAAACGACCATGTTGGTGATAGCGCATCGATTGTCTACGATTGAACAAGCACAGCAAATTCTGGTGATGGACAATCAGACCATTGTAGAATCTGGGACGCATCGACAGTTACTCTCCAAGGGTGGTTTGTATGCCAAGTTACATCAATTACAGTTTCAATCTTATGGGTAAGCGATTCACACCGCCACATTGGTGGCATGAACAACCTCCCTGGTGGGCCTATGTGTTGTGGCCATTCTCGGTGATCTATGGGTGGATCAGCCGTATCCGTTATGCGCTTTTTCGTTCTAAAGTAATCCGGGTGGCGCGTTTACCCATTCCCTTGATTGTGGTGGGGAATTTAACGGCAGGCGGAAATGGTAAAACACCGGTGGTGCTGGCCTTGGCATTGGCATTAAAGGCACGTGGATATCGCCCCGGTATTGTCTCTCGTGGTTTTGGTGGGCATTATCAGCAGCGTTTTTGTTGGGTAAAACCTGATAGCGATCCCTACTGGGTTGGAGATGAACCAGTATGGTTGGCCAGAGAGGCAGGGGTGCCTGTGGTGGTGGCCAAGCGTCGTTATTGGGCAGCTTTAGCGTTATTGCAGAGTGGTCAATGTGATATTTTGCTCAGTGATGATGGTTTGCAGCATTTGAGTTTGTGGCGAGATATTGAAATTGTACTGTTAGACTCTCATACAAAAAATCCGCATTTTTTACCATTGGGTCCTTGGAGAGAATCAAGTACGCGCCTTGAAGATGCGGATTGTTGTTTGTCGTTGGGCAGTGTGGCGGATGCGACGCATTTCGCTTGGGAGGGGTTGTGCTGTGTGAATTTATTGTCTGGAGAAGAGCGATCGTTGAATAGTTTTTCTGATGATGAGCCCGTGCATGCGCTAGCGGGGGTTGCGAAACCACAGCGTTTTTTTGATATGCTTTCTCAATTGGGGGTTTCGTACATTCCTCATATATTTCCCGATCATCATGGGTTTGTTCCCCAAGATATTCCAGCAGCAGGAATTTGTATTGTGACGGAAAAAGATGCGGTAAAACTTCAATTCTTTCAAAATCCCAGAATATGGGCATTGAAAGCACGCGTGCAGTTGAGTGAAGCGTTTTTGAAACGATTAGAAGAAAAATTAGGGAAATTGATATGCAATGTTTAACCTATGCGCTGGGAGAGCAATTCCAGTTAATGGCATTGGAGCGTTATTTAAAGTTAAAAAAAAGTTGCTTGGTCAATAAGCATTGGCGTGCGCTGGAGTTGGTATTTCCAGAAAAAGATGCAAGCATTTACGTGTTTAAAAATGGCACGCTCATTGCTTGGAATTTTACGAAAAAAGCATTAAAAGAGTGGATAGAGTTGGTGCAAGATTATGCGCATCAATGGTATGCACAGCGACAATTTGATGGGTATCATTACATCCATCCCACGGAAAAAACCAAGATGTATCCTCATGCTTATTTTAATGTGGATTGTTTAGAGTTAGAAGAAGATGATCACGACTTGAGATTGGGGTTGTCTTATGGCTTATCACAATCGATCAAACTGAAATATTACGAAGAAAAAATGGAAGCTCTGATCGAGCGTTATTCTCCACTCACGCATCAATTATCCGTCAAGGGGCGGATCGATCTCCCTAGGCGTCAATTACAAAAAATCATTGGAGAAATCGTTTCAGTAAAAAGCGAAATCAATTTATTAGGAGATTTTTTATACCAGCCTAAGTTTTTCTGGCAACATCCAAATTTAGAAAGTGAGTATGCCATGTTGGCTCGCTATCTGGATATTCGAGAACGTGCAGAAATGTTAAATCGCCAAATCAATACCTTGAGTGAGATTTTCATGCTGTTCAATGGCTACTTGGAGCAGCGACATGCCTCTACTTTGGAAATCATTATTATTTTATTGATTGCGGTGGAGGTGGTTTTTAATTTCTTGAAGATTCCATGATAGAAAATATTCAGATTTTTCAACTTGATGAACAGCATAAGATTCATCATCCAGTAAACTCCATCGAAGAACTCATCAGTTTATTGAGTAATGAAAACAGTTTTTTTTGGGTGCATTTTAAATCTAGAAAGATGGAAGATCTCTTTAAAGATTTTTTAAAAAAATTATTAGTCAGTTGGAATGTAATCAATGATGTTATTGAGCCTTCTCCGTATTCTCATTACGAAGTCTTTGAGGAACAACATTATGGTGTATTTCATGCCCTATATCACGATGCGTTACAGCAATTTCAATCTTCCCCATGGTCATTTCTCGTATCGGAAAATGCTTTCATTACCATGGATTGGGGATGTGAAACAATTGCTTTAAAAATAGAATGGTTATTGGATAGCCGATACTCATGGTTTTTGGTGCATCGAGACAAGGCATTTTTATATGAGTTTTTGAATCAGGTGCTGTCATTGGGAAATACTATTTTAGAAAAGCGTTCTTTTAATCTAGAGCGGTTAGAGGAAGAGTTGCTCCGTGGGAAAGAGACACAGCCTCAACAATTTTACGCCCTAAAGCATGAGCAACATCAATTAAGACGACATATGAATGCGCTGCGTGTTGGCGTTCAGCAGGCCATTGTGATGCAACGTCGAGGAAAGTTCCCAAAGCCCCTTCGAGCCTATTATCGAGATTTGTCAGATGCATCGGATGAGTTGGTGAGTATGATTGCACAGCACAGTGAGATGGTGGGTAATTTATGGGAAGTTCATGTTGCAAATATGAATTTAAAAATGAATGAAACTATGCGTATGTTGAGCTTGTTTGGTACTGTTTTTATTCCGTTAACCTTTGTGGCCAGTCTTTATGGCATGAACTTCAAACATATGCCCATTTTAAATTGGCACGAAGGGTATTATGTTGTCTTAGGTACAATGGCAGGAATAGCCATAACCCTGCTGGGCTACTTTAAGTCGAAGAAATGGTTGTAGCGGTGGGTTGTCGCTTCAAATGTTTTCTCAGTACGATGAGATATAATCCTAGAGCGCTCAGTAAACTGATGGGCAAGCAGGCGAATCCCCAATAGAATTGTTCACGGGTGAGTTGGTGAAGGTTGCTGATGGTCTCACTATTTACAGAAAGCAGATGACCAATGAGTAACCCCATTGATGCAGTGGTTAAACTGATAATCATATTGGTAATGGCACTAGCAGTGCCATGAAAATCGTTAATAATGAATTGCTTGAATAAGCGCCAGACGATAATGTCTCCGCCCGCCCCCAAACCGATCGCAAACAATGCTGCACAGGTCCAAGGTAGAGAAAGAGAAGGATAGTAAATGAATAGGAGAAATCCGAGTGTAGTTAAAAGAATAGTGGGAAGTAGCCAGGCATACCCATTAGGAACACGATCGCAAATCCATCCAATGAGCAGTGTGCCAATGATGCGAGTACATTGAAAGATCAGCATCAAATACGTAGCCTGGATCAGAGAAAATCCATGATGAAGCTTCAGGATACTGATCCCCCAGGTGGAAGTAAAAATATTAATGGGAAAGTAGTATAGCCCTCCGATCAGTGCATTGACTAAAAAGGGACGAGAGATCAATGACCGCAGTGCTTCTTTGAGTTTGATGACACGTGTAGTGGGGAGATGTTGGGGGAGATAGCACCACAACAACAGGGCAGTGATGAGTCCCAGCCATGCAGTGAATTGGATGAGTGTTTCCCATTGAAAATAGGATAGTAAATGTGCAGAGAATATTTGTAAATTGGCACTCAGGAGCATGGCCAGCGCGACCGACAGCGCAATAATTCTTGTGAAATATTGAGGAAAGAATTCTAATCCCATGGTTAACACACCAATGAAGGCAAAAGAGGCGCTGCATCCTAATCCTAGAAAGCAGCAGAATGCCCAGAAAGGTTGTTGGATGTGGGGTAATGAGTACAGCAGTATGGCAGAGATGAGCGCTGCAAAGGTAAGGGCCTGTCGTTTGGGGTAGTGATCGAGGCAAATTCCTGCGGGCAATTGTCCTAGTGTGTAGCCCAGGTAATAAGCAGAGACAATATAACTTAAGCCTTTGGCTGTGGTGTGCCAATGTTGGATCAATTCATTGAGATAAAGAGCTGGAGTGATGCGCAAGAAATATTCATAGCAATAAAACAGTGCCAAGGCGAAAAGGACAGATCTATGCCGAACAATGGGCATTTTTAGTTACACTTCGGTGACTTTTTCAGGCTGCTCATCATTTAGGGCAATGTTTAATTCTAGAATAGACTGATTCCCCAATTGTTCGAGGGCAATGTTGACTTGTTCACGTTGGATGGGCACATACTTGCTAATCACTGCAATCAATTCCTCCTGCAGCTGGGGCATAAAATCTCCACCGAGTTGCTGGCGTTGCCGCTGATGAGAAACGATAATTTGCAGTCGTTCTTTGGCCTGGGATGCACTGGTTTGTCGACGATTAAATAGGGTCTTAAATGGATTTTTCATGCCAATTCTCCCTCTTGTTTACCAAACAACCGTGCAATGATGCCAGGCTTCTTGTCAGAAACAAAACGCATGGGGCGTTTTTCTCCTAAAAACCGCGCGATGACATCCGAGTAAGCCAATCCGGCGTCGCTATCGGTATCTAGAATCACAGGAACGCCCACATTGGAGGCTCGCAGTACAGCCTTGGATTCAGGAATGACACCTAAGAGCGGGATGGCTAGGATGTCCTGGACATCAGAGACGCTGAGCATTTCACCTTTGGCTACCCGTTGAGGAGAATATCGGGTAATCACAAGATGTTCTTTAACCGGAGACTGTGCGAGCTCAGCGCGTTTAGTTTTACTGGAGAGGAGCCCCAGGATGCGATCAGAGTCGCGCACGGAAGAGACTTCTGGATTGGTGATAACAATAGCCGTATCGGCAAAATAAAGGGCCAATTGTGCTCCACGCTCAATACCGGCTGGGGAGTCACAGACGATGTATTGAAAACCTTCGGCTTTGAGCGCTTCAATGACTTTCTCGACCCCTTCTAGGGTGAGGGCGTCTTTGTCTCTGGTTTGGGATGCGGGCAGAATATAGAGATTTTCCACGCGCTTATCTCGAATCAGAGTTTGGGCCAGATTGCTATCTCCTTGAATAAGATTCACAAAGTCATAGACCACACGTCGCTCACAACCCATGATGAGGTCGAGATTGCGCAAGCCAATGTCAAAGTCAATGACCACGGTTTTGCCGTGAGCAGCCAGACCTGTGGCAATTGCCGCACTGGATGTGGTTTTTCCCACACCGCCCTTTCCAGAAGTGACAACAATCACCTGACTTTGAGGTTCTGTACTCACCAATATCGCTCCAGTAAAACTTTATTCTAACGTGATGGGAGATAGGGGCGCAAGAGGGGCATCGCTTGCATAAAGGGTGTCTTTATGCAAATAATAGAATTTGACCAAAGCTTGCTTGCCTTGCACAACGAAACCATACGAAAATTTTTAGCACAACAGGCTACCAGTTCTGATGGAATGCGCTTTGATTATCAGCAACAGCAACAACAATCGCATCAACAATCACAAACCCATCCGGTGGTATTGGCGAGTCAAGGTGAGGTCAACTTTGAAGACAAGTATATCCCTGTTGATGAGAATTTTAATGGCATTAAAAAATCTGCTGTTTTGAGATTTGAACCCGATGTAGAGCCAGAACGCTTTTATACCATGTTGGAAACTCTGGTGTTTCTCGTGCCAGATCAAGATCCATTGATTCATTGGATTGGTGAAAAAGCCCTATTAGAGCTTGCAAAGAATACCAAATTTTTTAGTGGTGGAGTAGAACTTAGACATTTACCACCAGGCTTTTATTGGGATTTTGATCGGCAAGCGTTGGGTTATGAAAGCTTGTCTTTAGAGAAAGTAAACCTCCTAAAAACACAAAAGCCTTTTAATTTAATTCATGATGAAGATGAAAAAGTTCAAACGATGGGTTCGGTTAAGCAACAGCAATGGTTTGATGTCTTATCGCAGGTACATAGAGAAACCATCGGCCCACTAAATACGCTACTTCTGAAAAGAGATTTGGAATGTTTTCTGGGGGCCTGCAAAAAGAAAGGGATCGATTTTGAAAGTCTTCCGGCATTGACAGAGGAGTTTAGGGGTAATAGTGCACCTTTGATGCTGGGTATGATGACCACCATTGTGGAGTTGGAGAAAGTGCTAGGAGATGCTGTTTTTGTATTGTCAAAATTAGCAAAAGGAAAAATAGATTTCACAAAAAACGAAGCGAGAAGATTGCTTTTTCATCATCAATCTGTTTTGCCTTGTGATGACCATCATGAGATGGCGCTTGCTAAAGCTATTTTGTCAGCAAATATTAGAT